>NZ_JAAFHA010000003.1 GCF_010365055.1 Rhodoferax sp.
GCTTGATCGACTCCGGCACTTCGGGGCGGCTGGTGAACCACTCGGCATCGGCCCAGCTCTGCAGCACGGCCTTGGCGTATTTGTTGCCCTTGTCTGCTTTTTCCTTGACGTCGTGGAACTGGTCGAACATCAGCAAGGTGTTTTTCAGGCCGCTGGCGGCTTGGGTGGCGACGCTTTCTTCGGCGTCGTCAAGCAAATCGATGAGCGGGCTGATGTTGTAGCCGCCCAGCATGGTGCCCAGCAGTTGCGTGGCTTTTTCACGTGAGATCAGGGAACATTTTTCGGTGCCATGCGCCACGGCGGCCAGGTAGCTGGCCTTGACTTTGGCCGCGTCATCGACGCCGGCGGGCACGCGGTGCGTGATCAGGTCCAGCAACATGGCTTCTTCACTCTTGGGCGGATTTTTCAGCAGTTCGATGAGTTCGCCGGTCTGCTGGGCCGACAAGGGCAAGGGGGGAATGCCGAGGGCGGCGCGTTCAGCCACGTGGGCACGGTAGTTTTGCAACATGATTTACTCCTTATTTATGAAAAAAATGGCTCTAGCCCTTATCGGACTTGCGTTACCCGCTATCTATTTAACAGTAGTTGGGCGCGACGCAGCGAGCAGGCTGTGGGACCGGATCTGGCACGGCGACAGGCGGCATTGAGTCCGTGGCAACAGCGATCGGCACCTCAAGCAGGCTGGGGACCGCAGCTGGCGTGACGGCGGGCAGCTTTGGATCTTGCGTCGCAACGATTGGCGCCTCAGGCAGGCTGGGGACGGCACCTGGCACGACGACAGGCAGATTTGGCTTCTGGGCAACAACGATCGGCGCATCAAGCAGGCCAGGGGCCGGGCTCTTGATCAGGCGCTCGGCTACGATCACCTGCTCAGGATTCATGCAGACATCGGCCAGCCGTTGCCCGAGCTTTTGATTCATCAGCATGGACTTGTTGGACAACTGCAACCACACGGCGCCAGCCTGCTGGTCTTCCAGCCGGATGGCCCCGGTACTCGTGACCACCGGCAACATGCGGTATTTGAGGTTCTTGATCTGCAGGTCGAAGTAGCCCGGCGCTTTGGCGTCTGCCGTCACGGTGACAGAAGCGCCCAGTTCGCAGGGCATGCTTCCTTGATAAATCAGGGCGGCGATGGCCAGTTCGGCAGGGCTCAAGGCAGCCTCTGCGGCCCGGATGCCAGAGGCCATTTGAACTGCTTTGGATTTGATTTGCACCTGGCTCGGGGCCAAGCGCTTGGCCTTGTGGGCCACCTTCTTTGGCGCTTGGGCCAGCAGTGCCAAAGGCAGCGCAATCAACAAGACCGATGCGATAATTTTCTTTTTCACTGAAGTGACCTTACTTGGTTAATGGCATGGCGTCGGAACAGAATCCGAAAAATAAGCAGCAGCGGATGCCGGGAGATGACAGCCGGTTTGGTGAGCCCGCTGCAGCACTTGCCAAAAATAGCGGTAACTGGCACGGTCGTGCAATTTACCGCCAAAAGAGATCGGTGCCCAGTGCGCCTGTCCGCCGGCCTGCATGATATTCGCAGCCAGTTCAATCTCCTGCGCCTCAGGTGCAAAAGCCTGCAGGATCGGCCGGATTTGCGCGGGATGAATACTCCACATCCGCGTATAGCCGAAGGCACGCGCCGCTTGCCTGGCAGCCGACTGCAACAATGCGACGTCTCGGAACTCGGTCACCACACAGTGCGACGGCACCTTGCCATGTGCGTGGCAGGCCGCGCTGATTTCCAGCTTGGCTCGTCGCACCAAGGGATGCGTAAACTGATCCAGTCCGTGCCCATCAAGGGCAGCATCGACACCCATGGCGCTGGCAGGAATCGCGCCCCCGTGGCTGGACACAAAGTCCATCAAGCCAAAGCTGAGTGACTGCACCCGCGGGTGCGCGGCAATGTCGAAAGCCTGGTGCACGGCGGCAGGCGACTCAAGCAATACATGCAAAGGGAGCGGGACGGTTCGCCCGGATTGCGCCGCCGCTTGATCCACCCGTCGCACGGCCCGATCCACATCAAAGCGTGTCTCCACCTTGGGAATCATCAAGTGGCACAAGCCCGCCGCCGCGCCACCGACAATGATGTCCACGTCCTGCACAAACGCCGGGTGATCCACCGGATGGACCCGCGCGGCAATCCGACGGATCTTGTCGCTCGCTATATTTTTAGTAGCTGACAACGCTTGATTGACGAGGGCTGCAACAAGATTGGCATGATTTTTTTCATCGCCAATTGCCGCGCCGTCCTCACAATCGAGCGTGACATCAAAAACACAAGAGCCAAACTCTGCAGACATTTCGGTCTGCAAAGCCAGGCTCTTGATCATCAGCGCCTCGACCCCGCAGTAATGGTCGCACACCGGCAAGGGCGTGGCGGCTTGGGCACCGTGAAGGATGTCGCGGGGATGTTGCATTGAGGCGCTCGCCGTGCCGGGCGTGATTCGCAACCGTTGCTGCGAAAGCCCGACTGGGCCTCACCGCCATGGATCACGGTCAAACGCCGGGACGGCAGACTTTCTTACAGCAGGTGAGCCACGCCCGCTTGTTCGTCCTGCAACTCCTTGAGCGTCTTGTTGATGCATTCCTGGCTGAACGCGTCGATTGGCAGGTCTTTAACGACCTTGTATTCGCCGCCTTCACAGGTCACCGGGAAGCCAAACATGATCTCTTTCGGAATGCCATATTGACCGTCCGACGGGATGCCCATGGTGACCCATTTGCCGTTGGTGCCCAGCGCCCAGTCGCGCATGTGGTCAATGGCGGCATTCGCTGCCGATGCTGCCGAGGACACGCCGCGGGCCGCGATGATCGCCGCGCCGCGCTTGCCAACGGTGGGCAAGAAGGTGTTGGCGTTCCAGTCCTGGTCATTGATCATGTCCTTGACACTTTCGCCATTGATGGTGGCAAAACGGTAGTCAGCGTACATGGTCGGTGAGTGATTGCCCCAGACCGCCATTTTTTCAATATCGGCTACCGCTTTGCCGGTCTTGGCGGCAAGTTGACTCAAGGCACGGTTGTGATCCAGACGCAGCATGGCGGTGAAATTCTTGGCAGGCAGATCAGGCGCGCTCTTCATGGCAATATAAGCATTGGTATTGGCAGGGTTGCCAACCACCAGCACCTTGACATTGCGGCTGGCGACGGCGTTCAGAGCCTTGCCTTGCGCGGTAAAAATGGCGCCATTGACGGCCAGCAACTCGGCACGTTCCATGCCGGGGCCGCGCGGACGCGAACCAATCAGCAAGGCGTAATCAGCGTCTTTGAACGCCGTCATGGGGTCACTGTGCGCATCCATACCCACCAGCAACGGGAACGCGCAGTCTTGCAGTTCCATCATGACGCCCTGCAATGCCTGCTGCGGCTTCTCCACCGGAACCTCCAGCAATTGCAGTATCACGGGTTGGTCCTTGCCCAACATTTCGCCTGAGGCGATGCGGAACAGAATCGCGTAACCAATTTGACCAGCTGCGCCGGTAACGGCAATGCGGACGGGTTTTTTGCTCATAGTGAGAACTCCAGTGTTGTGAAACGGGACCTGGTGGCTGCTCAAACGGGTTGCCTGAGCACCTCAGAATGACACCAAGTTTACTCTGGAAAACCCGAGGTCGTCAATTTTGTCTTATGTCTTATATAAGATAAGATGTGTTGCAATATGCAACTCACACCGTCCCCATTGGTTGGCAGCAGTCCAACTGTCGCTGGCAACATGGCGGCTGTTGCGGCGCCCCTCGCGCCGGCATTCAGCCCGCTGTACCAACAGATCAAGAGCCTCATCCTGAACAGCCTGCGCTCGGGCGAATGGAAACCCGGCGAAGTGATTCCCAGTGAAATGGAGCTGGCGCTACGCTTTCGAGTCAGCCAGGGCACGGTGCGCAAAGCCATCGATGAACTAGCCGCAGAGAATCTGCTGCTTCGGCGTCAAGGCAGGGGTACTTTTGTAGCCACCCATGCAGAGCAACAAGTGCGATTTCGGTTCTTGAAACTCGTTCCCGACAGCGGCCCGCCGGGCAGCGAAGGCCCGGCCCAACGAGACATCATCGCGTGTCGCCGCGCCCGCGCCAGCGCCGATATCGCTCGGACCCTCGCACTGCGTACCGGCGATCCGGTGCTGCAGGTGCGCCGCGTGTTGAGCTTTGCCGGCACGCCAACTATTCTGGAAGACATCTGGCTGCCCGCCATCCCGTTCAAAGGCCTGACCGCTGAGCGACTGGCCAACTACCAGGGTCCGATGTACGCATTGTTTGAGACCGAATTCAATGTTCGCATGGTGCGTGCTGAAGAAAAAATTCGCGCCGAGCCCGCATTGGAAGGCCGTGAAAAATTATTAAAAGTAGCGCGCGGTACACCATTGTTGAGTGTGGAGCGGATTGCCTACACCTACCACGATGAACCGATGGAACTGCGCCGCGGCTACTACCGTACCGATACGCATCACTACCTCAACACCCTGGGATAAGTTCTGCATGGGCCGTCATCAGCGGAACACGCATAGGCTTGTTCACGAACAACATTCATACTTCCATATGAACGAATAAAGCATTTTTTGTCACAGATCAAACTGCAGTCAGCTGAGGCCAACATACCGTTCGCGTTGCAATAGAATGTTTGAAGCTGCCGAGACTGGTTACAAAGCAGTTACCCAAAACATAGAAAGCAAAGTATGTCTGAATCAGCGACAAGCAAAGCAAAAAAGCGTCCCGAGTTCTACAACATTGGCGGCAGCGATCTCATCAGTTACCGCTGGCCACTCGCATCCATTGTGTCGGGCATGCACCGCGTCAGTGGTGCCATCATGTTCTTCTTGATGCCTTTCGTCATCTGGATGTTTGACAACTCGATTTCGTCTGAAATCTCCTTTGACAAATTCACTTCCGCCTTCAATGTAGGCATGCTGGGTTTACCCGGTTTCATTTGGAAGCTGGTCGCGCTGGGGCTGATCTGGGCTTATCTGCACCACTTCATTGCCGGTATTCGCCACCTGTGGATGGATACCCATCACGAAGCCACCACCAAGGAATTCGGCAAGTCGTCTGCCGCCTTCGTCATGGCTGCCACCCTGGGTCTGACGGTCATTCTTGGCGCCAAACTTTTCGGCCTCTATTAAATTTTGTGGTTCGGCCCGTCAGCGCTGCCCCTCAACAACCAGGAAACTAATCATGTCTGTTAATTTTGGTCCCCATCGTCTCGTTGTGGGCGCGCACTATGGTATGCGCGACTGGCTTTCCCAACGCGTGACCGCCGTCCTGATGGCGCTGTTTACGGTGCTGGTTCTGGCCGAGCTTGTATTTACCAAGGGCCCGATCGGCTATGCCCAATGGGCCGGCATTTTTTCACCGCAATGGATGAAGGCCTTGACCTTTACTGTCATCCTCGCTTTGCTTTACCACGTGTGGGTTGGCATGCGCAATATTTTCCAGGACTACGTCCATCCCTACGGCGTTCGCTTCGTCCTGGACGTATTTGCCATCGTCTGGCTGGTGAGCTGCGCGGGTTGGGGCATTCAAGTCTTGTGGCGCCTGTAAGAAGCGTCCAGAAAAATCGTACTCCCATGTGTTCGTAAAAATGGCGTGCAAGCTGCGGCTTGTTGCATCCAAAAACCGAGACTCAATATAAATCATGACTGCTACTTCCAAAATTACAAAGCGCAAATTTGACGTCGTTATCGTCGGCGCGGGCGGCTCCGGCATGAGTGCCTCACTGCAGTTGGCCAACGCCGGCCTAAACGTGGCGGTGCTGTCCAAAGTATTCCCCACGCGCTCGCACACCGTGGCGGCGCAGGGCGGCATTGCCGCTTCGCTGTCCAACATGAATGAGGACAACTGGGACTTTCACTTTTACGACACTATTAAAGGTGGCGACTGGCTCGGCGACCAAGATGCCATTGAATTCATGTGCCGTGAAGCGCCCAAAGTTGTATATGACCTCGAGCACTACGGGATGCCATTTGACCGCAACCCCGACGGCACCATTTACCAGCGCCCGTTTGGAGGCCACACCAGCAACCACGGCGAGAAAGCCGTGCAACGCGCCTGCGCTGCCGCCGACCGCACGGGTCACGCCATGCTGCACACGCTGTACCAACAAAATGTCAAAGCTCGCACCAACTTCTTCGTCGAGTGGATGGCACTCGATTTGATTCGCGACGCCGAAGGCGACGTAGTGGGTGTTACCGCTCTGGAGATGGAAACCGGAGACCTTCATATCCTTGAAGCCAAGACAGTTTTGTTGGCCACTGGCGGAGCCGGACGCATCTTTGCCGCCTCCACCAACGCCTATATCAATACCGGCGATGGCTTGGGTATGGCAGCACGCGCTGGCATACCTTTGCAGGACATGGAATTCTGGCAGTTCCACCCGACGGGCGTTTATGGCGCAGGCGTGTTGTTGACCGAAGGCTGTCGCGGTGAAGGCGCTATTTTGCGCAACAGCAACGGTGAGCGTTTCATGGAACGTTATGCACCGGCCTATAAAGATCTGGCAACCCGTGACTTTGTCTCGCGCTGCATGGACCAGGAAATCAAAGAAGGCCGCGGCTGTGGTCCGAAAAAGGATTACATCAACCTCGACATGACCCACCTGGGCGTTGAGACCATCAAGCTACGCCTGCCCTCAGTGTTCGAGATTGGTCACAATTTTGCCAATGTCGACATCACCAAAGAGCCGATTCCAGTGATCCCGACCAACCACTACCAGATGGGTGGTGTGCCCAGCAGCATCACCGGTCAGGTTGTCGCTCCTAAAAACGGCGTGCAAGAAGTCGTCAATGGTCTTTACGCGGTAGGCGAGTGCGCCTGCGTCAGCGTCCATGGCGCCAACCGACTGGGTTGCAATTCATTGCTTGACATCATTGTGTTCGGCTTCGCCGCCGGCAATCACATTATTGAAACCAGCCAAAAGAGCAAGAACCATAAGCCACTGCCTGCCAATGCTGCTGACGCGTCGCTGGAACGCTTGAACCGACTGGATGCCAGCACTTCAGGCGAGTACTCGCAAAAAGTAGCAGACGACATTCGCGCCTGCATGCAGTTGCACGCCGGCGTCTTCCGCACCCAAGCCAGCATGGACGAGGGTGTGCAGAAAATTGAAAAGCTGCGTGAACGCGTTGGCGGTATCAAGCTGGCCGACAAGTCCAAGATATTCAACACCGACCGGATTGAAGCGCTCGAAGTGGACAACATGATCGAAGTGGCGCAGTCCACCATGGTGTCGGCCGCGGCGCGGCACGAATGCCGCGGCGCCCACAGCGTGCTCGACTACGACCGTCCCGCTGATGACGCCACGTGCCCGCTCGGACGCGACGATGTCAACTGGCTCAAGCACACATTGTGGGATAAAGAGACCAACAGCCTCAGCTACAAGCCGGTCGTCATGAAGCCGTTGACGGCAGAGTCCATCGCGCCCAAAGTCCGCACATTCTGACCCGTAAGCAGTCAAGGAGAAACAAAAATGGCTCAACGCACCTTCCAAATCTACCGTTACAACCCTGACACCGATGCCAAGCCTTACATGCAAACCATCAAGGTCGAACTTGATGGCAGCGAGCGCATGTTGCTGGACGTTCTGTCAAAGCTCAAGGAAATTGATCCCACACTTTCGTACCGGCGTTCCTGCCGGGAGGGCGTATGCGGTTCAGACGCAATGAACATCAATGGCAAGAACGGTTTGGCCTGTCTGGTCAATATGCTGACGTTGCCAGACACCATTGTTCTCAAGCCGTTGCCAGGCCTGCCGGTGGTGCGCGACCTGATCGTCGATATGACGCTGTTCTTCAAGCAGTACCACTCGATCAAGCCCTATTTGATTAATGAGACCAGGCCGCCAGAAAAAGAGCGTCTGCAAAGTCCCGAGGAGCGCGATGAACTCAATGGCTTGTATGAGTGCATTTTGTGCGCAAGCTGTACCACCAGTTGCCCGGTCTTCTGGTGGAACCCTGATAAGTTTGTCGGCCCGGCAGGTTTACTGCAAGCCTACCGATTCCTCTCGGACAGTCGCGATGAGGCGACCAGCGAGCGGCTCGATAACCTCGAAGACCCCTATCGCCTGTTCCGCTGCACCAGCATCATGAACTGCGTCGATGTTTGCCCGAAGAGCCTTAATCCGACCAGGGCAATTGGCAAGATCAAGGAAATGATGGTTCGTCGCGCGCTTTGACCTGGCATGGAAACTAGCGCGATGACACCAGATAAAGAACTGATCGATGAACGGGCTCTAAGCAAACTGAAATGGCGTTGTCGCCGTGGTCTGCTTGAAAACGACATTTTCATCGAACGATTTTTCCGGCGTTTTGAATCAAACCTCACAGTCGGACAAGGACAGGCTTTAAACGCCTTGATGGAACTCAGCGACAACGATCTTCTGGATCTGCATTTGGAGCGCAAATCGCTGGCGCAAGTTATCGCTAATGCGCAAGTCAGTGCGGACCTGGATCGTGATGATGTGCGTGAAGTTTTGTGTATGTTGAAAAAACCCCTTGAAAGGTGAAAAATGAAACTAGCTGACAATAAAGCCACCCTGTCGTTCAGTGACGGCAAACCCAGCATCGACTTGCCGATGTACCAAGGCACCGTCGGACCGGATGTGATTGATATCCGCAAGCTGTACGGACAGACCGGCATGTTCACCTACGATCCGGGGTTTTTGTCCACAGCTTCATGCCAGTCGGCCATCACTTACATCGATGGCGACAAAGGTGAACTTCTGTACCGTGGCTACCCGATCGAACAGTTGGCCACCAACTGCGATTTCATGGAAACCTGTCATTTGCTGCTGTACGGAAATTTGCCGGATGCTGTAGCCAAGGATGACTTCACGAAGCGCGTGACCAACCACACCATGGTGCACGAGCAGATGCAGTTTTTCCTGCGCGGCTTTCGCCGTGACGCCCATCCGATGGCCATCATGACCGGCCTGGTCGGCGCTCTGTCGGCCTTCTACCATGACAGCACCGACATCAACAACCCTGAACACCGTGAAGTTGCAGCCATTCGGCTGATTGCCAAAATGCCCACGATGGTGGCCATGGCTTACAAGTACAACGTTGGCCAACCCTTCGTGTATCCGCAGAACGATCTGAGCTATGCGGGCAACTTCATGCGCATGATGTTTGCCAATCCGTGTGAAGAGTACAAGGTCAATCCAGTGATTGAGCGTGCCATGGATCGCATCTTTACGCTGCACGCCGACCACGAGCAAAACGCGTCAACGTCGACGGTGCGTCTATGCGGCAGTTCCGGCACCAACCCCTTTGCGGCCATTGCAGCTGGCGTGGCATGCCTGTGGGGTCCGGCTCATGGTGGCGCCAACGAGGCATGCCTCAACATGTTGGGCGACATCCAGCAAATGGGCGGCATTGAGAAAGTCGGCCACTTCATGGAGCAAGTCAAAGACAAGAATTCCGGCGTCAAACTGATGGGATTTGGGCACCGGGTCTACAAAAACTACGATCCACGCGCAAAACTGATGCAGGAAACCTGCAAGGAAGTTTTGGCTGAACTCGGCCTGGAAAACGATCCTCTGTTCAAACTCGCGATGGCCCTGGAAAAAATTGCACTGGAAGACGAATACTTCGTTTCCCGCAAGCTCTACCCCAACGTGGATTTCTACTCGGGTATCGTGCAACGCGCCATCGGCATACCAGTCAACATGTTCACCGGCGTTTTCGCGCTGGCCCGCACGGTCGGCTGGATTGCCCAACTCAACGAAATGATCAGCGACCCTGAGTACAAAATTGGTCGTCCGCGTCAACTGTTCACGGGCTCCGTCAAGCGGGACGTTCTGCCGATTTCCCAACGCTGAACCCCAGTCATCTGAAGCGCCCGCCGGATGGCAACACCGGCGGGCTTTTTTATGTCGAGCGCACCGGTTCTACCGCGCCGCTTAAAATTATGCCTTGCCAAGGAAAGAACCCATGGACCGCACCCACATCGAAACGCCCGGACGCACGTTGTACGACAAACTCTGGGACGAACACGTCGTCCACACGGAAGAAGACGGCACCGCCATCTTGTACATCGACCGCCACCTCGTGCACGAGGTCACCAGTCCGCAGGCATTTGAAGGCTTGCGCCAGGCCGGCCGCAAGGTGTGGCGTGTCAGTTCCATCGTCGCCACCGCGGACCACAACACGCCAACCACCGGCTGGGAACTGGGCTACGACGGCATCACGGATCCCACCAGCAAAGAGCAAGTCGTGACGCTGGACAAGAACATCCAAGAGTATGGCGCCGCCGCTTATTTCCCGTTCATGTCAAAGCGCCAAGGGATCGTTCACGTTATCGGGCCAGAAAATGGTGCCACCTTGCCTGGCATGACGGTCGTTTGTGGCGACTCGCACACCTCCACTCACGGCGCCTTTGGTGCCCTGGCCCACGGCATTGGCACCAGCGAGGTCGAGCACGTGATGGCAACGCAAACCCTGCTCGCCAAAAAAGCAAAAAACATGCTGGTTCGGGTTGATGGCACCCTGCCCCGCGGTTGCAGCGGCAAAGATATTGTGCTCGCCATCATCGGCAAAATCGGTACCGCTGGCGGCACGGGTTACACCATTGAGTTTGGCGGCGCAGCCATTTGTGCCTTGAGCATGGAAGGCCGCATGACTGTATGCAATATGGCCATTGAAGCCGGTGCCCGCGCCGGACTGGTGGCCGTAGACGAGAAGACCATCGAATATGTCAAGGGCCGCCCATTGGCACCTGGGCACAGTGCGGCCAATGGCACTGCGGCTGCCGTTGAATGGGATCAGGCCGTGGCGTACTGGAGGACCCTGCAATCTGATGCCAACGCACGTTTCGATACTGTTGTTGTGTTGGACGCGGCGCAGATCATCCCGCAGGTGACCTGGGGAACTTCACCCGAAATGGTGCTTGGCATTGAGGACCGCGTGCCAGACCCTGACAAAGAAAAGGATGCCAACAAGCGCAGCGCCATCGAACGGGCCTTGGTCTATATGGGGCTGGAGCCCGGCAAGGCGCTCAATGATCTGTATGTGGACAAGGTGTTTATTGGTTCCTGCACCAACAGCCGGATTGAAGATATCCGTGAAGCGGCCACGCTGGTGAAAAAGCTGGGGCAAAGAGTGGCTCCTAACGTCAAACTGGCGATGGTGGTGCCGGGCTCCGGGCTGGTCAAGGCGCAGGCTGAGCACGAAGGCCTGCATGAGATCTTCAAGGCCGCCGGCTTTGAGTGGCGCGAGCCGGGTTGCTCCATGTGCCTGGCCATGAACGCCGACCGACTGGAGCCAACCGAGCGCTGCGCCTCCACCAGCAACCGCAATTTTGAAGGTCGCCAAGGTGCCGGTGGGCGCACCCACTTGGTCAGCCCGGCCATGGCTGCAGCGGCCGCCATTTACGGCCATTTTGTCGACATCAGGACATTGGTCTGAGCCGCCTGGCCCAAGGAAATCATTATGCAAAAATTCGACCTGCACAAAGGGCTGGTGGCCCCGATGGACCGCGAAAACGTCGATACCGACGCCATCATTCCCAAGCAATTCCTCAAGTCCATTCGCAAGACTGGCTTCGGTCAGAATCTGTTCGATGAATGGCGTTACCTGGATGCGGGCTTTCCTGGTCAAGACCCCCAAAGCCGCAAGCCGAACCCTGACTTTGTGCTGAATCAGCCGCGCTATCAAGGCGCATCGATTCTGCTGGCACGCAAGAACTTTGGCTGCGGCTCGTCACGCGAGCACGCGCCCTGGGCGCTCGATCAGTTCGGTTTTCGGGCCATCATTGCGCCGAGCTACGCCGACATTTTTTTCAACAACAGCTTCAAGAACGGCTTGCTGCCCATCGTCCTCAGTGAGCACCAGGTCAGCAAGTTGTTTGACGAGACGCTGGCCTTCCCTGGTTACTCTTTGATGATTGACCTGGAACGCCAGGTGATCGTCAAGCCCGACGGCGAAGAGTTGCCATTTGAAGTACAGGCCTTTCGCAAATACTGTCTTCTGAATGGCTTTGACGATATTGGACTGACGCTGCGCCATGCCGACAAGATCAAGGCTTTTGAAGCCCAAAGATTGGCACAAAAACCGTGGCTAGCCCACACCCTGCTTGCATAAGCAACTATAAATTCAATAGCAGATAAATTCATTATGAAAATTGCAGTTTTGCCCGGTGATGGCATTGGTACCGAGATTGTGGCCGAGGCAGTGAAGGTCTTGAATGCCCTTGACCTCCAGTTCGAGATGGAAACCGCACTGGTCGGCGGTGCCGCCTATGAGACCCACGGCCACCCCTTGCCGGAGGCCACTCTCAAACTCGCCAAACAGGCCGATGCCATATTGTTCGGCGCCGTCGGTGACTGGAAATACGACAAGCTCGATCGTCCGCTGCGCCCCGAGCAGGCGATTCTGGGCTTGCGCAAAAACCTCGGCCTGTTTGCCAATTTCCGCCCCGCCATTTGTTACCCGGAGCTGGTCGGCGCTTCCAGCCTCAAGCCCGAGTTGATCGCGGGTCTGGACATCCTGATCATTCGCGAGTTGACCGGCGACATTTACTTTGGCCAGCCGCGCGGTCGCCGTGTCGCGACCGACGGGCACTTCCCTGGCGCTGAAGAAGCCTTTGACACCATGCGCTACAGCCGCCCCGAGATTGAGCGCATTGCCCACGTCGCCTTTCAAGCGGCACGCAAACGCGGCAAGCGTGTCACCAGTATCGACAAAGCCAACGTGCTGGAGACTTTTCAGTTTTGGCGCGACGTGGTTACCGAAGTGGGCCAGCAATACCCTGACGTCGAACTTGACCATATGTACGTGGACAACGCCGCCATGCAACTGGTGCGTGCGCCCAAAAAATTTGATGTTGTGGTCACTGGCAACCTGTTTGGCGACATTCTGAGCGATGAAGCCGCGATGCTGACCGGCTCGATTGGCATGCTGCCCTCGGCGTCCCTGAATTCGAGCAACCAGGGCCTGTATGAGCCCAGCCACGGCAGCGCACCCGACATCGCCGGCAAGGGCATCGCCAACCCGTTGGCCACCATCCTGAGCGCGGCCATGATGCTGCGCTTCAGCCTGAACCAAGAAACCGCCGCCCAGCGCATTGAAGCCGCGGTCAAGAAGGTGCTGGCACTCGGGCTGCGTACCACTGACATTTTTAGCGAAGGCACCACCCGCGTCAGCACCCACGAGATGGGCGCGGCGGTGGTCAAGGCTTTGTAATGATCCGTGCAGCCCGCCTCTTAAGGTGATGCAGTCTGGGTGAACTGTTCTGATGTTTTTAATTCAACTCTAAATGGGCAAGATGATGAAAATTGGCAATCTGGTGGGTCTGGTTGGTTGGCGTGGCATGGTGGGTTCGGTGTTAATCGACCGCATGCAGACTGAAGGCGATTTCGATCTGATTGAACCAGTCTTCTTTTCAACCTCCAATGCCGGTGGCCAAGCCCCGGCTCTGGCCAAAAACGAAACCATCCTGAAGGATGCCTTTGACATTGAAGCGCTGAAAAAATGCGACATCATCATCAGCGCCCAGGGGGGCGACTACACCACCGAGGTATTCCCCAAACTACGTGCTGCCGGGTGGGGCGGCCATTGGATTGATGCGGCATCCACGCTACGCATGACGGACGACGCCGTCATCATCCTGGACCCGGTCAACCTGAATGTCATCAAGAATGCCCTGGCCAAAGGCGGCAACAACTGGATTGGTGGCAATTGCACCGTCAGCTGCATGTTGATGGGTGTCGGTGCGCTGTACAAGGCAGGCTTGGTCGAGTGGATGACCAGCATGACCTACCAGGCCGCATCCGGTGGCGGCGCGCAGCACATGCGCGAGTTGTTGACGCAATTCGGCACGCTCAATGCCGAAGTGAAGAACCTGCTGGACGACCCCAAGTCAGCCATCCTCGAAATTGACCGCAAGGTTCTGGGCAAACAGCAAGCCTTGACGCCGGCTGAAACGGCCAATTTTGGTGTTCCGCTGGGTGGCAGCCTGATTCCCTGGATCGACAAGGACTTGGGCCTTGGCAAGCAATCGGATGAAGCCGGTTGGGGCATGTCGCGCGAGGAATGGAAGGGTGGCGCCGAGACCAACAAGATTCTGGGTCAGGGTGCCGCCTTTGGCACCGCTGAGACACCGGTGGACGGCTTCTGCGTGCGCGTGGGCACCATGCGCTGCCACAGCCAGGCCCTCACTTTCAAACTGAAGAAGGATGTGCCCAGCGCCGACATTGAAGCCATGATTGCGGCCGATAACGAATGGGTCAAGGTCGTGCCCAACACGCGCGAGGCCACGGTGCAACACCTGACACCGGTCGCCGTCACCGGCACGCTGGGCATTCCGGTGGGGCGCATCCGCAAGCTCGCCATGGGGCCGCAGTACGTCGGCGCATTCACCATTGGTGACCAGTTGCTGTGGGGCGCCGCAGAACCCCTGCGCCGCATGCTGCGCATCCTGCTGGCCGCCTAAGCAGTGATTGAATGCTGCTCACGGGTTTGCCCTGGCGGCGAAAGCCGCAGGCCGTTGTCGCTCGACAACATAGAATCCACAGGTGTTTACCTTGCCTGCCAATGATTCAAAGTTAAGAGCTGGCTTGGCTTGTCAGGGCCGAACATTGATGCTATGGTGCTTTTCACGTTGCCAGTACTGATGCAGTTGCTCCCCTCATGACGACAAACTTCCCAGCCGCCCGAACACCGGAGTCCACAAATTGATTTCTAAGTCTCATCGTTGGCAAAGAACTGCCATGGCAATTGCGGCCACTGCGATTTTCGGCCTCTGGGGATCGAATGCGGCGGCACTTTCACTGGGTCGAATCTCGGTTCAATCGGCACTCGGAGAGCCTTTGCGGGCGGAAATTGAAGTTCCGGAAATCAACGCCGAAGAGGCCGCTTCGCTCAAAGCATCGATTGCGTCGCCAGACGCCTTCCGCACTGCCGGCTTGGAATACAACCCTGCCATGGCGAGCCTGCAGGTCTCGCTTCAACGACGTGCCGACGGACGTGCCTACATTCGTTTAAGCAGCGACCGGGCCATCAACGATCCGTTTGTTGACATGATTCTGGTGGCCAGCTGGGCGACCGGTCGCATCGTGCGTGACTACACCCTGTTGTTTGACCCACCCAGTCTGCGGCAAGCGGCAAGCACCGCACCAACCCCGGCTCAAGTCCCGGTGCAAGTTCCAGCGCCGTCGTCGACCAGTCGGGTCGCTCCTCCAGTCGCGCCTGCGCCTTCGAGACCGATCGCGGCGCCCGCGCGGCCTGCAGTTGAGCCTGCTCAAAGCCCGGTCAAACCGCCTGCACGCCCGCTGGCTGACAAGGCACCGGACGCCCAAGTCCGCTCGGTAACCGTCAAGTCCGGCGACACAGCCAGCAAAATAGCGACGGCGACAAAGCCGGCCAATGTCTCCCTTGACCAGATGCTGGTGGCTCTGCTGCGCGCCAACCCGGACGCCTTCATCGGCGATAACGTCAACCGCGTCAAGGCCGGCTCAGTCGTGAGCATCCCCACCGCGGCGCAAGCAGAAGCCACGCCAGCCGCAGACGCCCGCCAGATCATCATTGCCCAAAGCAAGGATTTCAACGACTTCCGCCGCAAGCTGGCAGCTGCCGCGCCCAGCGCCCAGATGGCGGGCGCAGACCGCAAAGCGAGCGGCGCGGTGCAGGCCAAAGTTGAGGACAAAAAACCCCTCACCGCGGTGCCTGACAAATTGACTTTGTCAAAAGGAGCCGTTCAGGGCGCCTCCGCTGAAGCTCAGCTAGCCCAAGAGCGCAATGCCAAAGAGGCGGCCGACCGGGCGACCGAAATCGCCAAGAACATCAGTGACCTTGGCAAACTTGGGGCGGCATCGACTGCCGTGGCGCCGGCTCTGCCGGCATCTGCCGCGTTGGTCGCCGAGCCAAGCGCAGCGCCGAGCGTCACCGCGGCCTCAGCACCAGCGGTTAGCGCGCCCGCTTCTGCCGCCGCAGTTGCAGTGCCTGGGGCACCAGTGCTTAGCCCCATGGCAACAGCATCGGCACCCACGCCAGCGCCTGCAGCCACCCCACCCGTGGCGCTGCCCGAACCCAGCTTGCTTGACGACATGACGGAAAGCCCTTTGGCCCTGTCCGGCGCCCTTGGCCTGGTCGCCCTGTTGGTCGCCTTTGGGCTCTACCGCACCAACAAGCGCAAGAAGGCCGCCGCGGGCGATAGTTCATTTCTGGACAGTCAGTTGCAGCCCGACTCATTCTTTGGCGCCAGTGGCGGTGAAAGTGTCGACACCAGTGACAATGCGGCCACGGGTTCCTCCATGGTCTACTCGCCCAGCCAGCTTGATGCGGTCGACGATGTTGACCCCGTCGCCGAGGCTGATGTCTATCTCGCCTATGGGCGCGACATGCAGGCGGAAGAAATTTTGAAGGATGCCCTGGTTAGCAACCCCGGACGCATCGCGATCCATCAAAAATTGCTTGATATTTTCGCCAAGCGGCGTGATACGAGAAGCTTTGAGAACATGGCCACCCAGGCCTTCAGGATGACAGAGGGTCAGGGGCCGGAATGGGAACGTATTTGCCTACTCGGCTTGAGCATTGACCCGAGCAATGCGCTGTACCAACCCGGCGGCGAACCCAACAATCCGGATGGCACGCCTTCTCGTCCGATGACACTCGAACAGACGGGCAGTCTTGCTGCCGGTGTGGGTGCAGCGGCGACCCAAGTCATTGCGCCCCAGGCTGGCGGGGCAGCAGATCTCGATTTGGACCTCGACTTTTCGCTTGACGAGGAGCCCGTCAGCGCGATCAGCGAGATTCAACCCAGCTACACCGAACCCACCATCAGCCTGAAGGCGGTCGATGAACCCCCAGTGCTTGATTTTGGCTTGGACGAAGCCGCAGTACCTTTTGTGCCGGCCAAAGCCGATGCAGCCGATGGCATCGGTGCCATTGAATTCTCGCTGCCCGATCTGGATGCTGTAGACAATGACCAGAGCCCACCGGCGGCGAACAGCGACGATTTCAAACTGCAAGCCGCCAATAGTTTTGGACTGACCAGCCCCGTGCCCCTGCCCAAATCAGAACCACCAGCGCCTGCCGCGCCTGATTTAGGCATGCTCGAGTTTGACCTCGGCTCCCTGTCCCTGGATTTGGGGGACGAAGCACCGACGGATACCGCCGCAAGCCCGATGGCCAATGAGTATGAAGACCCATTGGTCACCAAGCTGGCACTGGCAGAGGAATTCCGGGCGATTGGCGACGAGGACGGCGCACGCGCGCTGATTGAAGAAGTGATCTCTGAAGCCTCAGGCGACATGAAGATCAAGGCGCAACGCGCGCTGAGCAACCTCTGATCTGCCTTCGCCACAGAGCAGTCGCCGAGCACCGCGCAATGAATCCACTGTGAGACTGGCACTGGGCATCAGCTACAACGGGCAGGCCTACCAAGGCTGGCAGAGCCAGTTATCCCGCCAGACGGTGCAGGACAAGCTCGAGCTGGCCTTGGGCAAGTTCACCGCCCAGCGGGTTTCCACGCTGTGTGCCGGCCGCACCGACGCTGGCGTCCATGGTCTGATGCAGGTGGTGCATTTCGACACGCTGCTTGAGCGCGCCACGTCATCCTGGGTACGCGGCACCAATGCTTTGCTGCCGCGCGACATTGCCGTGGAATGGGCGCATGTGGTGCCCCCCGAGTTTCATTGCCGCGCCAGCGCCTTGTCGCGTCGTTATGCCTACATCGTGATGGAATCCCCGGTTCGCCCCAGCGTGGATGCGGGCCGAGTTGGCTGGGTCTTCAAGCCACTGGACGCTGGCGCGATGCAAGAGGCCGTGGCGTACCTGCTCGGCGAGCAGGACTTCACCTCGTTTCGGGCGTCGGCCTGCCAGGCGCTGTCGCCGATCAAGACGCTGCGACGCATCGACATCTCGAAACGCGGCGCCTACTGGCGATTCGAATTTGAAGCCAACGCCTTTCTGCACCACATGATTCGCAACATCATGGGTTGCCTGGTAACAGTGGGTCAGGGCAAGCAGGCGCCGCAATGGGTCAAGCACGTGCTGCTGGAGCGCGACCGCGATGCCGCCGCACCGACGTTTTCCCCTGACGGGCTGTACTTTCTCGGTCCGTGTTATGCCCCCCATTGGGGTTTGCCGGATCGCACACCGGCCTTTGATGCATTGCCATGACCACTACCCCCCTATTTGCCCAGCGCACCCGGATCAAGATCTGCGGTCTCACGCGTGAACAGGACGTCGACGCAGCCGTGGCGGCCGGCGCGGATGCCATCGGCTTTGTGCTTTATGCCAAAAGTCCGCGCTATGTCACACCAACGCGGGCGTTTGAGCTGGCGCGCCGACTGCCGCCCTTTGTCACACCGGTGCTGTTGTTTGTCAATGAGACTACTGAAAATATCATAGCTGCCCACGCAATCGTAGCGGGGGCTACAGCTCAATTTCATGGTGAAGAAACACCGGAGCAGTGTTGGCTGGCATCCCAAGCGGGGGCTCGCCCCTATTTGCGTGCAGCGCGCATTCCGCTGGGTGACACTGGTGGCGGCTTCGATCTCGTAAAATTCGCGCTTGATTATTCTCAGGCCCAGGCCATTTTGCTCGATGCCCATGTGGAAGGCTACGGCGGTGGCGGTCAAACATTCAATTGGTCACTGCTGCCTCCAAACGTCAACGCTCACCTCGTCTTGAGTGGTGGGCTCAGCGCTGCCAACGTGACCGCGGGCATCCTGCAGGTGCGCCCGCGCTGTAAATCGCTGGCAGTCGATGTGAGTTCGGGGGTCGAAGTCTCCGGCCCCGGCAACAAGGGCATCAAAGACCCTGAAAAGATCAACCAGTTTGTCGCCGCCGTTCGCGCCGCCGACAAGCAATTTGAATACCTTGCGGGACAGACCGCAGTTACGTGAAACGAACCAGCTCTGTCCCCAACTGATTAGTTAACTATGTATAAATACCAACAACCCGACCCGCGTGGTCACTTCGGCATTTACGGCGGCAGCTTTGTTTCCGAGACGCTGACGCATGCCATCAATGAACTCAAGGCGGCTTACGCCAAGTACCAGTTCGACCCTGCTTTTGTCGCCGAATTCGAGTACGAACTCAAGCACTTTGTCGGTCGTCCCTCCCCTGTTTACCACGCCGCGCGCATGAGCCGCGAGCAGGGCGGCGCGCAGATTTTTCTCAAGCGCGAAGATCTGAACCACACCGGCGCCCACAAGATCAACAACACCATCGGCCAGGCGATGCTGGCCAAGCGCATGGGCAAGCCGCGCGTGATTGCCGAGACCGGCGCCGGCCAGCACGGCGTCGCCACCGCCACCATCTGCGCCCGCTACGGTCTGGAATGCGTGGTCTACATGGGCAGTGAAGACGTCAAGCGCCAAAGCCCCAATGTGTACCGCATGAACCTGCTCGGCGCCACGGTGGTGCCGGTCGAATCGGGGAGCCGCACCCTCAAAGACGCCTTGAACGAGGCCATGCGCGACTGGGTCGCCAACGTGGACAACACGTTTTACATCATCGGCACGGTGGCCGGACCGCACCCGTACCCGATGATGGTGCGCGATTTTCAAAGCGTGATCGGCAAGGAATGTCTGGTGCAAATGCCCGAGATGCTGCAAGCCGCAGGCTGCACCAGTGGCCAGCCGGACGTGGTCACGGCCTGTGTCGGCGGCGGCTCCAACGCCATGGGCATATTTCACCCCTACATTGCGCATGAAGCCACGCGCCTGATTGGCGTCGAAGCAGCAGGCGAAGGCATGGACAGCGGCAAACACTCGGCCTCGCTGCAACGCGGCAGCCCGGGCGTGCTGCACGGCAACCGCACCTATGTGCTGCAAGACGACAACGGCCAGGTCACTGAAACACACAGCATCAGCGCCGGCCTGGACTACCCTGGCGTTGGCCCGGAGCACGCCTTCCTCAAAGACATCGGCCGGGCCGAGTATGTGGGCATCACAGACCAGGAGGCCTTAGCCGCCTTCCACTACCTGTGCCGTACCGAAGGCATTATTCCGGCGCTCGAATCGAGTCACGCCGTGGCTTACGCCATGAAGCTGGCCAAAACCATGCGCCCAGACCAATCGATCCTGGTGAATTTGTCCGGTCGCGGCGACAAGGACATCGGCACCGTGGCCGATCTCTCCAACGCCAATTTCTTTTGCCGCCCCAGTTGCACCGGGCAGTCGGTCAAGGGAAACTCAATACAAAATAAGCCTGTAGCCCTTGTGCCGCTTGCGCGAACAGCTAGTGTTTCAGGAGCACCCCAATGAGCCGCATCGCGCCCACTTTTGCCGCGCTGAGGGCCCAAGGGCGCAAGGCCCTGATTCCCTATGTCACCGCGGGCTTCCCGTTCCCCGATGTCACGCCTGAGTTGATGCACGCATTTGTGGCGGGTGGCGCTGATGTGATTGAACTGGGCGTGCCCTTTTCCGACCCCAGCGCCGATGGCCCGGTGATCCAGAAAGCCGGCGACAAGGCACTGGCCGCCGGCATTGGCATGGTGCAAGTACTCGCTATGGTGCGCAGCTTCCGACAGCAGGACAACAGCACGCCGGTGGTGCTGATGGGCTACGCCAACCCGGTGGAGCGCTACAACCAGAAACATGACCGAGGGGACGCCAAGAGTGCTTTCGTGCTGGACGCAGCAGCAGCCGGTGTCGACGGTGTGCTGGTCGTCGACTACCCGCCCGAAGAATGCGAAGACTTTGCTTCTGAGCTCAAAAGTGCGGGACTGGACCTGATTTTCTTGCTCGCGCCCACCAGTACCGACGAGCGCATGCAGCAAGTCGCGCGGGTCGCCAGCGGCTATGTTTACTACGTCTCGCTAAAGGGTGTCACCGGGTCCGGCGCGCTCGACACCGCTGCCGTCGAGGCGATGCTGCCGCGCATTCGTGCGCACGTGAACGTGCCGGTCGGCGTCGGTTTTGGCATTCGCGATGCCGCCACCGCCAGGATCATCGGGCAGGTGGCGGATGCGGTTGTCATCGGGAGCAAAATCATCGAGTTGATTGATGCACAGCCGCGGGACCAAGTGGCCCCGGTGGCACAAAAATTCCTGCGTGAAATCCGCACTGCGCTCGATTCATAATCCACCGCATGCCGTTTGACTTTTACATTTCTGATTAGCGGAGAAACGCCATGAGCTGGCTCGAAAAACTACTTCCCCCAAAAATTCAGCAGACCAACCCGGCCGACCGGCGCAGCGTGCCCACGGGTCTGTGGATCAAATGCCCGAGTTGCGACAGCGTGCTGTACAAAACCGACCTGGAACAAAACCAGAATGTCTGCCCGAGCTGCAGCCACCACCACCGGATCGGCGCACGCGCCCGGCTCAATGTCTTTCTGGACAACGAAGGGCGTTATGAAATTGGCCAGGAGGTGCTGCCGGTCGATGCCCTCAAGTTCAAGGACAGCCGCAAGTACCCGGAGCGTTTGAAAGAAGCGCTGGAAAACACCGGCGAGACCGATGCGCTGGTGGTGATCGGCGGCGCGGTGATGGGTATCGGCGTGGTGGCGGCCTGCTTTGAATTCGAATTCATGGGCGGCAGCATGGGCTCCGTAGTAGGCGAGCGCTTTGTGCGGGGCGTGCATACCGCGATCGAACAAAAAGTGCCGTTTGTCTGTTTCTCTTCGACCGGCGGCGCGCGCATGCAGGAAGGGCTGCTGAGCCTGATGCAAATGGCCAAGACCAATGCCTCGTTGACGCGACTGGCCAAAAAAGGACTGCCCTTCATCAGCGTGCTGACCGATCCGACCATGGGCGGCGTCAGCGCAGGCTTTGCCTTTTTGGGCGACGTGGTGATCGCCGAACCCAAAGCCCTGATCGGCTTTGCGGGCCCGCGCGTGATCGAATCCACCATGCGTGTGACGCTGCCTGAAGGCTTTCAACGCGCCGAATTCCTGCAGACCAAAGGCGCGATCGACCTCATTTGTGATCGCCGGGAGCTGCGCAAGACCATCGCCGAGACCTTGGCCATGTTGACGCGCCAATCAGCGGATGCGGTGAGTTAAAGAATCTGGGGCTGCATCAGGAAAAGACAGTCACAGTCCGCCCTTTGGGGCCTATCGCCGCGCCAGGCCCGAACTTGCCGGATCGCACGTTTTGCACATGCACACTAAATCTTCAGCCAGACACTTTGAACCCCAGCAGCACGATCGGGTTGACCTGTCGGTCGTGGTGCCGCTTTACAACGAGCGCGAAGTCCTGCCCCTCTTGATTGAGCGCCTCGCCCAAGTGCTGACCCCGCTGGCGATCAGCTACGAATTGGTGCTGGTGGATGACGGCAGCCGCGATGGTAGCGGTGATATTTTGGTGGCGCTGGCCGCGCATGACCCACACATCAAGGCGGTACGGCTGAGTCGTAATTTTGGCAAAGAAGCGGCCTTGAGTGCAGGCATGGACCTGTCCAGCGGTGATGCCGTGGTGATTTTGGATGCCGATTTGCAGGACCCTCCCGAACTCATTGGCGCCATGCTGGAGGCGTTTTACGCGGGTTCAGACATCGTCTGCATGAAACGCAGTACCCGGGCTGGTGAGTCCTGGGGCAAGCGCTTGAGCGCACATCTTTTTTACCGGATCCTCAACCGCATCAGCCATTTCGCGATTCCTGAGGACACGGGAGACTTTCGACTGATGAGTCGGCGCGCCGTCAACGCGCTTAACAACCTGCCCGAGCGCAATCGCTACATGAAAGGCCTGTTTGCATGGGTCGGGTTTCCGACCCATGTCATCGAATACGACCGCGAAGTGCGCGCCGCCGGCAGCACCAAATGGAATTTTTTCGGGCTGATGGGTTTGGCGTTTGAAGGCATTACCTCTTTTTCAGTGGCCCCGTTGCGCTTAGCCATCAGCTTTGGGATGCTGGCAGCATTGGCGGGCGCGGCCTTTGGTTTGAAAATTGTGCTCGATGCCTTGTGGCATGGCAACGCGGTGAGCGGCTATCCATCCCTGATTGCCGTCATCACTTTTTTGGGTGGTGTGCAACTGCTTTCCATTGGCGTGGTTGGTGAATACGTGGGCAAAACATATTTGGAAGCCAAGCAGCGCCCACTGTATGTGTTGCGCGACGTGGTGCAAAGCCCGCGTGCGCTGAATCCAACCGACGCTGCACAAGAAGCAGCAGCCCATGAACAAACGCATTAATCTATGGTGGCTGCTTGGCATTTTGCTCGGCCTGCGCCTGGTGGGCATGGCGATCATGCCCCTGACCGGCACGTCCGAGCCCCGCTATGCAGAGATGGCCCGACTCATGGCGGCAACAGGCGACTGGATCACCCCCTGGTTTGCCCCTGAGCAGCCTTTTTGGGGCAAACCCCCGTTCTCTTTCTGGACCGAAGCCCTGGCCTTCAAACTGCTGGGGATTACAGAATTTGCCGTGCGGCTGCCCTCATGGCTGGCTACGCTGGGCAGCATGGGCCTGATCTTTGCCTATGCCCGGGCCCACTTTGGTGAACGCGTGGCCACCTGGTCGCTGTTGATTTACGCGTCTTGCGCACTGGTGTTCATTGCCTCGGGCGCCGTGCTGACCGACCCCTTTCTGGCCTTGGCAACCACCTGGGCCATGGTGGCTTGGGCGATGGCAGCCAAGTCGCCCAGCTGGCCGTGGCGCTACGGCTTTTTTGTCGCACTGGCGCTGGGCCTGTTGGCCAAAGGACCGCTGATGGGTGTGCTGGTGGCGGGGCCGCTGCTGCCTTTGCTGGTGTTCTACCCCAGCCTGCGTTGCAGCGCCAAAAAAATGCCTTGGGTCACGGGTTTTGCATTGACACTGCTGCTGAGCTTGCCCTGGTATGTGCTGGCGGAGCTTAAAACCCCTGGTTTTTTGAACTACTTTTTAGTCGGCGAACATTTCTTGCGCTTCATTGATTCTGGCTGGGCTGGCGATTTGTATGGCGTGGCGCACAAACGCGTGAAAGGCGCCATCTGGCTTGATGTGTTGATTGCCTCTCTTCCGTGGGGCTTGCTGGCACTGGCCATGCTGCTGCGCCAACTGATCAAACCCGCACAACGTGCCGCGCTGTGGCAAAAGCGGCTTGACCCCAACCTGGCCTATCTGCTGGCCTGGGCTTTGTTTACCCCCGTATTTTTTTCTCTCTCAGGTAATATTTTGTGGACTTACGTGCTGCCTGCACTGGCTGCCTTTAGCGTGCTGATGGCGCTGAGCGTGCAACAAGCCCTGGCAAACACACGCTGGGCGCTCGCCATGCCGGTGACACTGACCCTGCTGATTCCCCTGGGTGTGACCTTGTACATGATTGTGGGTGCGCTGCAGCCGCAGCGCCTGAAAACCGAAAAATACCTGGTTGCCCACGCCCTGGCGCAAATGAAGCCCGACGACAAGCTGGTCTACCTTGATAAGGTCCCGTTTTCAGCTACTTTTTACGCGCATGGCAATGTCAGTGCCGTCAGCCTGAATGCCTTAGCCCAAATGCCAAACTCAGCCGCAGCGCTGTATGTGGGTCTGCCAAAGGAAGATTTGCAGCGGGTTGCCGCCGCGTTAAACACCCCGTTGCAATCCAGCTTTGAAAGCCGCGAACATGTGTTGGTACTCATCCCACCCAAGCTCGCGGCATTGCCCCGATAGCCACAAGTACAGGCGCTACAAAAAGATCAGGCCACCATGCCACGCAATTCGAGGTTGCCAGGCCGATAACACGCTTCACGTCCAGATCGTGCGGGCGCACCATGCAGGCACGCAGTGCCGCCAAATGGATCTTTGCACTAAAAAGCCATCAATGCAGCGGCCTGCAGGCTTCCCAGCACAATCGAGGCGATCTGCAGCAACAGCAACAGCACCAGCGGCGACAAGTCAATGCCGCCCACCAGCGGCACCACACGGCGGATCGGCATCAGGAGCGGTGCAACCAGCCGCCCGATCACGTCCGCGATGGGCGACTGGGTCTGCACCCAGGACAGCACGGCATACACAATGACCAGACCGGTCATGCCCGAGATCGCCAGCCGCACCAGACCAAAAGCCGCCAGAATTGGCACCGCAAACAGGCCGCCGCCGGCGCCCGCGACCAGCCACAACAACAAGAACTGCGCCAGCTCCAGCGCAAAAGCCGCCACCAGGCTCGCCAGGTCCCAACGCCCCGCGGCCGGCACGACACGCCGCAGCGGCAGCACCAGCCAGTCGGTCAGCGCAAAGACAAAACGCCCAATCGGATTGCCCGAGCGGATCGACATCGGAATGCGTTGGTACTGCATATAAAGCCGCAGCAGACTGGCGCCGGCAAGGATGCTGGTGGCCACTTCGAGCAGCAGGGAAAAGATTTGGTAGAGCATGGTGCCAAGTTTATCGGTTCGCAGAACCAGGGCGTGCGGGCAGAGCCACTTAAAATGCTCTGTTTCGCCAAAGAACGCCCGTCAAGGCTCCGTCCTTGTCGCCCTCACTTCTTTCCACTGCGCCCCATGTCCGACCATTCCAGCACCCCTGCCCCAGCCCCCGTTGACGAAAACCAATTGATCCTGGAGCGCCGAGACAAACTGAAAGCCCTGCGCCAGCTGCAGGCCGAGGGCAAGGGCGTCGCCTTTCCCAACGACTTCAAGCCGGCCGACCACGCCTTTGATTTGTTTGCGGCCCACGCCGGTCAAACCCCGGAAGGCCTGGTCGAGCAAGGCACCGTCGCCAAAGTCGCCGGGCGCATGATGCTCAAGCGCGTCATGGGCAAGGCCAGCTTTGCCACCCTGCAAGACAGCACCGGGCGCATCCAGCTCTACATCAAGGGCGAAGATGTGGGGGCCGAGGTGTACGCCAGCTTCAAGCACTGGGACCTGGGGGACATCGTGGCCGCCGAGGGCAAGGTCTTCAAGACCAAGACCGGCGAGCTCTCGATTCATGCCTCGGAAGTGCGCCTGCTGACCAAGAGCCTGCGTCCGATGCCCGACAAGTTTCACGGCATGAACGACCAGGAGACCAAATACCGCCAGCGCTATGTTGACTTGATGATGGATGAGAGCACGCGCGCGCGCTTCACGGCCCGCAGCAAGGCGGTCAGCGGCATTCGCGAGTTCATGGTGGCGCACGACTTTCTGGAAGTGGAAACGCCGATGCTGCACCCCATTCCCGGAGGCGCCAACGCCAAGCCCTTCGCCACACACCACAATGCGCTGGACCAGAAAATGTTTCTGCGCATTGCGCCCGAGCTGTACTTGAAGCGGCTGATCGTGGGCGGGTTCGAGCGCGTGTTCGAGATCAACCGCAGCTTTCGCAATGAAGGCATCTCGGTGCGCCACAACCCCGAGTTCACCATGATGGAGTTCTATGCCGCCTACTGGGACTACCAGGACCTGATGACCTTCACCGAAAAGTTGATTCGCGATGCGGCGCAGAAAGCCGTTGGCACCCTGGAGCTGAGCTACGGCGGCCGCGCGGTTGATCTGACCCAACCGTTTGAGCGCCTGACGATTCACGAGGCCATCTGCAAGCACACCGAAGCCGGTCAGCCGCTGGAAGACGGCTCCGGCTTGAAGGTCGACAGCGCCGCCTGGTTGCGTAGCGTGCTACCCAAACTCGGCATCACCGAGGCCAAGCACCACCTATCCACCCGCAGCCTGCCCAGTCTGCAGGTGCTGTACTTCGAAGAAACGGTGGAAGAAAAGCTCTGGCAGCCGACCTTCATCATGGAGCACCCGACCGAAATCTCCCCACTGGCACGCGCCAATGACAACCGGCCTGAAGTGACCGAACGCTTTGAGCTCTACATCACCGGCCGCGAATTCGGCAACGGCTTTTCCGAGCTCAACGACGCCGAAGAGCAAGCCGCGCGCTTTCACGACCAGGTGGCGGCCAAGGACGAGGGCGACGACGAGGCCATGTATTACGACCACGACTTCATTCGCGCGCTGGAATACGGCATGCCGCCCACCGGCGGCTGCGGCGTGGGCCTGGACCGGCTGATGATGCTGCTGACCGATAGCAGCAGCATCCGCGACGTGATCCTGTTCCCGGCGCTGCGCCACGAAGTTTAAGGCAAATCGGCCTCTAGCCCCCGCGAACACTGCATATGCAGCTATGAATTCATTAGCATCCTGTGCGCCCGCCCAGCGCCTGAAGTTTCTGCAGGGCTACCCGGCTGACACGCTGGCGCAGGTGGCCCAGCTCATCGCTGACCAGCGACTGGGCCAGTGGCTACAGAATAAGTACCCCGATGCCCACGGCGTGCGGACCGACAAGGCACTGTTTGAGTACGTGCAGGCGCTCAAGGCAAACTACCTGCGCGGTGCCGAACCTTTGGCCAAGGTGGCTTTTGACAGCAAATTGCAGATCGTGCAGCACGCGCTGGGCACCCACACCACGGTATCGCGCGTGCAGGGCAACAAACTCAAAGCCAAACGCGAAATCCGCATTGCTGCCCTGTTCAAGGACGCACCGCCCGAGTTCCTGACCATGATCAGCGTGCATGAGCTGGCGCACCTCAAGGAGCGCGCCCATGACAAGGCCTTTTACCAGCTGTGCTGCCACATGGAGCCGCGCTACCACCAGCTGGAGTTTGAGTTGCGGGTCTATCTGACCCATCTGGATGCCTCGGGGCCGCGTTTATGGGGGCTGCAAGCGGAGCCCCGCCCCGCCTCCTCGGCCTGATCCTCGGCCTCTGGCATCATCACGCGAATGGACGATAACTTGCCCCCCCTCATTGAGGCCCTGCTGGAGCCCAAGCGGTATCCAGGTGCGGTGCAACGGGTTGACCTGGTGCAGACGCACATCTCGTGGGTGCTGCTGGCGGGGGACTTTGCCTACAAGATCAAGAAGCCGGTGAAGCTGTCTTTTCTCGACTTCAGCACGCTGGCGCAACGCCAGCGCTACTGTCAGAACGAGTTGCGCCTGAACCGCCGCTTTGCGCCGGACCTCTACCTGGAGGTGCTCGCCATTGGCAACACGCCGCAAGACCCGCAATGGGGCGGCCTCGGCACACCGATCGAATACGCCGTCAAGATGCGCCGCTTCGACGAAGCCGGGCGGCTTGACCGAGTCTGTGCCCGCGGTGAACTGCAGGCCTCGCACGTGTCCGATCTGGCCGGCACCGTGAGCGCCTTTCATCAGGCGGCGGCAGTGGCGCCGCAAGACTCACCCTTTGGCGCACCGCCGCAGGTCATCGCGCCGATGCGGGACAACTTCGACGCGCTGCGGGACGGTTTGCCGGCAACGGGCCTGCCCAGCCGGCTCAAAGCCTTGCATGCCTGGACCGAGGCGCAGTTTGCGCAACACACGCCGCTCTTACAGGCGCGCAAGCAGGCCGGCTGGGTGCGTGAATGCCACGGCGATCTGCACCTGGCGAATCTGGTCCTGATTGACCAGCGGGTGCGGATGTTTGACGGCATCGAGTTCAGCGACAGCCTGCGCTGGATTGATGTCGCCAGCGAAGTCGCCTTCACCTATGTCGACCTGCTCGCCCACCAGCAAAGCGGCCTGGCTGACTGGTTCATCGACGAGTACCTGAGCCGCACCGGCGACTATGAAGCCGCCGCTCTGCTGCGCTTTTACGGCGTTTACCGGGCCATGGTGCGGGCCAAGGTGGCGGCGATTCGCACACGGCAAACGCAGGACGACGGCAGTGAGGCGCTGGCCTATATCGCGCTGGCCGAGCGCCTGATGACGCCGCCCGCGCCCCGCCTAGTGATCACACATGGCCTCTCCGGTTGCGGCAAGACCGTGGCATCGAACCGGTTGCTGCTAAGCGACGCCCATGCCAGCACCCTGCGCCTGCGCTCCGATGTGGAGCGCAAGCGCCTGTTCGGACTGAGCGGCAGCGCGCGCAGCGGCGCTACGCTCAACCAGGGCATTTACGCCTTGGACGCCCACGGCCGCACCTATGGCCACCTGCGTGAACAGGCCCGGCGCTTGCTGCTCTCTAGCTGGTCAGTGATTGTGGACGCCACCTTCCCGCACCGCTCCGACCGCGACGCCTTTCGCGCGCTGGCGCGCGAGTGCGATGTGGCGTTCAGCATCCTGGCGCCGCAGGCCACGCCCGCGCAGCTGCGCGAACGTATCCTGGCACGTCACGCCCTGGGGCAGGACGCGTCCGAGGCGACCCTGGACGTGCTGGCGCAGCAGATGCGCACGCTGGAGCCGCTGGGGCCTGATGAAGCGCTGGAAATTGAACCGTCCTAAGACTTTTAAAATCAAGCCATGTCAACAATTGAAAAAAGGCCACCGGCCGACCCCAAGCAGAACCGGATTTTGGCCGCCCTGCCCGCTGAGGATTACGAGCGTCTGCTGCCAGAACTGAAATTGATCCCGTTGCCGCTGGGGCTGACGATGTCCGAGTCGGGTGACCACGTGAATTTTCTGCATTTCCCGGTCTCCGGCATCGTCTCGCTGATCTACGCCCTGGAAGACGGATCATCGAGTGAAGTCGCCCTGGTCGGCAACGAAGGCATGGTCGGCATCTCCATCTTCATGGGCGGCGACAGCATGCCCAGCAGCACCGAGGTGCAAAGTGCGGGCGAGGCCTATCGGCTCAGTCGCAAAATCATGAAACAGGAGTTTGCGCTGGGCGAAAAGCTCCAACACCTGGCCTTGCTGTACACGCAGGCCATGATCTGCCAGACCTCTCAAACGGCCGTGTGCAACCAGCACCATTCACTCGACCAGCAACTGTGCCGCTGGTTGTTGATGAGCCTGGACCGGCTGCATGCCAATGAATTGGAGGTCACGCAAGACATGATTGCGCACCTGCTGGGGGTGCGCCGTGAAAGCATCACGCAGACTGCCAGCAAGCTGCAAAAGGACGGCCTGATCACCCGCCGACGCGGTCACATCACGGTGATCGATCGCCCCAAACTGGAAGAACGCGTGTGCGAGTGCTACGCGGTGGTCAAAGGCGAGTACGACCGTTTGCTGCCGCATCCGCGCAGTGCCCCTTAATTTGGGTTGCCTCCCTTGCGCAGCGGTTTGAGCAGGTCATTGAGGCCGTTGTGGTCGATCTCATGCATGAGCGCCAGCAGGCGCCCGATCTCGCCCTTGGGCGGTCCTTGGCGCGCGAACCAGGCCAGGTAGTCGCCCGGCAGGTCGGCAATGAGCCGGCCTTGGTATTTGCCAAAGGGCATGCTGCGCGTCACCAGCAGTTGCAGGTCTTCGGCTTTCATGCCTAGCCCCCTGCCCGCTTGACGGCAAAGCCTTGGGCTTTGAGCATCTCCATCACGCGCGCGCAGTGGTCGCCCTGCACTTCGATCACGCCATCTTTGACCGTGCCGCCCGAGCCGCAGGCAGCTTTGAGCTGTTTGCCCAGCGCGGCCAGCGCCAGCGGCTCAAGCGCCAAGCCGCGCACCAGCGTCACGCCTTTGCCGGCGCGGCCCTTGGTTTCACGCGACACGCGCACCACGCCATCGGTCACGCTGCTCACCGGGGTCGCGCTGCAACGGCATTGGGCCTGGGGCAGGCGGCAGTTGGGGCACATGCGGCCGCTGTCGGTGCTGTAGACCAGGCCACCGCTCGTTGATCGGGATTTCATGGAGGAGTCAGCCTTGCTCAAGTCAGAATGGACGCAGGATGGGTCGACCGGTCAGGCCGCGACATGGACCCGCTTGGCGGGCAGCAGGAACCACGCAAAGGCCAGCGCCTGCACCAGCAACAGCACGGCAAACGTGATCCGAAAGGCATCAGCGCGGCTCATGCCAGCGGCAATGCCGTCGACCGCCGCGCCAATGCCCCATTGCAGCCCAAAGGCACCGACGAACACCGCCAGATTGAGGGCGGTATTGACGCGCCCGGCCAGCGCCACCGGGAAGGCCGCGCTGAGTTGCGAATAAGCGATGTTGCTCAGACTGAACGACACGCCCAGCAGCGGCCACAGCCAGGCGGGTGGAGCCAGGTTCAGGATGATGGCCAGTTCGGTCAGCAACGCCAGGCCCATGCCCACGCCGAGCAGTGTCATCGGCGCGATGCCGCGACGCGCCAGCCAGCCCGAGCAGGTGGCGACGAACAGAAAGCCGGCCAGCATCGCCAGCGCTAGCAAGAACAACACACCCGCGGCATCGTTGCGCGTGGCCCCATTGACCTCCATCAGCCAGGGCATCGCCCACAGGCCCTGGATCGCCATGAAACCACCGGAGACCAAACAGCCCTGCGGCGCAAAACGCCAGAACGTGCGGTCACTGAAGATGGTACGCAAGCTGCGCAGTTGCTGCGCCAGCGACTCGCGCTGCGTGCCCGCCGCATGGTCGGGCACCGTCAGGAGAAAACCCGAGGTCAGCACCAGCAGAGCGGCACACAGAAAGAACACGCCGCGCCAGCCCAGCAGCGGCAACGCGGCCGCCACGGGCACGCTGGCTGTCAACGCACCCAGGCCGCCGGCGACCATGATGGTGGCGGTGAGCGACGGCAGTCGTTCGGCCGGGAACCACTGGCTGAAGGCCTTGAAGCTGGCCATCAGGCAGGCCGAGACGCCCAGGCCGATCAGCGCGCGCGCCAGCGCCAGGGTCGGCAAGCTCGTTCCCAGGCCAAACAGCGCGCAGCCGGCAGCGGCCACCAGCAGCAGCCCCGCTTCGACCCGGCGCGGGCCGAAGCGGTCGAGCAGCAGGCCCAGCGGCAATTGGAACAGGCCGAAGGCGAGGAAGTAGGCCGAGGTCAGCAGGCCCAGGCCAGCGGCCGTCATGTCGAGCTCGCGCATCAGCTCGGGCGCTATCACCGCGTTAACGCTGCGCAGCCCGTAGGACAGAAAATAGCCGACGGCATAGGCCGGAACCAGGCGTAACCAAAGGCGCAGGGAGTGATTCATGGCGGCCATTGTCGCGGAAACTTAGGGGCAGCCCGGTAGGTCGCTGCGCCGCGCCGACGCGCAAAATGGAGCGGCCCAACGGCCAGTTGGCGTGACTTTGCACTATGCTATTTATTCAATAGCTGGTCACGCAGAGAACACGGGGGCTGTGTGCCAAAATGGTCTAAAAGTAAAGCGATTGTCAGGAGTTCTTCGCATGTCACGTCCCCAAGTGTGGGCGACCAAAGTCGCCGCCCTGATTCAAACCGGCAACAGTTCAGCCGCGCTGGCGCAGATCAAGGTCGCGCCCACGGTGAAGGACTTGCAGCAGCTGCGCGCCCTGCTCACCCAGGCCAAACTGCTGGCCCGGCACCCCAACATCGATGCCGCGACCACCGACATGATCGCGGCGCTGACGGCGCCCCGGCTGCACCGCTCACCCTAAGGCACCAGCGTCAGCGCGCGCATGTAATCCGGGCGCAGCATCAGCTCGTCCCAGGGCACGGCGGGCGTTTGCGGCAACAGCGCGCGGCGGCGCTCTTCACTGGCCTCCAGCGGCTGCCAGGTGCCTTTGAGCTGCGCCTCGGTCAGCCCGCTGATCCAGGCGTCCAGCGCGCTGCCTGCCCCTTCGCTGGTGGCCACCGACTGGTTGCACAGCAACACCAGGTCGCAGCCCGCATTGAGGGCCGCGACCGCCGCCTGGGTGTAGCTGACCGGCGCGCCGTCGAGCAGGCGCGCCCCGGCCATCGACAGGTCGTCGCTGAAGATGGCCCCGCCAAAGCCCAGTTGGCCGCGCAAGATGTCGCCCAACCATTTGCTGGAAAACCCGGCCGGCCGCGCATCCACCTTGGGGTAGATCACATGCGCCGGCATGACGCTGCTGAGCGTGGTGCTGAGCCAGCCGTAGGGCGCGGCGTCGTCGGTCAAAATCGCCTTGAGGCTGCGTTTGTCCACCGGAATGGCGGTGTGCGAGTCCGCGGCCACGCTGCCGTGGCCTGGGAAGTGTTTGCCGCAATTGGCCATGCCGCTTTGCAGCAGGCCGTGCATCAGGCTCTTGGCCAGCAAGCTCACCACGCGCGCGTCACGGGCAAAAGCGCGGTCGCCAATGACGCTGCTGGCGCCAAAGTCCAGGTCCAGCACCGGGGTGAAGCTGAAGTCCACACCGCAGGCCCGCAACTCGGCACCCAGCACAAAACCGCAGGCCGTGGCGGCATTGGTGGCACGCATCGCACCGCTGCCCGCGCCGCCCTTGCCATCGTTCATCCACAGCTCGCCCAAGGCCCGCATCGGCGGCAGGTGCGTGAAGCCGTCGGTCTTGAAGCGCTGCACGCGGCCGCCTTCGTGGTCAACACAGATCAGCAGGTCGCGCCGCACTTTTTTGATGTCGCGGCACAACCGGGTCAGCTGGGCGCGACTCTCCCAGTTGCGGGCAAACAGGATCAGCCCGCCCACCAGCGGGTGCTGCAGGCGCTGGCGGTCGATGCGCGACAGGCCGAGGCCCGCGATGTCGATGATGAGGGGGGCATGTTGGGACATCAGAAAACTTTCAAAAGTAGAACTTACGCAAAACCGGCCCAGCCTCGTTGCGCCGCCTTACCGTACAAAGCTACTGTCGGCGCCGGCGTGCCCAGCTGGAACAATTTTGCGTAAGTTCTCAACAGCATGTTTTACTCTATTTTTAATAGCATGAATCGTATATTACACGAGGGCTAGAGGCTTATTTTTTATAAATTTTCGACCACACAGAAGCTGGCGGCGTAATCGGTTTCATCGGTCACGCTGATATGGGCGCTCAAACCACGCGCGTCAAACCAGTCTTTCAAGGCGCCGTGCAGCACGAGAGTGGGCTTGCCGCTGGGCAGGTTGCCCACTTCGCATAAGCGCCAGGTCATGGGCATCGTCATGCCCAGACCGATGGCTTTGCTGAACGCCTCCTTGGCGCTGAAACGGGTGGCGAGGTAACGCACGCCGCGCTCGGGCCAGCGTGCGCTGCGCGCTTGCCAGGTGGCGAACTCGGCGTCGCTGAGGATTTTGAGTGCAAAGCGTTCGCCGTGGCGCCCCAAGCTGGCGCGGATGCGGCGCACGTCGCAGACGTCGGTGCCAATGCCGTAGATCACGACCTGCCCTGCTCGATGCAGCGCAGGTAGGCCTGCACCGTGGCGCTGTACCCCAGCTCCAGCGCGTCGGCAATCAGCGCGTGGCCGATCGAGACTTCGGCCACGCCCGGCACGTGTTTGATGAAGGCGCTGAGGTTGTCGCGGTTCAGGTCATGGCCGGCGTTGATGCCCAAACCGAGCTTGAGTGCCGCGCGGGCGGTCTCGGCAAAGCGGGCCAATTGCGGCGCTTGCTGCGCGGTGCCCCAGGTGGCCGCATAAGGCTCGGTGTAGAGCTCGACCCGGTCGGCCCCGACCGACTGCGCACCGGCCATGGCGGCGGGGTCAGCATCCATGAACAGGCTCACGCGCAGGCCCCAGGCATGGGCTTGCGCAATCAACGGTCGCAAACGATTGGTATCGCCCGGGAAACCCCAGCCATGGTCACTGGTGAACTGGCCTTGGGCGTCGGGCACAAAGGTAACCTGGTGCACCGGCAGTTTGCGTTGCACCAAGTCGTGCACCACGTCCATCAGGTTGTGCGAGGGATTGCCCTCGATATTGAATTCGCGATCTGGCCAGCCTTTCAGCAGCGCCGCGAGTTCCGGCACATCACTGGCGCGAATGTGGCGCTCGTCGGGGCGGGGATGCACGGTGATGCCGTTGGCACCGGCCTGCAAACACAAGGTGGCCGCGCGCGTCACACTGGGGATGCCAAGGTAGCGCGTGTTGCGCACCAGCGCCACTTTGTTCAGGTTGACCGAGAGCGCTGTCTTTTTGTAGTTCATGCGGGCAATTCTACAAATTCGTCATTGCCCGCTTGGCGTGGCTATGACAGACAAGCGAACTCAGCGGGGTCGCTATAAGGACTGCAGGTCGATCATCATCTGCCGCGTGCGCAAAGTGGTCACCCCGCAGTGGTAATTGAGCAGCGTGCGCAGTTGCGGCTTGAGCTGCGCCATCACCTCCGAGCAGGCGCGCAGGGTGGCGGTAAACGGCTTTGATTCCGCCAGCGACTGCTGCAGCGCAACCCACTGCCGGCCGCTCAGGCTGGCCCGGTCCGCGTCATGGGTCTGGCGCAGGCCGCCCTCGGGCACCAGGCTGTAGCGACCCTCTGGGTCCAGCGCCACCAATGTCATGGTTTGCGCGTCGAGCAGGGGCAGCAAGCCGATCTCGCGCAGCAGCAACAGTTCAAAGGCGCGCAAAGCCGACTGCAAGGCTTCACCATGTTCGGAGGCGATCACCTGCACCACCTGCGCATACACATCAAACAATCGCGTGTGCGGGTCGTCGCGCGCCAGCAGCGTCAGCAACAATTCATTGAGGTACAGACCCGACATCAGCGCGTCGCCAGTCGGCATGACGTGGCCGCCCTGCCACTCGGCCGCCTTGAGGGTGCGAATCTCGGCATCGCCGCCAAAAGCCACATGCAAAGGCTGCAAGGGCAACAAAATCGGGCGAAAGCTGGAACTGGGCCGCTTGACGCCCTTGGCCACCAGCGCGATGCGGCCGTGGTGGCGCGTGAACACCTCCAGAATCAGGCTCGATTCGCTCCAGTCGTAGCGGTGCAGGACGTAAGCGGGTTCGTCAGAGATGCGTTGGGTGGCCATCAGTTGCAGTCAATCATTGGCAAGTAACGCTGAATGCGGCCCCGTTTGACAAAGAAATGATTCGCTTCTTTTCGAATCTGCATCGTTCAAGCGGTGAATCAAAAGACAGTTGCCGCCAACAGGACACTCGCGCTGACCATCTCAGCCAACCTTCCAGCGGACGCTCCAGATAGACGTTGAGAACGCACGCATTCGGGCAATTATTGAAAGACATTTCGGTGATCCGAAGACTGAAAACAGACGGTTAGTCTCCACGCCCCACGGATCCACATTGAGAATTTACTAATCAGAACTGTTTAGAAGCCTTTGTTTCTGTGCTGCAAACTCAGTTTCAGAAAGGATTCCTTTTTCCCTCAAATCGTCTAGCTTTATTAACTCTGAATATGTGTCTTTCGGCTTTGACGTCTGCTCTTTTGTTCTGACGTCAGCAGAAATCTTCTCTGTCTTTTCGATCACCACATCCGCTCGTTGAACAAGTGACGTACGGCGTACTTCAGGATCATTTTTATCAAGAACTCGGAATTGGTAGTCAAACTTGGCCCAACTTCCAGGCGTGTTGCCAACAGGTTTTTCATGAACCGAAATTGGAATCGCAACTTTCCCATGACTCGCGGCAAAGGCGTTTGCGTCTGCGATTACGCCAGCCTTCAATGAGCTGGAACTTCCAAATATGCCTGCATGGTCTTCTCTCGACAAAATGTAGGTGTCCGGCGATAGCTGAACCACTCCTGGGTTAGCGCAGCCCGCCAATAAGATAGCCACTGACGCGAGGCATTTTTTCATGTTTTCCCTTTGTTTGTTCACGACAACAAATTGCCGCTAATGCACCCAGTCACAGCCTCCGCAGTTCAGTCTAACTGGATTTTCCCCACGAATTTCTCCCAAAAATGGAAAGGATTTGGGTGACTGCGCTGCAAACGGGTGCTCCCGCCATCTTGGCCATCAGCCATTTTGACTTTCCATCCGCGTTCAAACTATGCTCGCCAGCAGGCGATGGGTTGGGGCGGTGGCCGATTTCTGGGCCTTTGACAGCATGAGGACGCCGCCCCAAGCCATCGCCTGGCACCCACGCCTACCCAACAGCCATGCGAGCGTCAAATTAAGATTTTCAGCGCCTACTGGTAGCCGAACGAACGCACGCGCGCCTCATCATCAGCCCACCCCGAGCGCACTTTCACCCACATCTCGATAAACACCTTGCAGTCCAGTGCCTTTTCCAGTTCGACGCGGGTTTCCATGCCGATGCGCTTGATGCGCTCGCCCTTGTCGCCGATCACCATGGCTTTGTGCGTGTCACGCTCGACCACGATGGTGGCGGCAATGCGTAAGAGCCGCTTTTGTTTGCCGCGACCGGGCTCTTCCTCGAACTTGTCTATCACCACGGTCGAGGTGTAGGGCAGCTCGTCGCCGGTCAGGCGGAACAGCTTTTCGCGCACGGTCTCGCTGGCCAAAAACTTCTCGCTGCGGTCGGTGAGCTCGTCCTCGGCGTACCACCAGGCCTGCTCGGGCAGGTATTTTTCGCAGATGCCCAGCATGCGCTCGATGTCCTTGGCGTTCTTGGCCGACATGGGCACAAACTCGGCAAAGGCGTGGCGCTGTTGCATCTCCTGCAACCAGGGCGCGATGTCGGCGCGGCGCGTGACCTGGTCCAGCTTGTTGGCCACCAGCAAGGTGGGAATGTCTTTGCCCAGAAGCTCCAGCACCTTGGCGTCGGCCTGGTTGAACATGCCCGCCTCCACCACGAACAGAATCAGGTCCACATCGCCGACGGCGCCGAGCACGGTCTTGTTGAGCGAACGGTTCAGCGCGTTGTTGTGGCGGGTCTGGAAGCCGGGGGTATCCACAAACACGAACTGCGACACGCCCTGGCTGTGGATGCCGGTGATGCGGTGGCGCGTGGTTTGCGCCTTGCGCGAGGTGATGCTGATCTTCTGACCCACCAGCGCATTCATCAAGGTCGATTTACCGACGTTGGGTTTGCCCACGATGGCGATCAAGCCGCAGCGCTGGCCTTCAACTGGCACAGCCGGCGCAGCGCCCACGCGCATGCTTTTGAGCATGCTTTCTATGTCATTTTGACCTTCAGCCCCCGTCATTATTACATCATCAGCTATCGATTTAGAAGCAGATGATTTGGCGACATCCAATTTCTTGGGTTTTGGTGTTTTAACAGTTGTTTTTGAAGCAGTCATTGCCCGGCCTTTGCCTTGAGTGTTTGCAGCATCGCAGCAGCTGCGGCTTGTTCGCCAGCACGACGGGAACCGCCGATGCCACGTTCTGAAAAATTAAGTTCAACAATTTCGCATTCGACGTCAAACGTCTGCTTGTGCGCCGCCCCCAGGGTGGCCACCACCCGGTACAGCGGCAGGTTCATCTTGCGCCCTTGCAGCCATTCCTGCAGTTCCGTCTTGGGGTCTTTGCCGATGGCGTCCATGTCGGATTTGATGTCGACCGCCTGGAACAAACGCCGCACCAGGGCTTGCGCCACGGTAAATCCGGCATCCAGATAAACCGCACCGATGACGGCCTCCAGCGCATCGGCCAGGATGGAGGGGCGCTTGTGTCCGCCCGAGCGTGCCTCGCCTTCGCCCAGGCGAATGACCTGCGGCAAGCCCAAGCCCTCGGCCAGATGGTGCAGCGTGTCTTGCTTGACCAGATTGGCACGCACGCGCGACAAATCGCCCTCGGGCAGCGTGCTCAGGCGCTCGTACAGCAGGTCAGCGACGGCCAGGCCAAGCACCGAGTCGCCCAAAAATTCCAGCCGTTCATTGTGATCAATCGAAAAACTGCGATGCGTGAGCGCGCGCGTCAACAGACCCCGGTCGGAAAACTCATGCTGCAAACGAGCTTGCAGCGCCGTCAAACCACTATTCAAACCGATACCTCTGCGCTCGTCGCATCAACGGGAACGCCCGGCGTATTTGAGCGTCAGGTAGCCCGGGCCGGCCAGATGAATCTCGCGCTGGTAGGCAAAACTGACGATGATTTTGTCGTTCTCTTTGGTGACTTCCAGGTCTTTGCCAGCCACAGAGGTGATGTTGTCGACCGCCGCCGCCTTGTCAAAAATGCTGCGCACTTCGGCCACCGAATTGCCTTCGCTGGCCTTGTTCACCGCTTTGATAACGGTCTGGTATTCAATCGCCGTGGGCACAATTTGGGCGGCAATGACGCCAGCCACAGCCAGCAGACCACCGACAAACAAGAGCCCCAAAAAAGACAGGCCGCGCTGCTTGGATTTGAACTGAACCATGCTGCATCCTCCCAATCAGTTGAACGAACCGATGCGCTTCAAGCTGCTGAAGTTCATCCAGACAAAAAATGCTTTGCCGACAATGTTTTTGTCTGGCACAAAGCCCCAATAACGCGAGTCCAGCGAGTTGTCGCGGTTGTCGCCCATCATGAAGTAGTGCCCGGCCGGCACTTTGCACACGACGCCCTCGACACTGTAGCGACAGTTTTGTTTGAACTCAAAGTCATCCGCGCCCGGAATAAAGGCGGGTCGGGCATCGTCATTGAGCAAGCGGTGCTTGTGCTCGCCCAGGGTCTCCTCGAACTGCTTGAAGTAGCGCATGGCGTCTTCGTCGAAGAATTCGGGCACGGCAGTGGTTTCAATCACCTGCCCGTTGATGGTGAGGCGCTTGTTCAGATAGGCCACCTCGTCGCCGGGGAGACCGACGACGCGCTTGATGTAATCGAGGCTTGGTTTGGGTGGATAGCGGAACACCATGACATCGCCACGCTGCGGTGGCGTGCCCTCGGTGATCTTGGTATTGATCACCGGCAGGCGCACACCGTAGTGGAACTTGTTGACCAGAATCAGGTCGCCAACCATCAGGGTCGGAATCATGGAACCCGACGGAATCTTGAAGGGCTCGAACAGGAAGGAGCGCAAGAAGAAAACGGCGATGATCACAGGGAACAGGCCTGCCGTCCAATCCAGCCACCAAGGCTGCGCCAGCAGGCGAACCCGGGCCTCGGTGACATCCAGGTCGACCTGGCTGATGCCTTGTTTGGCCAGGGCTTCGCGGCGCTTGATGGCGTCGGCCTCCAGCAAGGCGACCGCCTTCTGCCGCTGCGGCAGGAAATAAAAGCGCTCGGCCAGCCAGTAGATACCGGTCACCACAGTGGCCATGAACAACAACAAGGCAAAGTTTCCCTCCAACATGCCAAAGTACCAGGCACCGGCGTAGCCGACAAAGGCCGCCAGAATGAACGCGGTAAGAACTTGCATTAAGAGTCCACCTGCAAAATAGCCAAAAATGCCTCTTGCGGCACGGACACTGAACCAATCTGTTTCATGCGTTTCTTACCTTCTTTTTGTTTGTCTAGGAGCTTGTGCTTGCGCGAAATGTCGCCGCCATAGCACTTGGCGATCACGTTCTTGCGCATGGCGCGAATTGTCTCACGCGCTATCACGTTGGAGCCAATGGCGGCCTGGATCGCCACGTCGTACATTTGGCGCGAGATGATCTCGCGCATTTTGGCCACCACGGCACGGCCCCGGTACTGCGACTGGGAGCGGTGCACGATGATGGACAGCGCATCGACCTTGTCGCCGTTGAGCAAAATATCGACCTTCACCACGTCAGCGGCGCGGTATTCCTTGAACTCGTAATCCATCGACGCATAGCCGCGCGATACGCTCTTGAGCTTGTCAAAGAAGTCCATCACGATCTCGGCCAGCGGCATCTCATAGGTGAGCATCACCTGGCGGCCATGGTAGGCCATGTTCATCTGCACACCGCGCTTCTGGTTGGCCAGCGTCATCACCGCACCGACGTAATCCTGCGGCATGTACAAGTGCACTGTGACGATGGGCTCGCGCACTTCGTCCAGCCGGCCCTGGTCGGGCATCTTGGCCGGGTTCTCGACCATCTTGATGCTGCCATCGGCCTGCACCACCTGGTATTCCACGCTCGGCGCCGTGGTGATCAGGTCCTGATCAAACTCGCGCTCCAGCCGCTCCTGCACGATCTCCATGTGCAGCAGTCCCAAGAAGCCGCAGCGAAAGCCAAAACCCAATGCCTGTGACACTTCAGGCTGATAGCGCAGCGACGAGTCGTTGAGTTTGAGCTTCTCAAGACTGTCGCGCAGCCCCTCATACTCGCTCGCCTCGGTCGGATAAAGGCCGGCAAACACCTGCGGCTGGATTTCCTTGAAACCCGGCAAGGGCTCGGTGGCGGTAAAGGCAGCACCGCCAGTACCGGTTTTGATCAGGGTGATGGTGTCACCCACTTTGGCGGCCTGCAGCTCGCGAATGCCGGCAATGATGTAACCCACCTCACCCGCCTCCAATGAATCACGTGGCTCATTGGCGGGGGTGAAGACACCCAGGTTGTCGGCGTTGTACATGGTGCCGGTGGCCATCATCTTGATGCGTTCGCCTTTGGCCAGGCGCCCATCAACCACCCGCACCAGCATCACGACGCCGACATAGGTGTCGAACCAGCTGTCGACAATCATGGCGCGCAGCGGACCCGCCGGGTTGCCCTTGGGCGGCGGCATGCGAGCCACCACGGCTTCAAGGATTTCTTCAATCCCCATGCCGGTTTTGGCCGAACAGGCAATGGCGTCGGTGGCATCAATGCCAATCACGTCTTCAATTTCAATCTTGGCGTTGTCAGGATCGGCATTGGGCAAATCCATCTTGTTCAAGACCGGCACCACCTCCACCCCCAAGTCAAGTGCGGTGTAGCAGTTGGCCACCGTTTGGGCCTCGACCCCTTGGCTGGCATCCACCACCAGCAGCGCCCCTTCGCAGGCCGAGAGCGAACGACTGACTTCATACGAGAAGTCGACGTGCCCCGGGGTGTCAATCAAATTGAGGTTGTAAATCTGACCGTTCTGCGCCTTGTATTTGAGCGACGCCGTCTGCGCCTTGATGGTTATCCCACGCTCTTTCTCAATGTCCATCGAGTCCAGCACCTGCGCCTCCATCTGCCGCTCTTGCAGACCGCCGCAGCGTTGAATCAAACGATCCGCCAGGGTGGATTTGCCGTGGTCAATGTGCGCAATGATTGAAAAGTTTCTGATGTGATTCATCAAGGGGGAGCTTCAAGTGATTGGTAAAAACAATGACGACCAAGAAAAAAGGGCACGTCAAATATTGACGCGCCCTGAACCAACAATCATTGGCAACTGCGATAGCTGGAACTTCATTGTAGGCAAAAAGCCTGAAATGGACAGCCCAAAAACAGTCACACTGGGGCGTTGCAGAGCAGCAACAAAAAATTATACACAGCTTATCAACATGGTTGATGGATCGGCCTCTGGACAACTTGTGGGCGAACTGTGGACCATTTGTTGGTCCATCTTCATTTTCCCGCATCGTGGAGTTTGACCATCTTCATATGCCTTCAACGGTCGATTGGGACCACCCATTCTAACCAAAACACGAAGAGCGAGAATCACAAGTTAGTGAACGCACACTTGCATTCAAGAAAAAGATGGGCAAAAAAATAACAAGCCCATCTGCACTCTGGGGTCTTACAGAGCCTACTTGGTCAGCGAATCGGTCGAATCACCGCATATTGAGCCCATTCACCGCGCCGTAGCAGGACGCTAACTGCTTTGCTCTTGTCAAGTTTTGCCAGCGCGTTCTCAAACTCCTTGATATTGGTGACCGCCACATTGGCGACGGCAACAATCACGTCGTCTTCCCGGATGCCAGCACGGGCCGCTGCATCGGTCGCCGCTTCGACCCGCACCCCGCCTTTGATCTTGAGTTCTTTCTTTTGCGCATCCGTCAACTCGCTTACCGCCAGTCCAAGCGCCTGCCCGGCACTGGATGCGTTGGGCTTTTCGAGCTTGTCAGGCGCCTTGGCAGCGACCTTGTCTGCTTCAAGCTCGGCAATGGTGACCGTCAACTCTTTTTGGCTGCCACGGCGAAACACGGTCAAGCTGCTGCGGGTGCCCGGTTTGGTGCTCCCAACCATGCGCGGCAAGTCGCTTGATTTTTCGACCGCTTTGCCTTCAAACTTCAAAATGATGTCTCCCGCTTCCACGCCAGCTTTCTCGGCAGGCGAGCCGGGCTCTACACCGCGGACCAGCGCACCCTGGGGCTTGCCCAAACCAATGGACTCCGCCACCTCTTTCGTCACCTGGTCAATCTGCACACCGATGCGTCCGCGCGAGACGCGGCCCGACACGCGCAACTGCTCGCTGACGCGAAACGCTTCGTCCATCGGAATGGCGAACGAGATGCCCATGGAGCCACCCGAGCGCGAATAGATCTGGCTGTTGACGCCCACCACTTCGCCGCGCATGTTGATCAAGGGGCCGCCCGAATTGCCAGGATTGATGGCCACATCGGTCTGAATGAAGGGCAAATAGTCGCCCGTGTCGCGCTGCTTGGCGCTCACTATGCCGGCCGTGACCGTGTTGTCCAAGCCAAATGGCGACCCGATCGCCATTACCCATTCGCCCACCTTGAGCCGACTCACATCGCCCACCTTGACAGCCGGCAAGCCGGTCGCGTCGATCTTGACCACCGCAATATCACTGCGCTTGTCGGCCCCAATGATTTTGGCCTTGAACTCGCGTTTGTCCGTCAGCGTCACCAGCACCTCGTCAGCGCCGTCGACGACATGGGCATTGGTCATGATGAGACCGTCCGCCGACAGGATGAAGCCGGAGCCAACACCGCGCGGCTGGGCGTCGTCGGGTATCGGCGGATGGTTCTTGGGCGGCGTCCGGTGCGGACTATTGGGGACATTGGGCATGTTCGGAATCGGCAGCCCAAAGCGACGGAAAAACTCCAGCATTTGCTCGTCGACAGCGCCACCGGCAGAAGGCGCCGTCTTTTCAAGCGTGCGAATGTTCACCACCGATGGCCCCACTTGCTCCACCAGGTCAGTAAAGTCCGGCAAGGTGCGCACCTGGGCCACCGCCTGCGACACCGGCACCAGAGCGACCGATGCCGTCACGGCAAGAGCAGCGGCGAGAACGTAAGAATTCAGTTTCTTCAAATCGACAGGAATCATCATCGACCTTTCTTTAATAAACAAATAATTGACCAGTGGAAAACCGGGCTTGAGTGCGCTTGGGGTCTGTCCCGCATAGCCCCCAGATAGGGTTTCATTTTTGTCGCTCAAGCCCCTGCGCAAAAGCCGCCAGCGTTTCGGTCGGCACTTCGCCCACCGCTGTGAGCCACCAGTCCCCAAATCGCCGCGTCAGGGTGTGCGTGGCGCCCATGGCCAGGCTCTTTGGCTGACCGTGTCGCCCGGCCACAAAAGGTTCGATAAAAAGCGAAACAGATGCGAGCCCGTCCGAAAAAATCCATTGCAGCGTAGGCGCTTGCCGAGCTTGAGGCCCCCCCACGGAGCGCTGGTAGCAACTCATTGGGTGGAAGCCGCGCACCCCTTGCCTCAAAACCCAGCCCTCGGCTTCGGCTGTGGTTTTACGCATTTCAGGCTTCTCGAGCGTGTAGCCTTCGGTGTGGCCCATCATCTGCTCAAGATTGGCCATGCTGATGGGCGCATCAAATTTCAAATCGGAGAAAGCCGCCTGCTCCAGCACCTGCCCCTGCCCGTCCAGGGTTTGCAGCTTGACCGTCAATCCGGTGTCCTTCTCGATCCAGACCCGGTAGCCAAAACGCAAAGTATCAGTCGGCCGCAGCTCGACCACATCGGCTTCAAAGCCGGCCACCCGCTCGCTGCCCATCTCACGAACACGGTAATGCTGCGCAATGGAGGCGCTGTTTGACTTCAGCAACTGCGGAAACAGTCCCAATGACTCGCGCCTTTCTGCCAGCACCACCCGGCTCTCTGGCAGAAACGTCAGCACTTGGTCGTTGCGGCGAAAAGTGGAGCGCGGCGCGCCGGTCAGTGACTCGACGCGCTCCATCTGCTGCGTGCCGTCGCAGACATGCCAAATGCGGGCACTTGACAAGCGCCCGCCGCCCGCAACCACGAATGTGCCCACATAAGCGCGCTGACGCGACGCATCGTGCATGCGCTGCAACCAGTCGCCCACGCTACGCTCAGCCACCGGACGGCCAACGACTTCAGGCGCCGTAGCAGTACGCGTGGTCTGGGCCATTGCTGTGGCGCTCAGCGCCACGAGCAGGAGGCCAGCGAGGCGACGAGTCAAGGGGCGACTCCCTCGAACGTGGCGTTGCGCAGAAACCCGGCCGGCCCCTGCAGCGCCGATGTGCCGCCAAATTGTTTGTGTGCCGCCAGGAGTGCATCAAGTTGCGGGTCGCGGATCATGCGCTGCCGATCGACACCGGTGCCACCTTGCGCTGACCCGGCTTCGGGCTGGGTTGCCTGAACGGGCACCTGCGCGAGTCGCGGCGCTGCGCTCAGAGCGCCCCCGCCGCTGGCCATCTGCCAGCCAATCACCGCCAGCGTCGACAACGATGCGAAACCGGCCAGCATCTTCCAGCCAAAGCGACTGTCGTTGGCGCTCGAGTATTTTGCATCATTTTGCCTGCCAACCCCCGTAGAATATTGTTCATCAGCTACTAAAACAGTAGCTTTTACATCGCGCAATGGCGCCGACTCCTGCTGCAAACGCAATTTCAAGCCCCGCAGAAAATCGGCGTCGCGCGCACTCACCACCGGCTCACTGGCGCGCAACACATCACCCACCAGATGATAGGTGTGCCAAGTGAGTCGCGCCTCTTCGGTCTGATTGATCCATTCGACCGTGTGGGCGAATTCCTCACCGCGCAACTGCCCGTCGGCCAGCGCCGATACCAGTTCACGATTGTTCGCAGCTTCTTGCATCATCAATTCCCGTTTTTCCCATCTCTACCGGTGGCTTACCAGCGCTTGCCGGTCTGTCTTTCCAGCATGGGTTTCACAATATTGGATATCGCTTCGCGCGCGCGGAAAATTCGAGAGCGAACGGTGCCAACCGGACAAGCCATTACTTCCGAAATTTCCTCATAGCTCAAGCCTTCAATTTCCCGCAAAGTCAGCGCTTGCCGCAAGTCCTCGGGTAAATCCGCGAGAGCAGCATCGACCGCAATGGCAATTTCTTTGGCGGCCAGCACCGACTCCGGCGTTTCGTTGCTGGTTGGTTCATTTCCGGCCCAAGAAGTTTCATCACCCTCGTCATCTGATTTAAAAGCGTTCTCCGACACCGTCGGGTCGCGCTTGAGTTCCATCAAGAATTTCTTGGCGGTGTTGACCGCAATGCGGTACAGCCAGGTGTAAAACTGGGCGTCGCCGCGAAACTGGTGCAAGGCTTGGTAGGCCCGAATGAAAGTCTCCTGGGCAATGTCTTCCACCAGATCCACGTCACGCACCATGCGGCCAATCAGGCGCTGAATCCGGCGCTGGTACTTGATGACGAGCAGCTCGTAGGCGCTCTGATCACCCGCGACGGCGCGCTCCACCAGCATCAAGTCACTGTCAGTGGCCCTGATCTGCGCTGGCACAGGAGGATTGGTTGAGTCCGCGCTCACAACACGTCATCCATTTGATGGGTAGACACCCACGCTGCCACCTTGAATTTGTCTCGGACCAGCAGGAGAAAAGACAGCCCGGCGCAAAGCGTTCCAATGCAACACGTCAACCCGACGTTCTGGCCAGAGCCAGCGGCGCCGACCCGTGTCTGGGCGCAAGCTCAACAACAGAACAAACTGCCCATCAAGATGAACGGTCAACTGCACCGGGATCGACGCATCAGCGCCAGTCCAGTGCCAGGCTTGCCCATCCCACTGCAAAATGCCCTGGGCGTTGCGGCGCCAGGCCAGCGCCGCAGCGCCACAGGCGCCCAGCAGAACCCCAGCAAATACCCATTGACGCCACCCGACCGCGTCGACCCGTTGCAGCCAATAGCCGCCCGTCACGCTGGCGCCCAACCCCAGCCCTAGCACCAGCCAACCCTGGAAACGCGAACGCCCCACCGGATAACTAACCGCTGGGGCGCTGTGCATGCTGGAATCAGTCAAATTGTAAAAATTGGGTGCAGTGACAAGCAAACGTCAGGGCGCGCGCTTGAAAACAAGCGAGCCATTGGTACCACCAAACCCGAAGTTGTTTTTCAGGGCAACATCAATTTTCATGTCGCGCGCCGTATTGGCGCAGTAGTCAAGATCGCACTCAGGATCCTGGTTGAAAATATTGGTGGTCGGCGGGCTCTTCTGGTGATACAGCGCCAGCACGGTAATGATGGACTCCAGGCCGCCAGCACCGCCCAGCAGGTGACCGGTCATGGACTTGGTCGAATTCACCACCGTCTTCTTCGCATGGTCTCCCAACGCCGCTTTGATGGCATTGGTTTCGTTCAGATCCCCCAATGGCGTGGAGGTCCCGTGGGCATTCAAATAGTCCACCTGATCGGCGTTGACCCCGGCGTTGCGCATGGCATTGAGCATGGCGCGGCGTGGGCCGTCCATGTTGGGCGCGGTCATGTGGCCGGCATCGGCGCTCATGCCAAAACCAGCCAACTCGGCGTAAATCCTGGCACCGCGGGCCTTGGCGTGTTCGTACTCTTCGAGCACCATCACGCCGGCACCTTCACCCAACACAAAGCCATCCCGGTCCCGGTCCCACGGGCGCGAGGCCGTTTGGGGGTCATCGTTGCGGGTGCTCAAAGCCCGCATGGCGGCAAAGCCACCAACACCCAAGGCCGACACCGCGGCTTCAGAGCCACCCGCTACCATGACGTCGGCATCCCCATATTCAATCATGCGACCGGCTTCACCGATGCAGTGCAGACCCGTGGTACAGGCCGACACGATGGCCATATTGGGCCCTTTGAAGCCACAGCGAATCGCCACATGGCCAGCAATCATGTTGACAATCGTGGACGGCACAAAAAACGGGGAAATACGGCGTGCGCCCCGGTTGACGAACTCGGTGTGCATGTCCTCGATCATTGGCAAGCCGCCAATGCCCGAACCGATCAAACAGCCGATGCGGACAGCAAGATCCTCTGCCAGCGCGTCGCCAGTGGGCAGACCGGCATCGGCCACGGCCTGACTGGCCGCCGCAATGCCAAAGTGAATAAAGGTGTCCATCGTGCGCGCTTCTTTGCTGCCGATGTAAGACCCGAGATCAAATCCTTTGACTTCACCGGCAATCTTGCAGGAAAAGCTGGAGGCATCAAACTTGGTAATGAGACCAATGCCGGACTTTCCGGCCAACAGGTTCGCCCAGGTGTCGGCCACCGTGTTGCCCACGGGACTGACACACCCCAAACCTGTTACGACAACGCGACGACGGGACATAAGAATTTGCAGCCAGTAGTTGAGCTAAAGAAAGCCGCCAGCAGCGGCACTGAACCAGACTTGCAGACTGGCGCCAAAAAGCCGCTCAGTCCGTGACATGCAAGTGCAGCAACGCGCACGCACGTCGCCAGCACGGCCCCTTACGCTTTCTTGTGCGTATTGGCGTAATCGATGGCGTTTTGCACCGTGGTGATTTTTTCAGCGTCTTCGTCCGGAATTTCAATGCCGAACTCGTCTTCCAGGGCCATCACCAGCTCTACTGTGTCGAGCGAATCAGCCCCCAGATCGGCCACAAAGGCCTTTTCACTGGTGACTTGTGCTTCTTCCACACCGAGTTGTTCGGCAATGATTTTCTTAACGCGTGCTTCAATATCGCTCATGGGTTCACTCAGAGTGTTGTAAATTAATCCGCGATTCTAGCCGGGCGCAGGGCGGATGCCCCAATCCGGCTGCCGAGCGGATAAATCGGCTTACATGTACATGCCACCATTGACGTGCAACTCCTGCCCGGTCACGTACCCCGCTTGTGGCGAAGCCAGATAGGCCACCGCGTGGGCGATGTCTGCGGGTTGGCCGAGTTGCCCCAGCGGGATTTGATTCACCAATGCTTTTTTCTGCTCTTCCTGCAGGCTGGCGGTCATGTCGGTTTCGATAAAACCGGGTGCCACGCAATTGACCGTGATACTGCGCGAGCCCAGCTCACGCGCCAGCGCGCGGGTCATACCCGCCACGCCGGCCTTGGCGGCCGCGTAGTTGGCCTGCCCCGGATTACCTGATGCGCCCACCACGGAGGTGATGTTGATGATGCGGCCATAGCGCTGCTTCATCATGGTGCGCATGACGGCACGACTCATGCGAAATACCGCCTTGAGGTTGGTGTCGATCACGGCATCCCATTCGTCATCTTTCATCCGCATCGCCAAGTTGTCGCGGGTGATGCCAGCGTTGTTCACCAGCACCTGCAAGCCGCCATGCTCTTTGACGATCGCATCAATCAGGGTTTGCGCAGCAGGCCCGTCAGTGACATCGAGTGCCCTGCCGCTGCACCCCGGGAAGGCCGCCAGAGCTTGCGCAATTATTGTCGCCCCGGCGTCGGTCGTGGCCGTGCCGATGACCTTCAGCCCCCGGTTTGCCAATTCCAGGGCAATGGCGGCGCCAATCCCACGGGATGCACCGGTGACCAGAGCGACTTGTCCTTCAAATTTGATCTCACTCATGTGCCGCACCCAAAAGTAGATTTTTAAGCTCAGCCAGGCTGGCTGGGTCTGACAGCGCAACGCCGTTCAATTCCGGGTCAATGCGCTTGACCGTTCCAGCCAACACCTTGCCGGGACCGCATTCCACAAGGGTAGTCAATCCGCGCGCCTTGAGCGCCCGTATGCATTCAACCCACCGCACCGGCCCGAAGGCCTGGCGGTACAAAGCATCGCGAATCCGGTCTGGGTCCACCTCGACCGCAACATCCACATTGTTGATGAGGGTGATCTGGGGTGGCAAAAACTCGACCGCCTGCAGTCTTTCTCTAAGCCTGATGGCGGCCGGTTTCATCAAACTGGAATGAAACGGCGCTGACACCGGCAGCGACAGGGCCCGCTTGGCGCCCTTGGCCTTTAACACCACGCAGGCTCTCTCAACGGCAGCCTTGCTACCGGCAATGACCGTCTGCAACGGATCATTGAAATTGACGGCTTCCACGACTTCATCGGCCATCCCGGCGAATTCATGGGCAACCTCGGCGCAGCCTTCGATGACTTTTGGCGCATCCAAACCGAGAATGGCCGCCATCGCACCCACGCCGACAGGCACGGCATCCTGCATCGCCTGGGCGCGAAAACGCACCAGGGGAGCTGCTTGCGCAAGTGTGAGCACACCGGCTGCCACCAGTGCCGAATACTCGCCCAGCGAATGGCCCGCCACAGCGGATGGTGCCGCGCCGGTCTCAGCCAGCCAGGCACGGTACGCCGCCACCCCGGCCACCAACATGACCGGCTGGGTATTCGTTGTCAGGGCCAGGTCTTCTTTGGGTCCGTCCTTGATGAGGCGCCCGACGTCTTCGCCCAAGGCTTCAGAGGCTTCTTGGAGCGCCTCCAGCACCACGGGATGATCACCCCATGCATCCAGCATACCCACGGACTGGGAGCCTTGACCGGGAAAAACAAAAGCGAATGCTTGCATGCAGTAATTTTCAATATTTTTGCTAAATGAGGCGCTAGCCCCCGTCTTTATTGCCATTTATCCTACAAATTTAGAAGCACAGCACCCCAGGTAAAACCGCCGCCCACGCCTTCGAGCAGCAGCAATTCGCCGGGCTTGACCTTGCCGCTCCGCACCCCGGCGTCAAGCGCCAGCGGAATGGAAGCCGCAGAGGTATTGCCGTGCTGGTCGACGGTGACGATGACTTTGTCCATCGGCAACTTGAGCTTTCTGGCGCTGCTTTGCATGATGCGCAGATTGGCCTGGTGCGGAATCAGCCAGTCAATATCGGCCGCAGTCTTGCCCGCCTTGGCCAGCGTGGCGCGAGCGGCCGCATCAAGCACGCCCACAGCCAACTTGAACACGGCCTGGCCATCCATTTGCAGCAAGGGTTGGCCCAGCACATTGCCGCCCGACACATGGCCCGGCACACACAGTATGCCCACGTGCTTGCCGTCCGCATGCAGATCGCTGGCGAGTATGCCGGGCGTGTCAGACGCTTCCAGCACCACGGCACCGGCCCCATCGCCGAACAGCACGCAGGTGGTTCTGTCCTTGAAATTGAGGATGCGCGAAAAAACTTCAGCACCAATGACCAATGCCTTGCTGGCAGCGCCGGTCTTGATCATCGCGTCGGCAATGCTCAAAGCGTAGATAAAGCCGCTGCAAACCGCCTGCACGTCGAAAGCCGGGCAGCCATTGGCGCCCAACTTGTCCTGCAAGATACATGCGGTCGAGGGGAACACCATGTCGGGGGTGGAAGTCGCCACGATGATCAGATCGATTTCTTGCGCCTGCACCCCGGCGGCCTGCAAGGCCAGACGCGCGGCTTCAAGGCCCAAATCACTGCTACAGACCTCAGGTGCCGCAAAATGACGGGCTCGAATACCCGTGCGCTCAACAATCCAATCATCCGACGTTTCAATGCCTTGCGTGGCGAGTTCTGCCGCCAGATCGGCGTTGCTCAGTCGACGGGGTGGCAGATAGCTGCCGGTACCGGTGATACGTGAAAAGAGTTTCATTAATCAGTCAAGTATGACAGCTTCGGATGGAAAAGATCCCCCGCTGGCGCCCAACAGCGGGGCCGCGTGGGCGATCCGGACCTTGACGCGGTCTAGCAGGTTGTTCCGCGCGGCATCATACGCCCGCGTCAGAGCGTACTCAAATGCCACCTCATCGGCGGAACCGTGGCTCTTGAAGACCAGGCCGCGTAAGCCCAACAAGGCACCACCGTTGTAGCGACGGTGATCCATGCGCTTTTTAAGCGCCGAAATGATGGGATAAGCAGCAATTGCCGCCACTTTGGTCAAAATGTTGCGGGAGAATTCTATTTTCAAGAAGTCGACGATCATCGTCGCCAGTCCTTCACTGGCTTTCAAGGCGACGTTGCCAACGAAACCATCGCACACGACGATGTCAGCCGTTCCCTTGAAAATGTCGTTGCCCTCAACATTGCCATAGAAATTCAAATCCCCCGCTCTAGCAGCAGTTCGAAGCAGTTCGCCTGCTTTTTTTATAACTTCGTTGCCTTTAATCGCTTCTTCGCCAATATTGAGCAAGCCCACGCTGGGACTGTCATTGCCACTCAGGACCGACACCAAGGCGGAGCCCATCATCGCAAACTGAAGCAAGTGCTCGGCCGAACAATCAACATTGGCCCCCATGTCGAGCACGGTCGTCGCGTCACCTTTGGCATTGGGAATCTGACCGGCAATGGCCGGGCGGTCAATACCGTCGAGGGTTTTAAGCAGGTAACGAGAGATGGCCATCAAGGCGGCGGTGTTGCCGGCCGACACTGCGGCCTGCGCGACGCCATCCTTGACCTGCTGGATAGCCACCCGCATGGAAGAATCTTTTTTCCGCCGAAGAGCGACTTCCAGCGGATCGTCCATACCGACGACCTCGCTGGCCGCGACCGCTCTGGCACGTGGATGGGAAAATGCGCCCAGACTCTCCGGCCGCCCCACCAGCAGCAACTCTGCATCGGCGTGACGATCCAAAAAATGACGACAGGCAGGCAGTGTGACGCGCGGACCATGATCGCCCCCCATACAGTCGACAGCGATAGTGATCATGACAGGCTAACCCACCCAAGCGAATGAAATCCGATTTCCAGGCACATCAAAACAAAGGCCCGAGGCTACACACATAGCAGCCCCGGGCCTTGATTTGGAAAAACGATCAGGCTTCTGACTTGGTCTTGAGAACCTGGCGGCCACGATAAAAGCCATTCGGGCTGATGTGGTGACGCAGATGGGTCTCGCCCGTGGTGGACTCAACCGCAATACCCGGCACGACCAAGGCATTGTGCGCACGGTGCATGCCGCGCTTGGAGGGTGATTTTTTGTTTTGTTGAACGGCCATGATCGGCTCCTTGGCAGGTGTGTTGCGAAGGCTGCAACAACGTGGGGTTAGTGAAACACGCGATTTTTTGATCCGCGCGAAGCCGCAAATTATAGCGTACCTCGCCGTCTCAACTGCCTTTGCCGTGCTGGAGCTTGGCCAGCACGGCGAAAGGATTGCGCTTTTCAGTAGCTGCCGCCTCAAAACCCGGATCCACCGCTGCCAATTTGGGCGCCACCGGACATGTGTCATGGCGGGGGATCACCGGCAAGGCCATCAGCACCTCGTCTTCAATCAGATCAGCCAGGCTGAAGTCATGGCTCAAAACCAGCACATCTTCTTCTGCCTCTTCGTCCTGGGCTGCTGCCGCCTCTTCACTGCCAACAAATCGGAAAGACCGGTTGACGACGACGGCAATATCCGCCGGATCCAGGCAACGCTGGCAAGTCAAGGGCAAACTGGCATCAACCGTCAAATGCAGCCAGACCTGCTCAGTGCCCGCTTCGTCGGTCCGAAACTCGCCGCGCGCCGACCAATTGATGATCCGATCAGCGCCCTGCCCTTTTGTTTCTTCCAGCAGGCGCACATAGTTGGACAGCGAATCATGTCCAGCAATTTCGCTTGCAGCCTGCGCAAAGGCCTTGACATCCAGATGGGTTGGGGGGGACTCTTGTTTCATGCCCGCAGTGTAAGAGAATCACGGCATGTCTCAACCTACTCAACGCAAACTCATCCTGGGCTCCACCTCGCCCTACCGCCGCGAACTGCTGGCGCGGCTGCGCATTCCATTTGACGTCGTCGCGCCCGATGTCGACGAATCAGCACAGTCTGGCGAAGCACCGCAGCAGCTGGCCTGCCGTCTGGCCATGGCCAAGGCCCGTGCCGTGGCCGCACGGTCTCCGGCCTGCGTCGTGATTGGCTCGGACCAAGTGGCGGAACTGGACGGACAGGCCCTTGGCAAGCCCGGCAACCACGCCCGCGCCGTCGCCCAGTTGCAGCAGATGCGTGGCAAGTCGGTGATTTTCCAGACTGCGGTAGCAGTGGTTTGCCTTGATACCGGCTTTGCACAGATGGATTTGGCCCAGGTGAAGGTGAATTTTCGTCACATCTCAGACGCTGAGATCGAAGCCTACCTGCTTGCCGAGACACCTTACGACTGCGCCGGGAGCGCCAAAAGTGAAGGTCTGGGAATTGCTTTGCTCGACAGCATTGACAACGACGACCCGACGGCTCTGGTAGGTTTGCCGCTGATCCGCACCTGCCGCATGATTCAGGCTGCCGGCATCAAGGTGTTGGGCGTATGACAACGACTCCGGCCGTCCCCACGCAGGCTGCAAGCGGCAAACTCTACCTGGTGCCCGCGCCACTGGACTTTGGCTGTGCCAGCGACGTCAACTTGCAAAATACCATGCCTTGGGGCACCCTGACGGTGGCGGCGCGCCTCCAATACTGGGTTTGTGAAAATGCCAAGTCGGCCCGTGCCTATCTGAAACGGGTGAACGACCTCACGCCGCTGAGCGTGCCGCTGCAGGCCCTGCACATTCAGGAGTTGCCACGCGAAGTGCACAAGAAGGGCGATCACGGCGGCAACTTTGACGCCCGTCATCTCTTGACACCCGCACTGCAAGGGCATGACGTGGGACTGGTCAGCGAAGCCGGCATGCCAGCGGTAGCGGACCCGGGCTCCTCGGTCGTGCGCGCCGCGCATGATCTGGGAATAGAAGTGGTGCCGCTCACGGGCCCGGTTTCACTGTTGCTGGCACTGGCCGCCAGCGGGCTCAACGGCCAGAACTTTGCCTTTGTAGGCTACCTGCCGCAAGACCCGGCCGAGCGGGCCCAGAGCGTGCGGGAACTTGAATCTTTGGCACTCAAAACCGGGCAGACCCAGCTGTTTATTGAAACCCCGTACCGCAACGCGGCCATGCTTCAGACGCTCTTACAGACACTGCAGCACAACACGCGGTTGGCGGTGTGCAGCGGCCTCACCTTAAGCCGCGGTGTCTGCCGCAGCGAAACCGTCAAGGCCTGGCGGCAACACACCTCGCCGCTGGACAATTCAACGCCAGCGGTTTTTGCGCTGGGGCGGTAATCGAGTGAAGCGGGCTTAGCGCAGTGCCGGCAGCGAGCGAATCGCCTGTACCGCGCCCTGGCCAATCGCTGCGCCAAACCGCTTGGCCAGACGTTCGGCCACATTTTCGCGGCGGGTGTAGTCCACGATGTCTTCGGCTTGGACCACTTCACGCGCCACAAAATCAAGGTTGCCCAACTGGTCCGCCAGTCCGAGTTCAATCGCTTGCTGTCCGCTCCAGAACAAGCCGCTAAATGTCTCCTGTGTTTCCTTGAGCCGGCTCCCGCGTCCGGCCTTGACCACGCTGATGAACTGCTGGTGAATCTGATCCAGCATGGCCTGGGCAAAAGCGCGTTGTGTCTCGGTTTGCGGGCTAAATGGGTCCAGAAAACCCTTGTTTTCGCCGGCCGTCATCAGACGCCGCTCGACCCCCAGCTTTTCCATCAGACCAGTAAAGCCAAAACCATCCATCAGCACGCCAATGCTGCCCACGATGCTGGCCTTGTCGACAAAAATCTGGTCAGCCGCCACAGCAATGTAATAGGCGGCCGATGCGCAGGTCTCTTCGACCACGGCGTAGACCGGCTTCTTGTGCTTGGCTTTGAGGCGCAGCAGCTCGTCATTGATGATGCCCGCCTGGACCGGGCTGCCACCAGGTGAATTGATCAACAGCACCACCGCCTGGGCGCCTGCGTCTTCAAAGGCATCCCGCAAGGCAGACACAATTGCGTCTGCGCTGGCGTCCGCATCAGACGCAATTTCGCCCTTGATCTCCACGACAGCCGTATGCGGCTTGGAGACGGCACGGGACGCACCATTCTGACTCAGGGCCAGCCACGCCACCGAGATGAAGAACACCAGCCAGGCCAGCCGCATAAAAATACGCCAGCGCCGCGCGGCCCGCTGCTCAGTCAGCGACGCAAATGCCAGCGTCTCCAGGGTGGCGCGCTCCCAACCGGGACTGCCGGGTGTTTCACTTTTCATGTCATTTTTCATAGCATCCTGTTCACTACTGACGTGGGCTGAGCCCTGATTTTGTTCAAAAGCTTCCGCATTGGTCGCAACCGTCGCTTTGGCCGCTGTCTCGGGGTTGTTGGGTTCGATCATTTAAAACTCTAGGGGTTTGAGATTGGGGGCAGTATGCCAGTGCACGACGCCACCAACTTCGGAAACATCAATCTTGATCAAGCCACCCCGGCACGGACCCATGCGACAGTGGCCGGTCTGGGGTGAATAAATGGCACCGTGTGTGGCACACATCAACCAGTGGCCGGTACCGTCAAAAAAATGGTTGGGCTGGTAGTCCATTTCCATCGGCACATGCGAGCACTGATTCAAATAAGCATAGACCTGGCCTTGATAACGGATGGCAAAGCCACGCCCAGCGCGGCTGCAATAGACCACGGCAAACGGCACGCCGTCGCCACTGTCGATCAAATCAGCCGACGGGCACAGGGGGATCATTTGCTCCACGCGCGGGACTCAAGGCTGTCAGGCATTGCCCAGCAGCCAGTGGTGCAGATCGCCCACCGAATGGGCAATGAAGCGAGGACGCAAGGCAGCAAACGCCTCAGGCTCATGGGCGCCATAGCTCACCGCCACGCTGGCACAACCGGCGTTGAGTGCCATTTGCAGATCGTGCGTGGTGTCACCAATCATCAGCGTGCGCTGTGGTGCGACATCAAACTCGCGCATCAGTTCCTGCAACATGCGGGGATCGGGCTTGCCCGCCGTTTCATCCGCCGTGCGCGATGCATCGAACAAACCCTTGAGTTCTACTGCCTGCAAGGCGTCGTCCAGGCCACGCCGACTCTTGCCGGTGGCCACCGTCAGCCAGTGCTGGCGCGTCTTCAAATCTGCCAGCAGCGACAACACGCCCTCAAACAAGCTGATGTCACTTTGGCGGGCCAGATAATGGTGGCGGTAACGCGCGCCCAACTGGGGGTATTTCTCCACCGGCACGTCCGGCGCCGCGTGCGCCAAAGCCTCCATCAAGCCCATGCCGATCACATAGGCCGCATCCTTGTCGCTCGGCACCGCGCCGCCCACGTCACGCACGGCGTTTTGAATGCAACGCGTGATGATGGCCGTGGAATCAAACAAGGTGCCGTCCCAGTCGAAGGCAATCAAATCGAACTGGCGTGCTCTGGATGTCTCAGGATGCAGAAGGTGCGGCATGGTCGGAAAAAGCTTCAAGTTCAGTGGGGAGGGGGGCCAGCAGTTCCAGTCGCTCACCGCTGGCAGGATGGTTGAACTGCAAGCGCCAGGCATGCAAAAACATGCGTTTGAGGGCGGGCCGTGACCCGGACTGCAATAATTTTTTGTTCAGGCCAAAGTCGCCATATTTATCATCGCCTGCGATCGGATAGCCCTCGCTGGCAAGATGGACACGGATCTGGTGCGTGCGCCCGGTCTTGATCGTGACTTCCAGTAAGGTAAATGCAGTGGCTTTGCTCGCCCGGACTTTCACCAGAGTGACTGACGGCATGCCCTCGGGGTCGTCGCGGGGCACCACCTTGACCCGTCGTTCACCCTCGCCAGCACTGCCGTCCTTGGCAGGCAGCAGGTATTTGTAGAGCGGTTTGTCCAAAACCTTCTTGTTGGCAGGCCAGTGCCCGGCCACCAAGGCCAGATAGGTCTTACCGGTTTCACGCTCGCGAAATTGGCTTTGCAGTTTGGTCAGGGCACTGCGTTTTTTAGCAATCAGCAAAATGCCGCTGGTGTCGCGGTCCAGTCGGTGCACCAGTTCCAGAAACTTGGCTTGTGGGCGGGCCATGCGCAATTGTTCAATCACGCCGAAGCTCACGCCTGAGCCTCCATGCACAGCCACGCCGGCCGGTTTGTCGATCACCAACACATGTTCATCTTCAAACAAAATGGGGAAATCACGCGCCGGCGCGCCACGCGCCATGCCTTGCGCCATCGCCTCGGCTTTTTCCGCCACCCGCTCGGAAATTCGAACCGGCGGCAGACGCACGGTATCGCCCGTTGCCACCCGCGCATCGGCAGTGGCGCGGCCTTTGTTCACCCTGACTTCGCCACTGCGAATGATGCGATAGACATGGGTTTTGGGCACCCCCTTCAAGTGGCCCATCAGAAAATTGTCCAGACGCTGCCCGGCCGAGTCTTCATCGACGCATATCGTTGTCACCTGAGGTTTTGGCGGGGCTGGATTGCCCCCTATAATGTGTTTCACTAGCGAAGAGCTGTAAGTGGTTGATTTAACGAGAAGTTAATTCAAGTTGTGGACGGAGTTTAGTTCACCAGCACGGAGCAGCCCCGCCAGAAGGTCGATACCGCCGATTGCCCATGCCCGCAAACCGCAAGCCAGTTGCTTGCAGTGGCCCGCAAAACAAACGGTCAAGACGACGCTTTGAAACCCTGATACGGAATACCCCAAGATCACAGACAGTTTTGCCTGTGATCGGAATGAAACGAGATGTTTGTGTTGTTGAGCCTGATTCACCACTGCCTGGGGCGCGTTTGCGCGCCTCGATTTGGCATGAATTGGCCATTAGCGCCCACAAAATGGGCGCATAGAGCTATTGATTCAGTAGCAAATTCACAACCCTGGCAACCCGTTCCCCTCCACGCGCCTACGCCCGGACTTTTTCTCTAAGTCCTGGTTCTCCGGCTTTTTCCTCCTCAATTCAAAGCGTCAGTTCCGGTATCAATGGCTCGTCAAGAGCTTATTTGTTATTTGAATTGAAGGAATGCTCCCCATGAAACGGATGCTGATTAACGCCACGCAGGCTGAAGAACGCCGCCTGGCCATTGTCGATGGACAAAAACTCCTTGACTACGAGATTGAAATTGAAGGCTGCGAACAGCGCAAGGGCAACATCTACAAGGCCATCGTCACCCGCGTTGAGCCCTCCCTCGAAGCCTGTTTTGTCGATTACGGCGAAGACCGCCACGGCTTTCTGCCGTTCAAGGAAATTTCCCGCCAGTATTTTCAACAAGGCGTGGCTGTCGGCCAGGCCCGCATCCAGGACGCCATCCGTGAAGGCCAGGAACTGCTGGTGCAAGTGGAAAAGGAAGAACGCGGCAACAAAGGCGCAGCCCTGACAACCTTTGTGTCGCTGGCCGGGCGCTATGTCGTGCTGATGCCCAATAACCCACGCGGTGGCGGTGTGTCGCGCCGCATTGAAGGCGAAGACCGGGCCGACCTGAAAGAAGCCCTTGATCAGCTTGAATACCCCAATGGGATGAGCATCATTGCCCGCACCGCCGGCATAGGCCGCAGTGCACCCGAGTTGCAATGGGACCTGAACTACCTGCTCAAATTGTGGACTGCCATTGACGGCGCATCCAAGGGTGCCAAGGGCGCCTTCCTGATTTACCAGGAATCGTCCTTGGTGATTAGGGCCATTCGCGATTACTTCAACAACGACATCGGCGACATCCTGATCGACACCGATGACGTGTTTGACCAGGCCCAGCAATTCATGGCCCACGTGATGCCCGAGCACGCCGACCGCGTCAAGCGCTACCGCGACGATGCACCGCTGTTCAGCCGTTTCCAGATCGAGCATCAGATCGAATCGGCCTACGCCCGCACCGTGCAATTGCCCAGCGGCGGCGCGATTGTGATTGACCACACCGAAGCGCTGGTGTCGGTGGACGTGAACTCGGCCCGCGCCATCAAGGGCAGTGACATCGAAGAAACTGCGACCCGCACCAACCTGGAAGCGGCTGAAGAAGTGGCGCGCCAGATGCGCCTGCGCGACCTGGGCGGCCTGATCGTGATCGACTTTATCGACATGGAAGAAAGCCGCAACCGCCGCGACGTCGAAACCCGCCTGCGCGACTCGCTGCGGCAAGACCGCGCCCGCGTGCAATTTGCCACCATCAGCAAATTTGGCCTGATGGAAATGAGCCGCCAGCGCCTGCGTCCCGCTTTGTCAGAAGGCGCCTCCATTCCCTGCCCGCGTTGCGGCGGTTCCGGCCACATCCGTGACACGGAATCGAGTGCTTTGCAGATCCTGCGCATCATCCAGGAAGAGTCGCTCAAAGACAACACAGCCTCGGTACTGTGCCAGGTGCCAGTTGACGTTGCCTCCTTCTTGCTCAATGAAAAGCGGGCCGAAATTACAAAAATCGAACTCAAGCAGCGCATCAATGTGCTGATGGTGCCCAACAAAAACCTGGAAACCCCCAATTACAAGCTCGAGCGCCTCAAGCATGATGACCCGCGCCTGGACAACATCGAATCGAGCTACAAGATGGCCGATCAGATGGAAGACGCCACGGCAGTGACGCGTCGCTCACAAGAGCCCACCAACAAGCAGACGCCGATCATCAAGGGCGTCTTGCCCGATGCACCGGCGCCTGCGGCCATTCCAAAGCCCGAGCCCGTCAAGCCGGCCGTCGCCGCGCACACCGCGCCCCGGCACGTGCCTGCGGCCCCGGCGGCGCCGGTCGAGAGTGGATTCTTTGCCTGGCTCAAGCGACTGTTTGCGCCTGAAGCCGCACCCGCAGTGCAAGCGCAGCCCAAGGTGGACGCCGGGCAAGCCAGCAAGCAAGAGGAACGCCCCAGCCGTGACGGTGCCCGTCGCGAAGAAGGTCGTGGCGGCCGGGGTGGGCGCGGTGGTCGTGGCGAAGGTCGGGCTGACGGTCGTGGCGCCAAAGGTGGCCGCGGCGAGCGCCCCGCCTCCGGCCTGCGTGAGCGCTTCGACGGCGAAGGCCGCCCCGGCGCGATGGATGCCGGCGCTGCGCCAATGCAGGCGCCTCAGATCAGGCCTTCACAGGGAGCCCCCGGAGCAGAACCCGGCCAAGAGCGCCCGCCGCGCAATTCAGAGCGTGGCGGCCGTGGTGGCCGCGGCGGTCGCAACCGCGGCGAGCGAGTCGAGGGCGTCGAGTCGACCGGCCCCGCAGAACGCGATGAGCTTCGGCCCGACCTGCGCAATGAGCGCCGTCCCGAACGCAGCCGCCGGCCTGACGCAAGCGCAGCCAGTGCGCCCGCTGACGCGGTCAATCAGGATGTCAACCGCGCCGATGCCGCCGCCTTGCCGCAAGCGCAGGTTGTGGACCTTGAGGCTGGTTTTCTTGCCGATCAAGCGGCCGAGCGCGCCGAAGGTTCTGCAACGCGTGAGAAGCGCAGCCGTGACCGTTATGGCCGCGATCGCGCCCCTCGCGCTGAACGACCCGAGCAAGGCGAGCGTCAAGACCAAGCGATGCGTGACAACCAGGCTGTGCCAGAGGCTCTAACAGAAGAACCCCGCAGGTCCTACTTCACGGCCAGCACCGAAGCCATCGGAGCCTCCACAGCACCAGTCGCTGCTGCCACAACGCTGGCTGCCGCGCCGGCCGCAGTGTCTGTGGCCGTGACCGCAGCCGAGACGGTCGCTGTGCCGGTGGTTGCAACCCCCGTGGCAGCACCCGTCGCACCGGTAGCGGCAGCAGTAGCCATGCCCGCGCTTGAACAGTTTGAGCTACCGTTGGGCGAGTTGGTTCAGGTCGCACAGAGTTCTGGCCTGAATTGGGTCAACTCGAACCCTGACAAGATAGCAGCGGTTCAAGCGGCTATTGCAGCCGAGCCCAAGCCGATTCACGTGCCCCGTGAACGCCCTGCCGTGGTGCGAATCGAAGGTGAGCCGCTGGTTTTGGTGGAGACCAAGCGTGATTTACGCAGCATGACACTGCCCTTTGAAGAAAAGGAACCGCAGTAAACTGATTTGCTGCCCCAAAGGGCAGCCACAAAAAAGGGCACGTCAAGTGCCCTTTTTTTTATACCTGCGCTCGCTCAAGAAATATCGACGGCCCCCACCTTGGGCGCATCCCCAAAAAAGCCCCGACGCACCAAGCCAAGGTGACTGCAAACTTTGTTGCGACCGCTTCGCTGCGCAAAATCAACGGCGAGCTCGGTTTTCTCCAGCGCACTGCTGGGTGAATCATCGGCCAGCACACTGGTAAAGCCGCAACTCACCGTCACCCGGCCGACTTTCGGGAAACTGAATTTTTCAACATTGGCCCGAAAACGCTCAAAGGCGGCCAGCACTAGCGCCTCGTCCGGGCAATGCATCAAGACGCCAAAATGCTCGCCGCCAAAGCGGTAACTGCGGTCGTAAGTCCGCAACGTGTTATTCATCACGCGCGCCACCAGCAGCAGCACTTCTTCGGCGATCGGGTGCCCGTGCTTCTCACTGATCAGCGCAAAGTTATCCACGATGGCTGAGCCGAGCCAATAATTGGCCGGCACCCGATGGCGACGTTCCTGATCCAGTGCTTTGGGCGAGCCTGCCATATGGGCCTCACCCGTGAGCCCATCAAGCTCTTCCAGCACCGCGCTGTAAAACGCGTCATCAAGCGATTTACGATTGAGCAGGCCGGTCAGGGCATCGCGGTCGCTGTATTCCAGCAAGGAGTACATGTTGCGGTAAATTCGGCGCAATTGCTCGACCATCAGAAGATGCTCTGCGGTCAAGGTCGAATCTGAATGGAGTTCGATCACGCCTGCGTCATCTTTGCGTGAATCTGAAAACAGCGGGAGCATGTAAATGCGAGGACCCTCGTCCCCAGCCCAGGCAATTTCGACCATTTCACGCCCCAGCAGACACTTCAGGCGGTCGGTTGCGTCGCTCAGATTTGCCAGGGTCAAGAAGTCAACCCGCATCGGATCGACGATCTTGCCGCCGCCCTTGGCATCGAGCCGCGCCACCTCCAGCCATCGCTGTTCACCCTCCTCACTCATCACGCGTGCAATGACGATGCGCTGAATCGGCAGCAGATCAATCAGCGCCTTGGAGAGCGTGAGTTCCAGTAAATCCCGATCCCGGTGGTCGGTCAGTTTGAGGATATGTTCGATCAAGGTACTCATAGGCTTCGCATAATAGTCCCGAACACCGAGGCGGTCACGCGCTAGTGGTGATCTTGGCCGCGTTTTTCCAGGCTTGCGTGGCCGCCACAACGTCGCCCCGGCGATCGGCCAACTCGGCCAGCGCGGCCCAGGCATTTCTCTCCAGGCTGACGTCCTGCAGCCTGGGCAGTGACTGTTGCAGCAACTGCTGGGCTTTGCCCCACAACTGCAGTCGCATGCAGGTGATACCGGCGAGATACTGCAAGCTTGAGTCGGCTGGATTGGCCATTTGCGCCCGCTCAATGCGTGTCAACCAGGTCGCTTCGGGTGTGCCAGTGGCCATGGCAAAGCTGCTCTCCAGTGCCCGAATAAGACTGATACGCTGCGCGTCCGTCAAGGCCCCCGGCTGCGCCAGCATGCGCTCCCAGACCGGCAGCAGCCAGTGGCGCGCCAGTTCAATATCGCCACCCACTTTCAGCAGGCGGCTACTGGCTTCAATGGCAACCTCGGGCATCAGACGCTCTGCCTCGTCGAGTTGACCCCACACCGTTTGCAGCTGGTCCGGGTCATAGGCGGTCAGCACCAGGTCAAGCGCCAGGCTGCGCAAGATTCCAGGCGCCGCCACTTCGGAAAAGGCACGGTGTTTGGCCAACAAGCGGGCCGTTTCCAGGGCCATCTGCGTCTGGTGTGCCATGCGTGCGGCCTGCAGCCGCAAACGCAAGGCCAGGGTGCGCCGGGACGCGCCTTGCGGTAGTTCATTCAGCCATTGCAACGCGCCTTGCGCATCGTGGTCTTCCAGCGACCAACGCGCCGCCCGCAACTGCACCCCTTCACAGGTCTCCTGGGCATCGTGCCTGGACGCCTGTTCCAACGACTGGCGCAAATGATCCTCGCGCGCCACCTTGTCCTGTAGCGACTGGGCGCTCTCGGCTGCCAGCAAGTGCGACAGCGCGCGCAGGCGCGCAGAATAGACCAGTGTTTCACCGCTGCGGGCCATGGCACTCTCCCGCGCCAGCACCACCTCAGCGGCCTTTCTGGCGCGAATAAAGCGCCCCGCCATCATGTGCGACAGAGCGTCCAGCAAAGCGACGTGCATGGCGCGCTCCTGGTGCTGGATGCGCCAGCTGCGCGCATGGCCCGGCATGGCAAACAAGGCGGCCAGTGCACGCAAGGCCACATGCAGGACCAAAACGAACAAGGCCAACAACAGCACCACCAGATTGAGCGACAGATCCACCCGGTAAGGCGGCCAGAACACGGTGATCGTGCCCTGGTTATTGCCCGCAAACAACGCGATGGCTACCGCCACACCAAATAAGCCTAAAAACCAAAGGGCCGCCCGCATAGGTAGATCTACCTTCCGGCCGCCGCAGTGGCGAGGGCGGCGAGCGTTTCATCCACTTGCGGCAGTTGCAGCGTTTTCATTTGACTTTGTACCTGCTGCAACAGGTCCACCGCCAACTGCGTCTTGCGCGCCGTCGGGTTGAAATATTTGTTGAGCGTCAGGTGAGCCGCGGCCAAATCCGCCCGGGCTGAATCGATCTGCCGCGCCAACAGTCCGAGGCGAGCGTTGAGCAACTTCAGTTTCAGGTTTTCCCGCACAAAGAACGACTGTTCCGGCGACAGCAGGGCTGCTTCGGGCTGTTCAATGCGGCTGAGCCGCACCAGGCTGCGTGCCTCTGCCAGTACCACCTGCAAACTGCGCTGCCACCAAGTGGGCAGGGTTTCCTGACTCTGGCGCTTGATGGAGCCGGTGGCCGAAACCGGCGCTACTGCATTGGCCAGCACCAACTCATCGGCCAGGCGCGCCAGGTCATCGAGTTTCATCAGCAAACCAGGCGTGTCGCTCACCACCGCCGCCTTGATGCGGTCAATGTCACGCCGGATCGCACGCTGCAAGGAAGTGAGCCGCGGTTGGGCCGCTCTCGAAACGCGTTGATCGGCCGTTTTCAAGGCCGCCAGCAAGGGCTCCACGCTGCCGGTAAGCTGGGCCTGCTGCTGTGCAAGGCGAATGGCTGATTCAATGTCCACCACCAGATTTTCATCGCGCGAGCGCGACAGGCTCTGCATCAACTCTTCCAGCTGGGAGCGCTGCAGCGTGATCTCGCTCAAGCGCGCGTCAAAGACGGCCACCCGCGCCGCCGACTCGCGGGCCAACTCCTGCGCCAGTTTGGCCGTGGAGCGAGCCTCCAGTGACTGGGCGCTGGCATCGGCACTCTGGCGTGCCAGCTGTTCCTGCATGGAGGACAGCTTTTGCCATGACAAACCGCTCAGCAACAAGGCCAGCATCGCGGCGGCCGCAATGGCCAGCGCCAACAAGCGTTGCCAGTGCGGCAGCCCCAGCGGCATGGGCGCGCTGGCTGGCGCCGCTGCCGCACCAGCGACGTCCAGGTCCAGGTTGGCTGCGCCAGGCGTAGGCGTGTCCGCGTTAGCGTCGGCGTTGGCATCAGAGTTCATCGCCTGGATTCTAAAGTGTTGGGGTCAGAGCCCGAAACGGGTCAGGGTGCTGAGCGCGTTGGCAGCTCAGGCTGCGGACAGTTGTACCTGCTTGATGCAGGCGATCAACTCAGGGAGCGTCGGGCGCGACTCCTGGACTATGCCAAAACCAGCCTGCTGCGCTGCCGCGGCAATTCGCGGGTGCGTGGCCACGGCCCGGGCACCCGCCCAGCTCTGCCCCGGCAGGCAGGCGCTCAGGTTGGCAACAGCTTCCGTGCTGCTGAACAGCCACACCGAACCATCGGCCGCGGCCCGCAATGCCAACGCGCGCGCCTGGCTGCCGAGTTCGGGCACACCGCGCTGGTAGGCCATGACAAATTCTGCCCGGCCACCGGCTTGCCTGACTTGGCTGGCGAACCAGTCGCGCCCGGAACCCTGATCTGTCCGCGCTGTGGCGCCGGCTGAGCCCAGAGAATCACCGCCACGCACGATCAGCACCCGGTCACCCGGCTGCACCTGCGGGCCCACCACCTGCCACAAGGCTTCGGAATCAAATTGACCGGCATCGACTGGCGGCGCATCCAGCCGTTCTGGCGCAACACCCTGCCGCAACAGCGCGCGCGTGGTGCCGGGGCCGGTTGCCCATGCTCTTATTTTAATAGCTGAATGCGCAATGAATACGGGGGCTAGAGCCGGTTTTGATCTAAAAAAATAGTCAACGGCATTGCCACTGACAAACATGACGGCGACATAGTCATCCAGATGTTGCCAGGCCCGAGCCAGATCGGCCGTGTCGTCCACCGGTCCCACCTCGATCAGCGGCAACGCGACCGCTGGCAGGCCTTGTGCTGACAAATCAAGTACCCAGCGCTGCGCCTCGCGCTCGGGGCGGGTCACGATAAGCCGCATTCAGGCTTGGCCCTGCACCGCATCCGCCACCAGCACTGTGCCGCCCTGGGCCAGCACGCCGGCGCGCAAATCTGCCGCCACCCGCGTGCCCAGCGCCGTGGCACTGGCGAGATCGGACACCACGGCACTGGCGCGCACCTGCACCAAGGCCAGCTTGCCATCGGGGTCGCCCCAGGCAGCGTCGATCGTCAAAGTGTCGGCAACCAGGGTGGCATACGCGGCCAGCGGCATGGAGCAACTCCCGCCCATGGCCCGGCTCACGGCGCGTTCGGCCGAGACCGCCAACCAGGTGGTGTGATGCGCCAAGGGCGCCAAGGCATCGATCACATCCTGGCGCTGGCTGCGCACCTCAATGCCGAGCGCGCCTTGCCCGGCAGCGGGCAACATCTCACTGGGCTCAAAAGTGGCGCGAATGCGCTGACCCAAACCAAGCCGCTTCAGACCGGCTGCCGCCAGCACAATGGCCGCGTACAAGCCCTCATCGAGTTTGCGCAAGCGGGTGTCGAGGTTGCCACGCAAGGGCTCGATCTTCAGGTCCGGTCGCAGGGCGCGCAGCAAGGCCATGCGGCGCAAGCTGGAGGTACCCACCACAGCGCCTTGCGGCAGGCTGGCCAGGTTGGCATGGTGATTCGACACAAACGCGTCGCGCGGGTCTTCGCGTTCCATCACGCAGGCCAGCGCAAAGCCCTCGGGCAGCTCCATCGGTACGTCTTTGAGCGAATGCACCGCCAGGTCGGCCTGACCGCCTTCCAGCGCAACTTCCAGTTCCTTGACAAATAAGCCCTTGCCGCCCACTTTGCTCAAAGCGCGGTCCAGAATCTGGTCGCCCAGGGTCGTCATGCCCAACACGCTGACCTCATGACCGCCCTGCGTGAGCAGCGCCTGAACATGTTCTGCCTGCCACATGGCAAGGCGGCTTTCGCGGGTGGCTATCGTCAAAGTACTCATGGAGATGGATTGGCAGGACGTAGCCTGCTGGTAATCATTAAGGTGCGCAGGATGCTAGCATGACCAACGTTGCCATCTTGCGCCACCTGCTTCAAAACTGCCATGATCAAAGTCCAAAAAATCGCGTCCCTCCAGCACACCCAGGACAACGAGCAACCGCTGGTTGATGACATCCGTCTGTTGGGCCGCATCCTGGGCGATGTGATTCGTGAGCAGGAAGGTGTTGCCGCCTTCGAGTTGATCGAGCAAATCCGCCAGCTCTCGGTGGCGTTTCGGCGTGATGCCGATCACGACGCCAACAAGGCGCTCAATCGACTGCTCAAGGGCTTGAGCGTTGACGCAGCCGTCAGCGTGGTGCGGGCCTTCACCTATTTCAGCCACCTCGCCAACCTGGCGGAAGACCGGCACCACATTCGTCGCCGGGCCATCCACGAGCGCAGCGGCAGGACGCAAGAGGGCAGCATTGAAGTCGCGCTGGCACGACTGAAGGCGGCGGGCATCGCCCCTGCAGCCATTGCGACAACCCTGGCCCACAGCTATGTCTCCCCGGTGCTGACCGCCCACCCGACTGAAGTCCAGCGCAAGAGCATTCTGGACGCCGAGCGCGCCATCGCCCAGCTGTTGACGGTGCGCGACGACATCAAGGTCCATGCCAGCGCCTTGAAGATCAAGAATGATGCCCTGACGCCACGCGAACTGCTGGACAACGAAGCGCAGATGAAAGCCCACGTCCTGCAGTTGTGGCAGACCCGGCTGTTGCGCTCGAGCAAGCTCACCGTGGCCGACGAGGTGGAAAACGCCTTGAGCTATTACGAGAGCACTTTTTTGCGGGAGATTCCCAAGCTTTACGCACAGCTCGAGCGCGAACTTGGGCAACACCCGGTGCACAGTTTTTTTCGCATGGGCCAGTGGATTGGCGGCGACCGCGATGGCAACCCCAACGTCAACGCGCAGACCCTGAGCCATGCCCTGCGCCGCCAGGCCGACGTGGCGCTGCGGCATTACCTGACCGAGGTGCACTACCTCGGCGCCGAACTGTCATTGTCGGCACTGCTGGTGGACTTTGGCCCCGCGATGCAGGCGCTGGCCGACCAGTCACCCGACCACAACCCGCACCGCCAGGACGAGCCGTACCGGCGCGCCCTGATCGGCGTCTACGCCCGACTGGCGGCCACCCTCAAGGACCTGACCGGCGGCGAGGCGACCCGTCACGCCGTGGCACCCCAAAACGCCTACCCCAGCGCGCAAGAATTTCTGGCCGACTTGCGCACCATCGAAGCATCGCTGCTGGCGCACCATGGCGAGGTGCTGGCGGCGCAACGCCTGCACCCCTTGATTCGGGCGGTCGAGGTGTTTGGCTTTCATCTGGCCACCGTCGACTTGCGCCAAAGCTCGGATCAGCATGAAGCCGTGCTGGCCGAGTTGCTGTTGGTGGCGCGGCTGGAAGGCGCTTACGCCCAGCTCGATGAGCTGGCCAAGCGCCGCCTGCTGATGGGTCTGCTGAACGACGCGCGGCCATTGCGTGTCATGGGCGCCACCTATTCAGCCCTGACGCAAAGCGAGCTCGCAATTTTCGAGACCGCCAAAGTCATGCGCTCACAGTTTGGGACGCAGGCGATTCGCCACTACATCATCAGTCACACCGAGGCCGTGAGTGACTTGCTTGAAGTGCTGCTGCTGCAAAAAGAAGTCGGTTTGCTGCTGGGCACGCTGGATGACCAGGCCCAGTGCGATTTGATTGTGACGCCGCTGTTTGAGACGATTGAAGACTTGCGCAACGCAGCGCCCATCATGCAGGACTTTTACGCCCTGCCCGGCATCCGCCAGCTGGTCAGCCGCAGCCGCCCTGACCAGTACCGCGACCAGGACATCATGCTGGGCTACTCTGACAGCAACAAGGACGGCGGCATTTTCACCAGCAACTGGGAGCTCTATCAGGCCGAGATCGCGCTGGTGGACGTGTTTGACAAAATCAACCAGCACGACTTGAACGCCGATGGCACACCCCGAGGCGCGGGGGACATTCAGTTGCGCTTGTTCCATGGCCGTGGCGGCACCGTGGGGCGAGGCGGCGGCCCCAGCTACCAGGCGATTCTGGCGCAGCCCCCCGGCACCGTGCGCGGGCAAATCCGGCTGACGGAACAGGGTGAGGTCATCGGCTCGAAATACGCCAACCCCGAAATCGGCCGACGCAACCTGGAAACCCTGGTCGCCGCCACGTTAGAGGCGACACTGCTCAAGCCCACCAAGTCGGCCACCCAGCCGTTTCTGCGGGCCGCTGCCGCGCTGTCGCTCAGCAGCATGGCCGCCTACCGCCGGCTGGTGTACGAAACCCCAGGCTTCACCGACTACTTTTTCAGTGCCACGCCGATCCGGGAAATTGCCGAACTCAACATTGGCTCGCGCCCGGCATCGCGCAAGCCGTCGCAAAAAATTGAAGATCTGCGCGCCATTCCCTGGGGCTTTAGCTGGGGCCAATGCCGCCTGACGCTGCCGGGCTGGTACGGCTTTGGTTCGGCGGTTGAATTGTTTCTGGCCCAGGGCGTGCAGAAAGACCAGCTGGCGCTGCTGCAAAGGATGCACAAGCAATGGCCGTTTTTCAACACCTTGCTCTCCAACATGGACATGGTGATAGCCAAAAGCGACCTCGCGCTGGCGTCGCGTTACGCCCAGCTGGTGACAGACGCCCGGCTGCGCAAAAAAGTCTTTGGCGCCATTGAAGCCGAGTGGCACCGCACCGCCAACGCCTTGAGCCTGATCACCGGCGACCCGCAGCGACTGGCCCACAACGCCGCCTTGCAGCGCTCCATCCGCCACCGCTTTCCGTACATTGACCCGCTGCATCACCTGCAAGTAGAACTGGTACGCCGCTACCGCGCCGGGCAAACCGATGAGCGCCTGAAGCGCGGCATTCACATCTCGATCAACGGCATTGCAGCGGGGCTGCGCAACACCGGCTAGGCACCAGCTCGCGCGTCAGCAGGATCGCTTGCAGACGACTCATGATTGAGACAGTCCGCGCGAGTGGCGGACTTGGCTATGGCGGTGGCATCAGCCGCATCGTTCTTGCCGCGTTTGCCGCTCATGCGGTACGATGATCATGGTCTCCCCTCTCAAGTGAGTTGATGAAAAGTCTGGCCTTTCCATCGTGGCATTTTGTTGCCGTAAACCGCCACCCTGACGGGGCACGGCTCGCTGAAGACGGGAACGTCCCTTTCGTTCGTTAGACCTTTCATCGGAGAACGCGTTGCTGCATTTGCACGGTAAAAAGCTGGTTCTGGCCGTAGTGATTGCGGCTGTCTTGTTCGGGGTCGCCACCACGATTGCCGGTGTTCGCGCGCTGCTCGGAGCCGACCCTGGATACATCGTGTACCCGCCGCTCCTGCGCTTCAACATCATCATGGGAGTCGCTTATGTTGCCGTCGGCATCATCGCGTGGCGAAGTCTCAAGGTCGGCGTCTACGGAGCCGCCGCGATCTGTGTACTCAATTTGTCGGCTCTTGGATTCATCCGCTACCTCTACACGCCGAATGGTCCCATCGCCAGCGAGAGCCTTCAGGCCATGACGTTCCGCACTGTTGTTTGGTTCGTTTAGTTTCTCGCCTTGGCGTGGGCGCGCCGACGGGGAGCCGTTCGAAATGACGCATAACCCGTCGCTCCAGCCCACGTGCCAAGGCCTGCTGCCTCCGCACGCGGCTTAGCTCAATCGTTGGAGAACCCATCATGGCGCACTACACCGCACAAGTGCTTTGGCTAAGGGACGAACAGGACTTTCTCGACAATCGCTACAGCAGAAAGCATGTGCTTCGTTTTGACGGTGGCTTGGAAGTACCGGGCTCCTCATCCCCTCACGTTGTTTCCCTTCCGATGTCTGATGCATCGGCGGTGGACCCCGAAGAGGCATTTGTTGCCTCCCTCTCAAGCTGTCATATGCTGTGGTTGCTGTCCATCGCAGCTAAACATAAGTTTCGCGTTGATCGCTACTTTGATGCTGCGGCTGGTGCCATGGAGAAAAATGCGGAAGGAAAAATGGCCATGACCGTGGTCACGCTCCGACCTGAAGTACGCTTTTCAGGAGAGCGCTTACCCACGCGGGAGCAAATCAGTCAGATGCATCACGAAGCTCATGAACAGTGTTTTATCGCCAATTCCGTGAAAACCGAGGTACGTTGTGAGCCAGTTTTCTAACCCTACGCCAAAGTGATCTTGCCCCCGAAAAACGGACTCCATCGCTGATGAAAAATTCCAGACATTGGAGGCTACGAAACGAGCATTTCCCGGGGCAGGTCCAAACCTTTCACTCATCAACGACAAGTCCTCACACGGTGACCAAGCGAATGGCGGCAATGGGTCTGGAACCGCCCGAAGGGCTCGGTTTGAAAACAATCAGTGGCTGAAAAGTTTGCAATGCGAACCTGCTCACTGAAGCCAGCCTGCCTCCTGTGCAGTGTTTTATAGCAAATCAGGCTGCAGCCCACGTTCCATAAGCGTATATAGCTATATTTTCTATAGCATAAGCACGGCAACCATCGCTTGACTTGGCGCCAACCACGGCTTGCCACCAAGGGCCAGTCCAGCCAATTTGCCGCGCCAGAGCCAATGCTCAGTGCCGGCGATCGCCGTGCTCATGCGGCCTGCCCCACGCCAAAGGCGCATCAAGAGAACAGCTGAGCAGAAAAGAATGTGTGGCACATTAGGGCCCCATGTTTGCCAGCCCTGTCCGCCTGAAACCAGCCCTGTGGTGGAGCGTCCTTTTATTCATCAGCGCGATCTTGGGCTGGGCGCTGACCGCGCTCCATTTACCCGCCGGGGTGCTGCTCGGCTGCATGCTGGCGGGCATCGTGTTGTCGTCCCGGGATATTCGACTTGGCGTACCTTCCCCTCTGTTCGTGCTGGCGCAAGGGGTGCTGGGCTGCCTGATGGCCCAAAGCCTGCAGCCCGCCACGCTGGTCAAGGTGGCCAATGACTGGCCTATTTTTTTGGGCGCTACGGTCTCGCTCATTGCCGCCAGCGCGGGCTTGGGCTGGCTCCTGATGCGCCGCCAGGTGTTCCCGGGCACGACGGCGGTGTGGGGCCTGGCCCCGGGCGCAGCTTCGGCCATGGTGGTAATGGCCGAGTCGTATGGCGCCGACGTGCGGCTGGTGGCCTTCATGCAGTACTTACGCGTGGCGGTGGTGACGGCGGTGGCCGCCCTGGTCGCTCATTTTTGGACTACCCAGAGCGCGCCACTGGCCGCTGAAGTGCATTGGTTCGCGGTCATCAACCCAGGCAACCTGGGCTGGACGCTGCTGCTCGCCTTTGCCGTTTCAAGCATCGCGCGCTGGCGGCGCATTCCGGGCGGCGCGATGGTGGCGCCGCTGGTTCTGGGCGCGGCCTTGCAAGCCATGGGCTGGCTGGTGATTGAACTGCCGCCGGCGCTGCTGGCTTTGTCCTATGCCGTGATTGGCTGGAGCATCGGCCTGCGCTTCACGCGCAGCATTCTGCTGCATGCCTTGCGCGCCTTGCCCGCGGTGCTGGGGTCGATCGTTGCGCTGATGGCCGTTGGGCTGCTCATTGCCGTGGGCCTGACCCAGTTGGCGGGTTATGACCCGTTGACGTCCTATCTGGCCAGCAGCCCGGGCGGTGCCGATTCTGTGGCCATCATCGCCGCCACCAGTGCCGTCGACGCCGGCTTCGTGATGGCGATGCAACTGGCGCGCTTTCTGATGGTGCTGGTGTTGGGGCCGCGCGTGTCGAAGTTTGTTGCGACACAATCACGCATCGACCGATGATTTCATTTCATCTTTTACTTTTAAAAGATTAAGCCGTGCGCATCCTCCTGGCTGAAGACGAAAGCGAGCTCGCCAACTGGCTGGTTCGCGCGCTGCAGCAGGTCGATTTTCAGGTCGACTGGGTCAATGACGGCCGCCTGGTGCGCAGCGCCCTCAAAGGCACGCGCTACGACGCGCTGATCCTTGACTTGGGCCTGCCCGGCTTGGGCGGGCATGACGTATTGGCCGACCTGCGCGAAGCCGACCATCGATTGCCCGTGCTGATCTTGACAGCGCGCGATTCCCTGATCGAACGGGTAAGCACCTTGCGCGAGGGCGCCGACGACTTCCTGGCCAAGCCATTCGAGCTGGCCGAACTGGAGGCACGCCTCATCGCCTTGATCCGGCGCGCGCGCGGCAGCGAGCATCCGCGCTTTGCCTGCGGGCCACTGGCCTTTGATGCCGCCAGCAAACAGTTCAGCCTGGGCCATGAGCCCTTGACGCTGACACCGCGCGAACACGCCGCGCTGCGCGCGCTGATTCAACACAGCGGCGAACCCTTGTCCAAGCAGGATATTCTGGACCGGGTGTTTTCCGATGAGCAGGACGTGCATCCCGAGGCGATTGAAGTGCTGGTGCACCGGCTGCGCAAACGACTCGCCAACAGCCCGGTTCACATCGCCACCCTGCGTGGCCTGGGTTACGTCCTGGAATGCAAGCCTTGAACCTGAACGCCTTGCACGCCTTGAGCTTGCGCCGCACCTTGCTGCTGGTACTCATTCCTGGCTTGTTGACGGTGGGTGGCGCCGGGGTGTGGCAAACCTGGCGCACTGCGGTGGGCGCGGCCAATGCCGCCTACGACCGCTCACTGCTGGGCGCAATCAAGGCCATGGATGCCAACATTTCCACAGCCAGCGGAGGTCTGGGCGTTGAGCTGCCCTATCGCCTGCTTGAGTTCTTTGAGCTGACTGCCAATGGGCGTGTTTATTACCGGGTGGCGACCGAAGACGGCCTGGTTGAAATTGGCACCGCCGGGCTGCCGCCCCCACCCCAGGTGCTGGTGACTGAACGGCCTCAATTCATCGATGCCAGCTTCTTTGGAGAACCGGTACGCGTGGGCTCCTATGCCCGCGTGCTCGACCCTCCATTGGCAGGGCAGGCCAAGGGCCAGCGCGTGGTCATTCAGATCGCGGAGACTCTGGAGTCGCGCCAGGCCTTCACGCGTGCTCTGGTGCTGGAGTCAGTCGCGCGCGACCTGCTTTTGCTCATTGTGGCCATGAGCCTGATGACGCTGGCGGTCGGCTGGGCGCTGCTGCCCCTGGCGCGACTGCGCAATGAAGTCGAAGCACGCTCCGCCCTGGATTTGACGCCGATCGTGGCCGCCGGCGTGCCAGCCGATGTACAACCGCTGGTGCAGGCCATTAACCACCACATTGAGCGCAGCCGCCAGCAGGCCGAGGCGCGCCAGCGTTTTGTGGACGATGCCTCGCATCAATTGAGGACGCCGCTGGCGACCCTGAGTACGCAAGTGGGCTTTGCCTTGCGTGAACTTGATCCCGCGCACCAGCGCGAGGCGCTAAGCGCCATCAAGACCCAGCTTGAAGAAATGGTCAGGCAGACCAACCAGATGCTGGCTTTGGCGCGCGTTGACAGCGCCGGGCTCAAGACAGAAGTCGTGGATGCCTCTGAGTTGGTTGAAAGGACGACGCGCGAGTGGTGGCTAGATGCGCGCGAACACGGTGTTGATCTGGGATTTGAGCCCGATGCCGAGCCGCTGCGCGTGCTGGTGGATGCCGCGATGTTGCAAGAAGCCCTGTCCAATTTGCTGCATAACGCGATTCGCTACACGCCACCGGGCGGGCAAGTCACGGTGCAATTGACGCACAGTGACTGCGAGGGGGTGATCACCGTGGTCGACAACGGCCCAGGCATGCCCACGGAGGAACTCGCCCGCGCCGGTGATCGTTTCTTTCGCGGCAGCAATGCGTCCCAGCCGGGCACCGGTCTGGGCCTGGCCATCGTGCGCTCCATTGCCGAGCGTCATGGCGGTGAATTGCGCGTAGACGCCAATGCAAATGCTCAAGGCTTGGCCGTTGCCATCGTTTTGCCCCTCATACGCATCGTCAGCTAGTTCAAGGGTTTTCCCTAGTGATTTGGTGCTTGACTTGAAAGCACGCTGAAAGCCCGGTCTCGCTAAAGTTCGCTCACTCCTCCTGATGGGCAAGCCATCGCAGGGGGCGTAATCCAAAAACTACTGGAGCTACCATGAAATTCAAGTCACCCCTTCTTTCAGTGATCCTGGCCAGCCTTGCAGCCGTGAGCACGGCCGGAGCGCTCGACAAAACCGAGTGCATCGCAGCAGCCAAGCCGGGCGGCGGTTTTGACCTGACCTGCAAACTGGTGCAGCAGGCCCTGATGCAAGGCAAGTACGTGTCCGACCCGATGCGCATCACCTACATGCCCGGCGGCATTGGCGCGGTGGCCTACAACACCATCATTGCGCAGCGCCCGGCCGAGGCTGGCACGCTGGTCGCCTACTCGGGCGGGTCGCTGTTGAACATTGCGCAGGGCAAGTTTGGCCGTTACAACGAGAACGATGTGCGCTGGGTCTCTGCCGTGGGCAGCGACTTCGGCGCCGTCATCGTCGCAGAAAATTCGCCGTTCAAGTCGCTCAAGGAATTGGTCGCCGCGATCAAGGCCGACCCCACCAAGGTGGTCTTTGGCGCGGGCGGCTCCGTCGGCAGCCAGGACTGGATGAAGGCCGCATTGACCGCACGCGCCGCGGGCCTGGACCCCAAATCGATGCGATTCGTCGCTTTTGAAGGCGGTGGCGAGGCGATCACGGCGCTGCAAGGCGGCCATGTGCAGGTCTATTCCGGCGACGCATCGGAGGCCGAAGAGCAGATCAAGGCCGGCGCCAAGATTCGGGTGCTGGCGGTGATGTCCGACAAGCGCCTGGAAGGCAGCTTGTCAGGCGTGCCCACGGCCAAGGAGCAGGGCATGGATGTCGAGTGGCCCATCATCCGCGGCTACTACGTCGGCCCCAAGGTCAGTGATGCGGACTACAAGGTCTGGGTCGACACCTTCAACAAGATGCTGGCCACACCCGAGTTCAACAAGTTGCGCGCCGAGCGCGGGCTGTTCAAGTTCGCCATGACCGGCGCCGAATTGACGGCCTACGTCAAACAGCGCGTCGCCTACTACCGCACCATGGCGGCCGACTTCGGCCTCAACGTCGCCAAGTAATTGGCGCAGCGTGACCGGGCGCGTCGCCCGGTTGCCAACCTTCAAGGAGACAGAGCAATGAGCGACCGAATTTTGGGCGCGGTGTGCGTGATCGTGGGCGCGGGCATGGCCTGGGCCGCCCACGGCTATGCCGCCCCTATATCGTACGAACCGGTGGGCCCGCGCGCCTTTCCGCTGCTGATGGCCGGTCTGATGGCCGGCGCCGGTGCCTGGCTGGTGGTGCGCCCCGGGCCCCACGGCTTTGGGCTCGCACGCAATCATCTCAAGCCGATCAGTTTTGCGGTGGTAGCCGTGTTCGTCTACGCAGCACTGTATGAATGGCTTGGATTCACGCTCGCCACCACCGTCATGGCGCTGCCGGTCGGCATGGCCTTCGGCGGCAGCTGGAAGCAGTCACTGGCCGCTGGCGCTGGCCTGGGGCTGGTGCTGTTCCTGCTGTTCGACAAGCTGCTCGATGTCGTTCTGCCCACAGGCTTGTTGTCGTTCATTCTTGGGGGGCGCTGATGGAGACGCTGCAATATCTTCTCACCGGTTTCGGTGTGGCCCTGACCCCCACCAATCTCATGGTGGCCGCGATCGGCGCCTTCATCGGCACCATCGTCGGCATGCTGCCGGGGCTGGGGCCGATCAACGGCGTGGCTATTTTGATGCCCCTGGCCTTTGCGCTCAAACTCCCGCCTGAAACTGCGCTGATCCTGCTGGCTGCGGTCTACATGGGCTGTGAATACGGGGGTCGTATCTCGTCGATTCTGCTCAATGTGCCGGGCGACGCGGGTGCCATCATGACCGCGCTGGACGGCTACCCCATGGCCAAGAAAGGCATGGGCGGTGTGGCGCTGTCGATCTCGGCCTGGGCTTCTTTCATCGGCTCATTGATCGCGACCATCGGCATCGTGCTGTTCGCGCCCTTGCTGGCACGCTGGGCGCTGGCGTTCGGACCCGCCGAATATTTTGCCCTGATGTGCTTTGCGTTTGCCTGCATCACCGGGCTGATGGGCGACGCACCGATGAAGGCGGCCCTTGCCGCGGTGATTGGCCTGTCGCTGTCCACCATCGGACTGGACTCGAACTCTGGCGTGTACCGCTTCACCGGGGACAACCTGCATTTGTCTGACGGCATCCAGTTCATCGTGGTGGTCATTGGCGTGTTCTCGATCAGCGAAATCCTGCTGATGCTGGAGCAGCACCACAAGAGCGAAGGCATCATCAAGGAGACCGGCCGCGCGCTGTTCAACATGAAGGAGTTGGCGCTGACCTGGTGGGGCACGGTGCGCTCGGCGGTGCTGGGTTTCATCGTCGGTGTGCTGCCGGGTGCCGGCGCCACAATCGCAAGCGCCATGGCGTATTCGATGGAAAAACGCGTGGCTGGCGCACACGGCCATTTTGGGCAGGGCGACATCCGCGGGGTTGCGGCCCCCGAGGCCGCCAACAACGCCTCGGCGGCGGGCTCTTTTGTGCCGATGCTGACACTGGGGGTGCCGGGCTCGGGCACCACCGCCGTGATGGTCGGCGCGCTCTCCTTGTACAACATCACCCCGGGGCCGGCGCTGTTTTCACAGAACCCGACATTGGTGTGGGGTTTGATTGCGTCGCTGTTCGTCGCCAACGTGATGCTGCTTTGCATCAATATCCCGATGGTGGGCGTGTTCACCCGCGTGCTGCGCGTGCCCAATTGGGCGCTCGTGCCCGGCATTCTGGCCGTGAGCACCGTGGGCGTGTTCTCGGTGCACGCGACCACCTTTGACTTGATGCTGATGTCCACTTTTGGCGTGGCGGGCTACCTGCTGCGCAAGCAGGGCGTGCCGATGGCGCCGCTGATTCTGGGCTTTGTGCTGGGCGACATGATGGAACAGAACCTGCGCCGCGCCTTGTCGATCACCAACGGCGAGCTCGGCATTTTGGTATCGAGCCCAATTTCCAAGGGGCTGTGGATCATCGCCGCCGCGATGATTGTGGTGCCGCCACTGATGCGTATGCGGGCTGGCCGCCAGGCCCTGGCCGCCATATAAGGAAAGTCAGCGCAAGCCCGGGTTGGGCCTTGGTGGCCCGGGCTGGCAGTCTCTGCTTGGAAAATCGGCCGGGAATCGCCAGTTGTTTTGACTCTGGCACACCATCTCGCCGCCGACTGAAATCATTCAGCCATTTGCTCCTAATTTATGCCAAATCAGGCTGTAGCCCTCATAGAGTAAGCACATACAGCTATTGTTTCAATAGCATGTTCGGCTAGGGGTTGCACCTGCAAACTGCTGTGCGCCTGGCACTCGCCAATGACAGCCGGACCCGGCACCGATTCAAGGTGCCAGCACGCGAATCTGAAGCACACGCCTCGGGTCGCTGTCCGCCTCGCTCCCGTAGACGCCGCTCTGCGGGTTTTTCCCGGTGAAGGCCACCGAGACCCACTGCCCCAAAGGCGCGCTGACCGTGGTGGTGAACTGACTGCGCGACTGCGCCGGCAGGTCGGTGCCCGTGCGGCCTTCCACGCTGGCTGACTGGACTTCGATCTCCACGGTCACCCATTGCTGTGGACCGGGCCAGCGCGGCTGCAGCTTGATGCTTTGGCCAGAGTCCATCCATGTCACAGCGCCAGTCGCGCTGGCGCTGCTGCTGCTGGCGGCCACGCCAGCTGACGATAAGGTCGCGTGGTGAGCTGACGCTGATTCAATCCATTGCATCGGCATGGATCGGCCCACGCTCAGGCTGGCCTTCTCACCGTTGCGCACGCGCAGCTGCTGCGGCGCCAGCAAGGCCTTGCTCGCCTGGGTCTCCACTGCATAGGCAGCGCCCTCGCCCACATTCACTTCTCGCACGTCGACAATCAAGTCGCGTTGGGGCAACTGGGCGAGCGCGGGCAGCGCCGCCAGCGCCATCAATCCGGCGAGGGCAAAATATTTCAGGTTTACATGTTTCATGATGAGCTCCATTATTCAGCCAGGCAACAGTTCCCGCACCGCACCGCCTTCTCGTGGGCGAGCGATTGCCGGGATCAACCATTCGTTCACGCACCAATTATTTTTTGTTCCAATCAGGCTGCAGCCTCACCGCCATCAAATGATGAGCGACCCGCTGATTTGTCAGTCTGATGGGCGATCGCCGTCAGCGTCGACGTCACACCACTGATATCCATCATTGAGCGCCGGCCTGAAAGGCTGACCAGCCCTTTTCCTGATTGACCTTGCCAACTTGCCAAGGGGATGACCACGCGCAATTTCGGCACCCAAGTTGCGGCAATAAGGAATATGATGACTTGTCACATATTATTACAAACCTGGGAGTCGGAGGCATGTTTCAGTCACCAGAAATTCCCACTTGGCCAGGGCTGCTCATCCGGTTTGGGCCAGGCGCCAGAGACTTGTCGGTTTCGTGTCGGCTCAGTTTTCAAGGCAGTAGCGAGGCATCTCCGCCGGTGCCAAACCCGCAGTGACGTGATGCGTACCATCACCGCCAAGCTCACCAGCATCTACCGCGTCGTCGCGCTGCTGGTGCTCTTGAGCAGTGGTCTGATTTCGCAAATCTATCTCTACCGGCACGCCCGGAACGTTGCGCATGAAAATCTCACCACGCAGGCCGTGGCGATGGCGGGCAATCTCGAATCCGCTTTGGTTTTCGGCGATGTCGCGTTCGCCCGGCAGACTCTGCAAGCCCTGCAACACTATCCCGATGTTCTGATGGCGGCCGTGGTCTTGGCGGACGGCAAATACTTTGCCCGCTATGCCTCGCTAGGCGCGCTAGCGGAACAGGATGAGCTGCTGCTCGATTCAAGACAGACCGGCTATATCGCGCTGCACAAGCATGGTGTCGCAGAGACCATTGCGACCCAGGGCAACACACCCGCGCGCCTGGTGCTCGTGGCCAGTCTGGAAAAACTCAATCAGGAGACGCTTCTGCTCTTGGTTGCCAGCACCGGCATCGGCGCCGTCATCCTGCTTGCCGCTCTCGTGTTGTTTCGTCGCATGAGCCGGTCGGTCACAGCGCCGATAGAAGGTCTGACCGCCCTGATGCGCGCAGTGGAACGCGACGGTACGCACGGACAACGCACGGACGTCCTGAGCGACGACGAAATCGGCGAACTCGCGCGGGGCTTCAATGCCATGCTGGGCGCGCTGGAAATACACAACGTGCATCTGAACAAGGAGATCGGCGAACGCAAGCGTATGCAAGACAAGCTGGATCGACTGGTGCATTACGACACCGTCACTCATTTACCGAACCGCCGCTTCTTCAACGAGCGCCTGAAGATGGCCGTGCAACAAAGTCTTCAGTTGGACAAGATCATGGCGGTGCTGTTCGTTGATTTGGACAACTTCAAGTTGGTCAACGACTCCTTCGGCCACGACATCGGCGACGAACAGTTGCGCGCGGTGGCCGAGCGCCTGTCCAAGGCGCTGCGCGGAAGCGACGTGGTGTGCCGCTTGGGCGGTGACGAATTCGCCATCATTTTGGAAAATCTGGTGGATACGCAACAGATTGAGCTGATTCTTGACAAGATGATGCAGAGTCTGATTCGACCACTACGGCTCGATGGCCATGACCTGGTGGTCACCGGTAGCGTAGGCGTGGCCGTGTGCCCCGACGACGCTGACAGCGCGGAGGGACTGCTGCGCTTTGCCGATGCCGCCATGTATGCGGCCAAAGGGTCAGGCAAGAACACCTGGCGCCGGTTCGACCCCGAAATGGTCAGTCGCAGCACGCTGCGCCTGACACTGGAAAACCAGATGCGCGCCGGCATGGCCGCGGGCCAGTTCGAAGTGCACTACCAGCCGCAAATAGACTTGCCCACTGGCGAGGTCGCGGGTCTTGAGGCGCTGGCGCGCTGGAACCATCCGGAGCGGGGCTACATCAGCCCCCTGCAGTTCATTCCTGTGGCAGAGGAGTCCGGTCTCATCCGGCCGCTGGGCGAATGGGTGTTGCGCAGTGCCTGTCAGCAGATGGCAGCCTGGTCGCGTGGCGGCCTCACGGGACTCAAGGTAGCAGTCAATGTTTCCGTACGCCAACTGGTACACGACAGCTTTCCCGATGAAGTGCTGGCCATCCTGATGGAGACCGGCTGCACGGCGCAGCAATTGGAACTGGAAATCACGGAAAGCGCGCTCATGCATGACGGCGGCAAGACCCGGACTCTGCTCGAGCGGCTGCGCCAGTGCGGCATCGGCATAGCCATCGACGACTTCGGTACTGGCTACTCCTCCATGGCGCAATTGAAAAACATGCCAGTGACCAAGCTCAAGATTGACAAGAGTTTTGTTGATGACATCAGCACCAATGCCGATGATCAGTCCATCACCGCTGCCATGGTGGGCCTGGCGCGCAACTTGCACATTCAAGTCGTCGCCGAGGGTGTGGAAACCAGAGCGCAGGTGACGTGGCTGCGCCAGGTCGGTTGCCACAACTTCCAAGGCTACTATTTTGCGCGGCCACTGCCGGCGGCTCACGTGCCTGATTTCATCGCCAACTTTGAGGGGCAGCAAAGGCTGACAGCCACGTCGGCACCGCAGCCAGAGTCGCCGCCAGATGCCGTCATCAGCCAGTGGGGCGCCTGGATATGAGTGCGCCTCGCGCCCTTCAGCGCAGGAGTGTCGCCATGAAATTCGGCCCGCTCACACAGGGTCTCGCCGTCAGCGCTCTGGCCTTGGTGGCCATTCCCGCCCTGGCCGTCGATGCCACAGAGAAGGTGGCGCAGCTGTCGCTGGAAGACTTGATGCAGATCGAGGTCACCTCGGTGTCCAAAAAACCGCAGAAACTCGCCCATGTTGCCGCTGCGGTGCATGTGATCAGCGCCGAGGATATCCGGCTTTCAGGCGCAAACTCTATCGCCGAGGTGCTGCGGCTGGCGCCCGGGATGGATGCAACACGGTTTTCTGCCAATCGATGGTCGGTCTCCGCGCGCGGCTTTGCCGAGTTGCTCGCTGAAAAGTTGCTGGTGTTGGTGGATGGTCGCAATGCCTTCAACCCGGCGTTTTCGGGCGTGATGTGGCAGGACTTTCAGTTTCCCCTGGAAGATATCGAACGCATTGAGGTCATTCGGGGGCCGGCTGCCGCCATCTGGGGCAGCAACGGCATGAACGGGGTCATCAACATCATCACCCGATCCGCTGCCTCGACCCCAGGCGGACTGGCGGTGCTCGGCACCGGGACACTCCAAGAAAGCTATGGTCGCGTGCGCTGGGGCGGCCAGAATGCCGACGGCAGCCTGTTCTATCGGGTTTATGGCTCGACCCAGCACGCCAACGCCCAAAAAGCGCCGGCCAGTCTGGGCGGCGGCAGCGGGCAGGATACCTACGGCAACGAATCTGCCGGCTTGCGCCTCGATGGCTATCTCGCCGCGGGCGCACGCTGGGACATGTCGGCTGACTTTTTCTCCAATCACAGCGACACCCTGGCGCTTATGCATCAAGCCAGCGGGACGACCATCGACCAGCAAACCGAGCGCCACCGTGGCACCACGCTGCGCGCCCGCTACGAGAAGGGAATCGACGGCGGCGGCAACCTGCAGTTCCAGGCCGCCTACGCCCAGACCACCCTGCGCATTCCTTATGCCATGACCGATGTGCGCAGCACCGCCGATCTGGACCTGCAGCATCGCTTTCACCTGGGCAAACAGCAGGAACTGGTGTGGGGCGTCAACTACCGCCTGAGCAGCGACACCATCACCCCGGGTCTGGTGATGCACATGGACACGCCGTCGCGCCGGATGAACTACCTGGGCCTGTTTGCGCAAGATGAAATCAGCCTGGCCGACACCTGGCGGCTGACCCTGGGGCTGCGCATGGACCGCAACCCGATTTCAGGTTGGGATGCCCAGCCCACGGCGCGCCTGTCGTGGAACCTGCAACCCAACCAAACCCTTTGGGGAGCACTGTCGAAGGCGGTGCGTGCCCCGTCGCGGGCTGACGCTGGCTTCAACCGAAATCTCGCCTACATCCCCGGTGACCTGACTTCTTTCGTGCCCAATACGCTGCTGGTGATGCACGGCGCCGAGGATCTGCGCAGCGAACAGCTCAAGGCCGCCGAGCTTGGCCTGCGCTCGCAATGGACGAACGCCTTGTCCACCGATCTGGTGTTGTTCACGCACCGCTACGACCACCTGCTGCGAACGGCGGGCCAGATGACGCCGGTTCCCGGCTTTCCGCTCACGGTGGTCAATATCGACATCGGCAACGGCGGCGCCATGACCGTGAACGGTGCCGAGTTGGCCGCCGACTGGCGCATCAACCCTGACTGGCGCCTGCAGCTGGCGCAAACCTGGAACAGCGTGACACAGGACAGCACCGTCACGCCCGACCCCACCGGCACCTTGCCCAAAAGCATCACGTCTTTGCGCGTGTCCTGGATGCCTGCCAGCGGCCTCAACATCGATGCCTGGCTGCGCCACACCGGTGCCCGGCCGGGCGTGCCAACGCACACGCAACTGCAGCGCAATGCGTTCAGCGGGTTTGATCTGCGCCTGGGGTGGGCGCCGCGCAAAAATATGGAGTGGTCACTGGTCGGCCAGAATCTGAATCAGGGCAGCTGCGATGCCCTCTCCGGGTTGGCCCTGGTCGCCTCCAACACGGGCGCGATTCCAAGCTGCCAACCGCGAAGTCTGTCGGCGCAACTGCGCCTGGAATTCTGAGCCTGCGCCATGCGTTGCCGGCCGAGAATCATGCTTGCAATGGGGGGGCTGCTCCTGGCGGGAAGCGCCTGGGGCCAGGAACCGGTCGACGTGCGGATCGGATTCTTGCTCAACTTCGCACGCTTTGTTGAATGGCCCGAGACCCATTTGCAGCCGCAAGCACCGCTGAGGATCTGCTTGGCCCCGGGCGACGTTAATATGGCGACCCAGTTGGGGCAACTGGCGCAGCAGGATATCAAAGGTCGACCGATTCAGGTCAAACAAGTGGCTCGCGGCAGCGATGTCGACGGTTGCCATGTCCTGTACTTGCCGGCAGAAACGCCCGGCGAGGCATCGACCTGGCTCAGGGCAGCGCTGCAAACGGGGGCGCTGACCATTGGTGACCTGCCCGATTTCATCCAGGCGGGCGGAATGATTGGTCTGGTGCCCGTCGGTGGTCGCTACCGCTTCGACATCAATCTGGGCGTGGCACGGCGGGCCGATTTGCGCGTCAGCTCGCAGCTGCTCAAGTTGGCAGGGACCGTGAAATGAACAGCAGGGCAGCAGGGCTTATCCAGCCACCAGTTCCCGCACCGCCGCCAGTTGCCGGCGCGACACCAACAACAATTCATCAACGCCGTTGAGCCGCACCGCCCAGCCGTCGCCCTCAAGCGGGTCATGGTATTTTTCCAGCGAGCGCACGGCGCGCCTTGCAATCAGGGCGTTACGGTGGATACGCAGAAAGCGCACCTTGTAGGTGTCTTCAAGCTCGCTCAAGGAGCCTTCCAGAAGGTAGCTCCGGTCCGCCGTGCGCACGGTGATGTACTTCAGCTCGGCCTTGAGGTACAGCACCTGGGACAAGGGCACACGCTCGGTCCGGCCCCGGTCTTGAATCACCAACACTTCTTCAGGGAAATCAGGCTCTAGCCCCCGTGTTTGTTTGTTATTACGCTCTATTTTTTGAAGCGCAAGCTGCAGACGCTCCAAGCGCACTGGCTTGGTCAGGTAGTCCGCCGCTTCAAGCTCAAAAGCCTGCACGGCATGTTCAGCGTAAGCCGTGACGAACACCACCACGGGTGGCTGGGGCAGCGCGCGGAGCAGCTGCGCCAGCCTCAGGCCGTCGGCACCCGGCATGTGAATGTCAATCAAGGCCACATCGACCGGGTGGTGCTGTAGCCACGCCAGAGCCTGCGCGGCGTTGGCGACTTCCGCTTCCACGCTGGCCGCAGGCGCGCGGCAATCGCCCAGCAGCGTTCGCAGGCGGGCGCGCGCCAGCGCTTCATCGTCCACGATCAAGACCTTCAGAGCCATCGCGCCGCTCTCCCTGGCCTCATAGCGGCACCTCGATCCGAGCCTGGAACACACCGTTCTTCAGCCCGTGCTGAAACTGGCCCTGTACGTCGTGCAGCAAGCGAATCCGATCACGCACGTTGTTCAGCGCCACCCCGCTGCCCGGCTCACTGTTGGCCACGGGCACGGTGTTGGTCACTTTGATAACGACGGTGGAGCCGCGGCGCTGCGTGGATATCTTGATTTGCGCCCCTTGCGGGCTGGGCTCGACCCCATGTTTGACGGCGTTTTCCACCAGCGGCTGCAGCACCAAGGGCGGCAACTTGGCGGTCGAGGCGTGAGGGTCCAGCGCCCACTCCACCTGAATGCGCTCGCCAAAGCGCAGCTTTTCAATCGCCAGGTAGCGCTGCGCCAGCATGATCTCGTCAAGCAGGGTGACTGATTTGCCCGGTTCCATGAGCGCATGGCGAAACAGGTCGCTCAGATCTTCCAGCAAGGTCTCGGCCTTGGCCGGCTCGGCACGCACCAGCGCAATCGCCGTGTTGAGCGTGTTGAACAAGAAATGCGGACGAATGCGCGCCTGCAACTCGCTCAAGCGCGCCGCCGTCGCCGCCGGGGTTTCGCCTTTGGCGCGCAGCACCAGCGCCGCCACCAGCGCGGCCGACAACAAGGCCCCGCTGGCCGCACTGGCCAGCCAGGGCGCCGGTTCCAACAGCCCCACCAAGGACAGCACGCCACAGCCGTACAAGCCGGCCACGGCCCCGAGAACGACCCCCGCCACCTGCTGGACAGTGCTGCTCAGGCGGGCCATCAGTCTCTTGAGGCTGCACGCCGCAATCAACCACACCAGCGTGGCGGGCAAGGCGCCGCCCGTGAGCAGAGACAACCGCGTCAGCCAGTCAAAAAACGTCGCAGAACCAAACATGGCCCCCACCGCCACCACCGCTTCAACAAACAGAACAGCGCGCAGCATGACGCCCACATGGCAGGCGTCAAACACCAGCGCGGCCGCAGGCTTGGACGCCGTCGCAGAGGACTCTGGCGCCAGTTCCTGGAAGGTCGATAAAATTTCAGAATCTTTCATTGATCAATGAGGTTGCAAGCTCAAGCCGGCTTGGGGCTGATTATTGATGATTCTCTGGCGCAAGCCCCACCCGCATAGACCCGCCCCATGTCACACAATCAATTTGATAAGAAATCGCAAGCCTGGTCCGCCCTGTTCTCCGAGCCAATGAGCGATCTGGTCAAGCGCTACACCGCCAGCGTGTTTTTTGACAAGCGGCTGTGGCAAGCCGATATTGCGGGCTCTCTAGCCCATGCCGACATGTTGGCTGCGCAAAAAATCATCAGCATAGAGGACCACAAGTCGATTCAAAGTGGCATGGCCACCATTCGCGCCGAGATCGAGGCAGGCCACTTTGACTGGCAGCTTGACCTCGAAGACGTGCACCTCAACATCGAAGCGCGTCTGACCCAGCTCGTCGGCCTGGCAGGCAAGCGCCTGCATACCGGCCGCAGCCGCAACGACCAGGTCGCCACCGATGTGCGGCTTTGGCTGCGCGGGGAGATTGACTTGATTGGCGCACTGCTCACCGACCTGCAAATGGCGCTGCTGGACGTGGCTGAGAAAAATGTTGAAGTGATTCTGCCGGGCTTCACCCATCTGCAGGTGGCGCAACCCATCAGTTTCGGCCACCACATGCTGGCCTATGTCGAGATGTTCAGCCGCGATTGCGAGCGCATGCTGGAGGTGCGCCGGCGCACCAACCGGCTGCCGCTGGGTGCCGCCGCCCTGGCCGGCACCAGCTACCCGCTGGACCGCGAACGTGTGGCGGTCAGTCTGGGCATGGTCGACGACCAAGGCCAGCCGCAGGTCTGCCAGAACTCGCTGGACGCCGTCAGCGACCGCGACTTCGCCATTGAATTCACCGCCGCTTCCGCCCTGTGCATGGTGCACATCAGCCGCATGAGCGAAGAGCTGATTCTGTGGATGAGCCAGAACTTTGGTTTCATCAAAATCGCCGACCGCTTCACCACCGGCAGTTCCATCATGCCGCAGAAGAAAAACCCGGATGTACCGGAACTGGCGCGCGGCAAGACCGGGCGCGTGGTCGGCCATCTGATGGGCCTGATCACCCTGATGAAGGGCCAGCCGCTGGCCTACAACAAGGACAACCAGGAAGACAAAGAACCCTTGTTTGACACGGTGGACACGCTCAAGGACACGCTGCGCATCTTTGCCGAGATGATCGGCGGCCAGCTCAACCCAGCCACCGGCGTCAAGGAAGGCGGCATCACGGTCAACCTGGAGGCGATGGAGCGCGCTGCCCTCAAAGGCTACGCCACCGCCACCGATCTGGCCGACTACCTGGTCAAAAAAGGGCTGCCATTCCGGGACGCGCATGAGACCGTCGCGCACGCCGTCAAAGCCGCCATCACGCACCAGGTCGATTTGGCGGAACTGCCTTTGAGTGTGTTGCGGGAGTTCAACCCGAGTATTGAGAAGGACGTGTACGAAGTGCTGTCCTTGCGCGGTTCGCTCCATGCGCGCGACATTTTGGGTGGCACCGCGCCAAACCAGGTGCGGATGCAGATTACACGGCATCGGGCCCGGTTGGGGTAAGGGCACCGGTCGCAGACCTCAGTCCAACGAAGCCACTGAGAAAAGTCGGGCAAACTATAGACCATGGACCTTCCAAACATTTCTTTCAGAGAGGCGGACGGACAAGTGTTCTTGCGCTGCGAGCCAGCGCCAGAGCGTCTTCCCGTTGACAGCGCCGCTCTGCATGCCCTGCTCGCACAAGCCGGCTATGGCGATTGCCTGCCGCACGAAGAGGCGATTGCCAGTGCTGCGCGCGATTGCAGCACCGAGCAGAATCCTTTTGAGCGCTTGGTCGCCCAGCGCAGCGACGCCGCGATCCAGGTGCAGATTGCGCCCGACGAAATGGCCGCCGAGGTCAGCCTCAGCCCCGCACGGGGCGGTAAAGCGGCCACCATGGAAGACCTCATGCGGGCGCTGGTCGAGGCCGGGGTGATGTTCGGCGTCGACGAAGCGGCATTGCTGCGGGCCTGCGCGCCGGGCAGCGGCGAGCCGGTTCGTGTGGCCAGCGGCGTCAGCCCTGAAGACGGGCATGACACTGTTTTCGAAGAAATGATTCCGCAAGCGGTAGATCGAGCACCGCAGCTTGATGAAAATGGTCTGATCGATTACCGCGAGCATGGCACCATTGCCATGGTGCAGTCCGGTGCGCCGCTCATGCGCCGCATCCCAGCAACGGCGGGCGTTGTCGGCCACAGCATCCGGGGCCGTGTGCTGGCACCCCACCCCGGCCGCGATCAACCTTTTGCCGCAGGACTGACCGGCGCCCAGGTGGCCAGTGACGACCCCAACCTGCTGCAGGCAGCGGTGAGCGGGCAGCCGGTGCGCGTCAAGTGCGGCATCATGGTGGAGCCCGTCCTGCGGGTCGCCGAAGTCAATATGACGACCGGCAATATTCACTATGACGGCACAGTGCAGGTCGACGGCGACGTCCTCCAGGGCATGAAAGTCCAGGCTAGCGGCGACATTGTGGTGGGTGGCATGGTGGACGGCGGGCTGCTCGAGTCCGGTGGCAATATCAAGGTGACAGGCGGCGTCATCGCCCATGCCAGGCTGCGTGCAGGCGGCTCAGTCAGCGCACGTTTTGCACAAGGTGCCCATATTTATGCCGGCACCGTGATTGCGCTGGACGACATGGCTTTGGAGTGTGAAATGCAGTCGCTCAACCAAATCATTGTCGGCGCCACATCGCCCAAGCGTGGGCGCCTGATCGGTGGCTCGGCTAGCGCCATGATGCTGATCAAGGTGCCCCTGCTGGGCTCGGCCAAGGCCGGTGTGACGCAATTGGCGCTGGGCGCCAACCCCGAGCTGGAGGCCAAATACCAGGCACTGCAAGAGCGCATCGCCAAAGAAAAATCGATTGAAGAGAACCTGGAAAAACTGCTCAAGCAACTCACCGCCGCGGGGGACCTCAAAGGTTTGTTGGCACGTGTCAAAGCATCCCGAGCGCACGCCGTCCAGGTCTGGGGTCAATCCCTGATCGAGCAAGCTGAACTGGAAAAACAAATCGCGCTGGGGCGAGCCGCCAAGGTTGAGGTGAGCGTTGGCGTCGACGGGGCGGTGGACCTCTGCTTTGACAAGCTGAAGGCACGGCTGCGCCAGGAATTTGGTGTCGGCTCCTTCAGTGTTGACGCAGACGCGCAGATCGTTTTCATCGACGCCGCCGGGGACGCCGTGCCGACCAGTTCGTAATGCAGGCGCCCCGGCGCGGGCAGAAGGCGTAGCCTTTTGACGCTACTGGGCGCCCGCGCGACTCGATTCGGCGTCAAAGTAGTAGGTCACGCGCCGACGTGGCGAGAGATAGTCATAGATCGGCTGTGGCAATTGGTCGGGCTTGATTGCGCGGCTGATCAACACATCCGGTTCGCTTTCAAGCTCGACCAGGATCGCCCGGTCCCGCGGCACCTGCGGGTCATAGATCAGCACCGTCGGCTTGAGCGGTTTGGAACTATTGACCGACACCACCATGCCCACGCTGTCGTTCGACAAAACAACGATCGTGCCAGGTGGATAAATACCCATGCAGCGCACGAAAGCGGTCAACGCGGCTGCATCAAACTTGACGCGCTGCTGCGCATACATCAAGGACAGGGCCTGATGCGGCGTCAAGGCCACAGACGATTTGATCGGATTGCACAGGTTGTCATAGGCGTTGACGATGGCGACAATACGGGCCAGCATGTTGAAGTCGGCACCGGTCAAACCCTTCGGGTAACCGCTGCCATCCATGTACTCGTGATGCTGCGCGATCACCAGCAAAGCCACAGCTGGCAGACCCAGTTTGCGCCCGGTCTCGACGCCATAGGCGCAATGCTGCTGCAACAAGGACAATTCGGGTTTGCTCAAGGCCTCGATCTTGCGCACGACGCGGTCCGGAATATCGTGCTTGCCAACGTCATGAAACATCGCCCCCATGCCCATCAGGCGGATCGCCTCCGCCGGGGCCTTCAATTCCTTGGCCAGCATCATGGACAGCAGCGTGACATTGAGCGAATGAAAGTAGACATCTTCTCCTCCCACCTGATCCTTCATCAGATTGATCGCGATGTCTGACTCGGTCAGCATCGAATCGGCAATCGCCTGCACCAGCGTTTCGGCTTCTGTGCGCGCTTGCTCCGGCTTGGCAAACAGGTTTTGATTGATTGACTTGACAGCGCGCGCGGAGCTCACAAACTCACGCTCGCAGGCCGCGACCCGCGCCTGCTGCGACAGCAAGCGCTCGATACGTACACGCTTGGCCAGATAAAGGGGGCCGTCGTCCAGTGGTTTGGCCGGCGGCGACCCGGGCGCAAAGTCTTGCGGGACTTTCAATGGCTCGCTATCGCTCTTGGCCGGCTTGTACTGAATGCGCTCAAGCCCGAGCGCCTGCAAGGCCACGATCTGTTCAAGATTCTTGATCTTGAAACTTGAGAAGGTAAACGGATGCTCCGTCCATGACAGGTCGAGCTGCACATACATCCCGATGCACAGTTGCGCGGGCGTGACATACCCGTCGTTGGATGAAGACATTTTGCTTGATGGTCGCTTGTTGGGACAGCCTTGGATTCTATGCGTCCCAATCCACACATCAGCGGTCCATACGGTGGCAGAGACACATTGCGAGCAGCCGGGCCCGGCGCTGTTGTCAAGTCTTGCGGATCGAGATGTAGATTTCGCCGCCGCCCTGCTTGAATTCCTGCGATTTGGCGTCCATACCGGACTTGAACGCCTGCTCGTCGCTCACACCCCGTGTCTTGGCGTAGTCACGCACCTCTTGCGAAATCTTCATCGAGCAGAACTTGGGTCCGCACATGGAGCAAAAATGCGCCACCTTGGATGAATCCTTGGGCAAGGTCTCGTCGTGAAAGCTGCGCGCCGTGTCCGGGTCGAGCGACAGGTTGAACTGGTCGATCCAGCGGAACTCGAAGCGCGCCTTGGACAGCGCGTCATCCCGTGCGCGCACCCCCGGGTGACCCTTGGCGACATCGGCGACGTGGGCCGCAATCTTGTAGGTGATGATGCCCACTTTCACGTCATCACGATCCGGAAGACCCAGATGCTCCTTGGGCGTCACGTAGCACAGCATGGCGGTACCGAACCAGCCGATCATGGCCGCGCCAATGCCGCTGGTGATGTGGTCGTAGCCGGGCGCGATGTCGGTGGTCAGCGGTCCCAGCGTGTAGAACGGTGCCTCGTGGCAGTGCTTGAGCTGCTCGGTCATGTTGGCCTGCACCATGTGCAGCGGCACGTGGCCCGGGCCTTCGATCATCACCTGCACGTCCTGCTGCCAGGCTTGCTGCGTCAGCTCCCCCAGGGTGCGCAGTTCGGCGAATTGCGCTTCGTCGTTGGCGTCGGCACCGGAGCCGGGACGCAGGCCGTCGCCCAGCGAGTAGCTCACGTCATAGGCCTTCAGGATCTCCGTCATTTCATCAAAGTGGCTGTAGATGAAATTCTCTTTGTGGTGAGCAATGCACCACTTGGCCATGATCGAGCCGCCACGCGACACGATGCCGGTCATGCGGTTGACCGTCATGTGAATGAAGGCGAGGCGCACGCCGGCGTGCACGGTGAAGTAATCGACGCCCTGCTCGGCCTGCTCGACCAGCGTGTCGCGGAAAATTTCCCAGGTCAGGTCTTCGGCCACGCCGCCGACCTTCTCCAGCGCCTGGTAGATCGGCACCGTGCCGATCGGCACCGGCGAGTTGCGCGAAATCCAGTCGCGCGTGGTGTGGATGTTGCGGCCGGTGGACAGGTCCATCACGGTGTCGGCGCCCCAGCGCATCGACCACACCAGTTTTTCCACCTCTTCTTCAATGCTGGAAGTGACGGCCGAGTTACCAATGTTGGCATTGATCTTGACCAGGAAGTTGCGCCCAATCGCCATCGGTTCCACTTCGGGGTGGTTGATGTTGGCCGGAATGATCGCGCGGCCACGAGCCACCTCGTCACGCACAAACTCGGGCGTCATCACCTTGGGGATGCTGGCGCCAAAGCTGTTGCCGGCCAGCCGTGCCTCGCGCTCGGGATTAATCAGGTATTGCTCCATCCATGCCAGCTTCTGGTTCTCACGGATCGCCACATATTCCATCTCGGGGGTGATGATGCCGCGCCGGGCATAGTGCATCTGCGACACGTTGCCGCCCGCTTTAGCGCGGCGCGGCTTGCGCTGCAGCCCGGCGGCCTGCAGGCGCAGAGAAGCCAACGACTCGGAGTCGCCATTCTTCAGGCCATCATCGAGCGCAAACGCAGGACGGCCGGTGTACGACTCGGTGTCTCCGCGCGCCTCGATCCAGGGACTGCGCACCGAGGGCAGGCCTTGACGCACGTCGATCATGGCTTGCGGGTCGGTGTAGGGGCCGGAGGTGTCATAGACCACCACGGCCTCGCCATTGCTCTGCATGATTTCACGCATGGGCACCTGAATGTCGGCTTGCGACCCGGGCACGTAGATTTTGCGCGAGGCCGGTAAAGGCTCGCGCGTGAGGCTCATCAACTGGCTGAATTTGTCGGGTGCATTCATCGCGGGGTCTCCTGAAGGTGTGAAAAACAGCTCCGGAGAACAGTCAATGAAACACGCGAACAGAGAGGACGGCACGAAACCCAAATCACCCCGTCAAGGGGCCAAGGGGCTGCAAGTCTGGCTCTTCTTCCGCCGGTATGAACCGGATCAAGTTCGCGGGTTTGGTCGACCATCTCAGCGCATTTGCAGCGCACCCCGGGCGGGACGAAGTTTAAGCGATGCAGCTGAATAATGTCTGCAATACCTTCGGCCAACCCGGATTGCTACAAATTATGTAGCGCACTGTGCATATATAACGGTGGCTACAGGCCTAACTGGCTTGAGGTCATGTGCCGATTCCGGTCACCCAGCCATTCAAGGCTGAATAGGTTAGCCTGCGAACGTGCTGACAAACGTTGGATGCTGTTCATAGATAGCAGACACCATTCGGGGGTGGCCATTGTGGGCAGGCAACGCCAACGGCGCCTGCAGCCGCCCATGAAGCCAAACTGGCGCAATGGGCAAGCCCCGATCCATTCAAAGCCGTGCAAGCGGGTCTCGCATATCCCGGCTATGCAATCGGCATGGCAACGTCGCCAGCTAGAGCGCTTTCAGCTGATCACGGGTCTTCAAGTCAACCTGTTCCTGGGTTTTTAGCTGATCCCTGGTCTTGGTCTGGATCTGATCCTGGGTCTTCAGTTGATCGAGCGTTTGCGTCTGCACCTGTTCCTGCGCCTTCAACTGCTCAAGCGTTTGCGCGTGGATCTGGTCTTGGGCCTGAAGCTGGTCGCGGGCCTGCGTTCTGGTCTGGTCCTGCGCCTTCAGTTGGTCACGTACCTGAGTCTGGAGCTGCTCCTGAATTTTCAGCTGATCGCGGGTTCGGGTCAGCAACTGCTCCTGGATTTTTTGCTGATCACGGGCTCGCGTCTGGGCCTGCTCCTGGGTCTTCAGTTGAGTGCGCGTGCGATTCAGGACTTGATCCTGAACCTTCAACTGGTCACGAATCTGGATGCGAGTCTGCTGCTGCGTCTGATCCTTGCTTTGGGTCATCGCACCAACACCCCCGCCACCTGCGCTACCAGCACCAGCACCAGCACCTCCGGCACCTGCACCTCCTGCACCGGCGGCGTAAGCCACACCGGCAAACGCCATGGAAATAGCGGCGACCAATACTGTCAAATTTGTGATTCTCGTCTTCATTTGGAACTCCCTTGTTGAACGTAAAAACAACAAGGCCAACAGGCCGCCTCAGTTTATGGACCGGGCGTCTGCGACGCTTACCATACTGTGTGGTCTGCCTTTGAGAGTCTAAAATTTTGGTGGAGCGCGTGGTTGACAAACCTCAATTGTGTAGCGGGACCAGTCTTCGCTTCCGAGATCGATCAGCACCTGTTTGATCGCGCAGGACATCCAAGGCTCCGCCAGAGAGCGGGCCATGTGCAGATGGATGAATGGCTACTTTTTGGAGTCACCGCATGCCGCCAAGGGAGCGTTGAGGCCAGAATCCCGCCAGCACTGCAGTTCCACTGTCAGACATTGACCATCATCGACCGCACAGCACGGCGGTCTTGAATAGCGGAGGCGTCTTTTGCGCCACCGGATCGCCATTTAGTCTGACCGGTGCACTACTGCCTGAACAGGACGAGACCGCCGACGAGCGCGCGGGCAGGTTCTCGGCCAATGGCGGCATCACCACCACACGGCGCTTGCTACAGGTCGAGCGCGCCAGCTTCAACGGGCCGGGCTTGTTTGATGAGGCGGTGGACGCGCTACAGCCCATGCCTTCGACACAGCATTGACATTTCGCATGACGACTCTTTGTCTCTTCGTCTATCGTTGTCAGCTCTGCGTGGGCCATCGACCGAACTGCCGCGAGGGATGATTCAGTTCAATCCTGTTTTCTGCTGCAGGAGTTGCCCCTCTTCAACAACCAGGTCGTGCGCCAACACAGAGATATCCGGGGACGTATGAACAACTATTGCCAAAGTTGCGGGAACAGGGCGTGATGAAACCACTCGCATGAATCTTGACACGGCATATTCCGAATCTCAGACGTTGGACCAGCCCGGCAGCGACCAAGCAAGACACATAGCCTTCATCCCTTGAGGAGCCCCCCATGAAGCCCGTCCACTTCGATCTCTCGGTCCGCGATCTCGGCCAAGCCCGCGAGTTCTTGGAGGCGGTGCTGGATTGGCGTTTCGAGCGGTTCCCCATGCCATATGAGTGCTACCGCATCCAGGCAGGACCACCCGGCGAACCCGGCATCGACGGCAGCATGGGAAGTGTCAAGGACGCGCCAGTGAGCGGCGGGAACCCACTGACACAAATCACCATGCCCGTTGCGAACCTTGACGAAGTGCTGTCCCGCGTGCAGGCCCACGGCGGGCGCATTGTCGAGCCCCGGACGGCCATCCCCGGCGTAGGCTGGTATGCCACCTGCGCCGAGCCCGGTGGCCTCCTGTTCGGGCTGATTCAGGAAGACGAGAACGCGCGCTAACGCCGTTGTCAACGCGCCGCCACGCTCACGCCTTCCCGCACCCGGTCATCAGGATGGTTGATCACGCGTTCGCCGGACTGGATGCCGGAGACGACCTGGGCGCTCAGGCCGGTGCGTTGTCCGACCTCGACACCGCGTTTGACCGCTTTGCCGTGCTCTAACACGAAGACCGCCCAACCGTCGCCATCGCGAAACAGCGCGCTGGCGGGGATCTGCAGGATGTCCTGGCCTTCCCACACGATGAAGCTGGCCTCGACGCGGTAGCCGTCGCCCAGGCGTTGCCATTGGCTCGCGGGCGAGGTGAAGGCAACGATGACCCAGACGCGCTGCTCTTCCACGCCCAGCGCCGAGACTTTGGTGAAGCCGGCCGGCTCAATCACGCGAACAACCCCCTCCAACACGCCCTCCCCGCCCCAGCGCTCGAACACGACGCGGGTGCCGGGGTGGATGCGCACTGCATCGGCCGACAGCAGGTCCACCTCGACCTCCAGTGCGCCGGGGTTACCGATCTCGACCAGTGGCTGGCCGTTGGACACGGTCCCTTCGCTCTTGTGCGCCACCTTGAGCACGCGTCCGGCCACCGGCGAGCGCACAGCCACCCGCTCATTGCTGCTGGCGCTGCCGGCGAATCTCAAAGTGGTGCGGGCCGCTTCAAGCTCGTGGCGCGCGCTGGCGACGGCAAATTGAGCTGATCGCAGTTCCGCAGCGCTGCGCTGCGCCTCGCTGGCCGCGCGGTCCTCGGCGGCGGCGCTGACATGCCCCTGCAGGCGCAGTGCACGCACGCGTTGCAGTTCTGCTTGCGCCAGATCGGCACTGCTGGCAGCGGCCTTGCTGCGCTGCTCGGTGGCACTGACGCCGCTCTCGGCAGCGGCGATGCGAGCCTGGGCCTCAGCGCGGCGGCGCGGGTCCAGCGCCTCGGCGCGCACCGGCTCCAGTTCGGCCAAGAGCGCACCGCGCTCAACTGACTGGCCGACGTCCAGGCGAATCCGGCGTGCATAGCCTGCGACGGGCGCGGTGACCACATAACGGTCCAGCACGCGGGTGCGCCCCTCCTGCTCCAGCACAACCCGCAGCGCGGCGCGGCTGGCGCTGCCCACATCGACTTCGACCGCTTGCGGGCGAAAACCCTGAAACAGACCCCAGGCGATCAGCAGGGCGAGCAGGCCCCACACGGTACGACGACGCCATTGCACATTGGTTTTCATAGAGTCACTCCGCCGACTTGAGGACGGCAATCAGGTCCAGTTGATCCAGACGACGACGCATGGCCAGGCCCGACAGCAGCGCCGACACCAGCACCACAGCGCAGGCAAAGGCATAGGTCTGGGGCACCAGCACCACCGGCACGCGAAACAGGTCGCTTTGCATCGAATTGGCGAGGTAGTAGCACATTCCCACACCCAGCCAAAGGCCCAGCGGGATAGCGATCAGGGTCAGCAGACCGAGTTCACCGAGCAGGATGTAGGCGACCTCGGCGCGGGTGAAACCCAGCACCCGCAGGCTGGCGAGTTCGCGACCACGCTCGGTCAGCCCGATGCGGGCGCTGTTGTAGATCACGCCAAAGGCGATGATGACGGCAAACACGGTGGCCACATAGGTGAAGAACAGCATGGTCTCGTCCATCACCCGGTTGAAATTGCGGATCTCCTGCACCCGCTCAGCCAGCCCGGCGATGCGCGGCATACCCTTCAACCGGGTGTACAGCGCGGTCAACTGGGCGCTGTCGACGCTCAGGTAGGCACCCGAGATCGTCGGGCCTTCCTGCATGAACTGGTTCAGCGCCGCCAGCTGCATGTAGCCCGACACGCCCAGATACTCCCTGACCAGCCCCACCACAGTGGCCTCCCGCACCGGCCGACTACCTTCAAGCACCTCGACGGTCAGCCGGTCGCCCACCCGCACATCCAGCAGTTGGGCCAGATAGTCGGTGAGCAAGATGCCCTCCAACGGCAGAGGGACGGGCCGCAAATCGGCGTCGAGCAGGCGCACAATGTCGCCGCCCGGTTCGACACCGCGAATACCGGTGCGATAAGTGAGATGACCGTGACGCAGCCGCACCGGCACGGCGCGAAACACTTCCACGTGCTGCACCCCGGCCAAGCCGAGCAGGTCGAAGCGCGCGCGGTAGCTGGCGGGGTCACTGAAGGTCACCGACAGGTCCTCGCGCTGGGCCATGCCGAACTGCAGGTTGACCATGTAGCTGACCGTATCGCGCTGAAACAGCCCGGTCATGATGATGCCGCAGGACATGGCAATGCCCAGCACTGTGAGCATGGACTTCAAGGCCCGGCGCTGGATGTGGCGGATGATCATGCGCATCGGCGGCGACAGCCAGCGCTTCAAGCCCATTTGCTCGATCCAGGTCTCGCGATAGATTGCGGGCGGCTCAGGGCGCATCGCCTGCGCGGGGCGCAAGCTGGCAGCGCGCCAGACTGCAAACACTGTGCCGGTCCCCGCCGCCAGGAGGCTGGCAGCGCAGGCCTGCAGTAGCGTGCCCGGCTGCAAACGGAACATCAGGTAGGGGAAGTGATAGAACTCCGTGTAGATATCTGACAGCGCCCGGCCCAGCCACAGGCCCAGCGCCGTGCCGCCCACAATGCCCAGCCCCACGATCACCGAGACCATGCGCAGGTAATGCCACAGCACGGCCAGATTGCTGTAGCCAAAGGCCTTGAGGACGGCGATCTGCTCGCGCTGCATCGCCACCAGCCGCCCGATCACCACATTGAGCAAAAAGGCGGCGATGCCCATGAACATGACCGGAAACAGACTCGCCAGGGTGCCCAGCTGGTCCAACTCCTGGCTGAGAAAGCGGTGCGACAGCTGGTCCTTGCGGCTGTAAGCGCCCAGGCCGCCATAGGGCTGGAGCAGTTCGTCGACGCGGTCAATCACGGTTTGACTGGCCGCGCCGGGTCGCAGGCTCAGGGCCAGATCGTTGAACGCACCCTCCATGTCGTAGGCTTGCGCCAGCGCGCGACGCCCCATCCACATCACACCGAAGCGCTTGTTGTCGGGAAACACCGAGCCGGGCCGCATCTGCTGAATGAATTCCGGCGACAGCGCCGTACCCACCAGCGTCAACGCCTGGCGCCGCCCGTTGAGGATGGCCACAAAGCGGCCGCCCAGTTGCAGGTGATGCGCCTGCGCCAGGGCGCTGCTGACCACCACCTCATCTGGTTGGCCCGGCGCTGGCAGGCGCCCCTGGCGCAAGTGCAGCGCGTTGAGACCGCGGCGCCCGCCGTCGGATACCGACACCATCAAGGCTGTGACCGGCTCGGCAAAACCCGGCATGTCCACCCGCACCTGGGCCACCACCCGCGTTTCGACCTGATCCACGCCGGCGATGGCCTGTAGGCGCGGCAAGAGCGCCTGCGGCGCCCGCTTCAAGCTGGCAAACACCTCGGCAAAACGGTAGTCGCGGTAATAGCGGTCCTGGGTGGCACGCAGCGCCCCGAGCGTGCTGAGAAACATGATGTAGGTGCCAACGCCGCACATCACCACCAAGGCGATAGCCAGTGCCTGGCTCTTCATCTGCCACAGGTCGCGCAGCAGCTTGCGGTCAAGTGCTTTCACCAGATCCGCCCCGGGCAAGGTGCAGCAACTTGTTCAATGTTTGCCATGGGGACCGGCCGTTGTAGGGCCATGAAGGTCAGACTAAATCATCAGTCTAGGCAACACCCCGCCTTCAGCATTGATCTTTCTCAACTGCGCGGCGCAGTCAGCACCCGCCCCAAAATAAGCTGAGCAAATTCCCCCGAACGGCTCAGATGGCCGACTCGTCCAGCTCGCCGGTGCGGATGCGCACAACGCGCTCCACGGCAGTGATGAATATCTTGCCGTCGCCGATCTTGCCCGTGTGAGCTGCTTTGACGATGGCGTCGACGCACCGCTCCACATCCAGGGTCTTGACGACCACTTCGATCTTGACCTTGGGCAGGAAGTCCACCACATACTCGGCGCCACGGTAAAGCTCGGTGTGGCCCTTCTGGCGGCCAAAGCCCTTGACTTCGGTCACGGTGAGTCCGGTCACGCCACATTCGGCCAGTGCCTCGCGCACTTCTTCGAGCTTGAACGGTTTGACGATGGCGGTGATCTGTTTCATGGTGGTCCTTGAGTGATGTGAGCGGTCAGGCGCGAAATTTATTGGTAATAGGATAACGCCAATCCTTGCCAAAACTGCGGTGCGTGACACGAATACCCACCGGTGCCTGGCGCCGCTTGTACTCGTTGATCTTGATCAGGCGCGTGACCCGCTCGACGTCGGTCCTGGCAAAACCGGCCGCCACGATGGCTTCGATGCTCTCATCATTCTCCATGTAGCGCTCCAGAATCGCGTCCAGCACCGCGTAGGCGGGCAGGCTGTCCTGGTCGGTCTGGTCCGGGCGCAACTCGGCGCTCGGTGGCCGGGTGATGATGCGTTCGGGAATCGGCGCCTGGCCCGTGCCGTAGGGGTCGTTTTGATTGCGCCAGCGCGCTAATCTGAACACTGTGGTCTTGGCCAGGTCCTTGATGACGGCAAAACCACCGGCCATGTCGCCATACAAGGTGCAATAGCCCGTCGCCAATTCGGACTTGTTGCCGGTGGTCAGCACGATGCTGCCAAACTTGTTGGACAAGGCCATCAGCAGCGTGCCGCGAATGCGGGCCTGAATGTTCTCCTCGGTGGTGTCCTCGGCCAGGCCGCGGAACTCACCGGCCAGAGATTTCTTGAAGGCCTCAAACTCGGGCACGATGGAGATTTCGTCATAGCGCACGCCCAGGCGCGCCGCCATCTCGCGCGCATCAATCCAGCTGATGTCGGCCGTGTAGGGCGAGGGCATCATGAGCGTGCGCACCCGGTCTTTGCCCAGCGCGTCCACGGCCAGCGCCAGCACCAGCGCCGAGTCGATGCCACCGGAGAGACCCAGAATCACGCTGGGGAAGCCGTTTTTGCCAATGTAGTCGCGCAGACCCAGCACCAGCGCGTCCCACAGGTCGGCATCCAAGCTTCGTTCTGGCGCCACTTCTGCTTCCAAATAAATAGCTGCCTGCGCACGCTTGATGCGGGCTACAAGGCTATTTTCTATAAAACTTGGGGCACGGGCGGCAACCGAACCATCGGCATTGAGCGCAAAGGAGCGGCCCTCGAACACCACTTCGTCCTGGCCGCCCACCAAATGGGCATACACCAGCGGCAAGCCGCAGGCCTGCACGCGCTCGCGCATCATCTGCTCACGCTCATCCCCCTTGCCGATGTGAAAGGGCGAGGCGTTGATGACGGCCAACAGTTCGGCACCGGCCGCTTGCGTTTCCCGCGCAGGCGCCTCATACCAGGCGTCCTCGCAGATCAGCAGGCCGACCTTGACCGTGTGCCCTGCTTCGCCCGCTTCAAACACACAGACGCCCTGCCCCGGCGTGAAATAACGGCGTTCGTCAAATACCTGGTAATTGGGTAGTTCGCGCTTGGCATAGGTGGCTATCACCACGCCTTCGCGCAACACGCTGGCCGCGTTGTGGCGGTTTTGCACCGCCACCGAGCGGGTTCGGCTGTCGCCCCCGGTTGGATGACCCACCACCACGCTCATGTCCTTCAAACCAGCGAGCTCACGGGCCACTGTCTTCACTGCGTCGTCACAGGCAGCAATGAACGCAGCCCGCAGAAACAGGTCTTCCGCGGCGTAGCCGCAAATGGACAACTCAGGCGTCAGCAGCAAACGCGCGCCTTGCGCATAGGCCGTGCGCGCCGCATTAATGATTTTTTGCGCATTGCCGGCCATGTCGCCGACCAGAAAATTGAGTTGGGCAACGCAGAGTTTGAGTGTCATAAGGTAGCCAGTAGAGAGAGGTCGGTCGAGCACAAATTGGACCATTATCCTGAATATCCCAAGAAACCATCTCAGAATCAGGCCACTGCGCCTGATTGCGTCAGGTCTGCCTCAGGCGCAGTCCATTGGTGACGCGCCAGCAAGTCCCCATGGTTCGCCATCCCTCGCGATCCCTGCCGCCTTCAACCACATTGAACTTCTGAGTTAGCACTCTCTCCCAGAGAGTGCTAACATAACAAATATGGAAAAAAGGAGTTCTGGCATGTCTTATCAATCTGGTGCATCCGCTGCTGCCTTGACTGTGGCGAACCCGTGGTCGATGGTGCCCGCGCTGGGTAATCTTGACGCTTATATTTCTGCGGCCAATCGCCTGCCCATGCTCACCCTGGAAGAAGAGCAGGAGTTTGCGCGCAAGTTCCGGCAAGACAACGACTTGGGCGCTGCCGGAAAAATGGTCTTGTCGCACTTGCGACTGGTGGTGTCGGTGGCGCGCCAGTACCTGGGCTATGGCCTGCCGCATGGCGACCTGATTCAGGAAGGCAATGTGGGCTTGATGAAAGCGGTCAAACGCTTCGACCCGGACCATGGCGTGCGCTTGGTGAGCTATGCGCTGCACTGGATCAAGGCCGAGATTCACGAGTACATCCTGAAAAACTGGCGCATGGTCAAGATGGCCACCACCAAGGCGCAACGCAAGCTCTTTTTCAACCTGCGCTCCATGAAGCAGCGCTACAAGTCGGACGATGCTGCCGCTGATCTGGGCACCCACCGCGACACCCTGAATGAAGACCAAATCGACGCGATGGCCCTGGAACTCAGGGTCAAGCGCGAAGAGGTCATTGAAATGGAGACCCGGCTCTCGGGCGGTGATGTGCTGCTCGACCCCAGCCCCTCTGACGACGGTGAAGACGCGTTTGGCCCGATTGCCTACCTGACCGATACCCGGCACGAACCGACTGAAATGATCGAGGCGCACCAGCGCGACCTGCTGGCCAGCGACGGCATTGCGACGGCGCTGGACGCGCTCGACGAACGCAGCCGGCGCATCGTCGAAGAGCGCTGGCTGAAGGTCAACGACGACAACTCGGGCGGCATGACGCTGCACGAACTGGCTGCGGTGTACGGCGTCAGCGCCGAGCGCATTCGCCAGATCGAGGTGGCGGCGATGAAGAAAATGAAGAAGACCTTGGTCGAATACGTCTGACATCCAGCGGCTGCGACACAATGCCCCTGACGGTCACGGTCCTCAGGGGCATTTTTCATGCAAGGGATATCCATGCCCAGCAAAATGCTGGTAGTGCAACATTCGTTCTGTAATTTCCCCGACCACTGAAACTGACCCTGTTTGGAAGTTTCTGGTTTTGGGATTTTTTAAT
>NZ_JAAFHA010000057.1 GCF_010365055.1 Rhodoferax sp.
AAAATCTATCTAACCATGAAGCCCTGAGCGCTGCAAATCACCAACACCCAAAACTAAATTTCGGAAATTTACAGAAAAGAAGTTGCTTTATCCAGCGATTGGAGGCGAGGCTTCGCTGTCAAAACAAAAGCCCGCAAAGCGGGCTTTTGTCAGCTGGAATTTATGCCATTTCAGGCTGCAGCCCCCGTAGAACGGGCGCGCGCAGCTATCAATAACATTGCTTTAACACGGCCTCAGTAGACCTGCCCCAACTGATCGAGAATCGCCGGATTCTCCAGCGTGGAGGTGTCCTGGGTGATGGACTCGCCCTTGGCCAGTGAACGCAACAAGCGGCGCATGATCTTGCCAGAACGGGTCTTGGGCAGGTTCTCGCCAAAGCGGATGTCTTTGGGCTTGGCAATGGGGCCAATTTCTTTGGCCACCCAGTCGCGCAGTTCCTTGGCAATGGCTTTGGCTTCATCACCGGTGGGCACCGGACGCTTGAGCACCACAAAGGCGCAAATCGCCTCGCCGGTCATATCGTCCGGGCGCCCCACCACGGCAGCTTCGGCCACCAGATCGGTCTTGGCGACCAGGGCCGACTCGATTTCCATCGTGCCCATGCGGTGACCGGAGACGTTGAGCACATCGTCGATGCGGCCGGTGATGCGGAAGTAACCCCGATCAACACTGCGCACCGCGCCGTCCCCCGCCAGATAAACTGTGCCGCCCAATTCATCAGGAAAATAGCTTTTCTTGAAGCGCTCCGGGTCGTTCCAGATGGTGCGAATCATCGACGGCCAGGGGCGTTTGACGACCAACAAGCCGCCCGATCCATTGGGCACATCGTGGCCCGCTTCGTCCACGATCGCCGCCATGATGCCGGGCAGTGGCAAGGTGCAGCTGCCGGGAACCAGTGGCGTGGCGCCGGGTAGCGGCGAGATCATGTGGCCGCCGGACTCGGTCTGCCAGAAGGTGTCCACAATCGGGCAGCGCTCACGGCCGACGTGTTTGTAGTACCACATCCAGGCTTCGGGGTTGATCGGTTCACCCACCGTGCCCAGGATGCGCAGGCTCGACAGATCCGAGCGATCAGGGTGAACTTTTGCATCGGACTCGGCCGACTTGATCAGCGCACGGATGGCGGTCGGCGCGGTGTAAAAGATAGTGCACTTGTGGCGCTCGATCATCTGCCAGAACCGCCCGGCATTAGGGTAGGTCGGGATGCCTTCAAATATGATTTGCGTGGCGCCTGCTGCCAGCGGCCCATAGGCCACGTAGGAGTGGCCGGTGATCCAGCCGATGTCGGCGGTGCACCAGAACACATCGGACGGCTGCAGGTCAAACACCCAGTCCATCGTCAGCTTGGCCCACAGCAAGAAGCCGCCGGTGGAATGCTGCACGCCCTTGGGTTTGCCCGTGGAGCCCGAAGTGAAAAGAATGAACAAGGGATGCTCGGCACCCACGGCGACCGGCGCGCATTCGGTGCTTTGCCCGGCCAATGCCTCGGTGAACGTCACGTCGCGCCCGGCGACCATGTTGCAGGCGGTGGCGGCGCGCTGGTACACAAAGACCGTCTTGATCGACTCGCAGCCGCCCAGACTCAAACCCTCGTCCACAATCGACTTCAAGGGCAACTCTTTGCCGCCGCGCTTCTGGTAGTTGGCTGTGACCACGGCCACCGCACCGGCGTCCATGATGCGTTCTTGCAGCGCCTTGGCCGAAAAGCCGCCAAACACCACGCTGTGGATGGCACCAATGCGGGCGCAGGCCTGCATGGCGATCACACCTTCGAGTGACATCGGCATGTAGATCAGGACGCGGTCGCCCTTGTTGATGCCATGGGCCTTGAGTGCGTTGGCAAACTGGCTGACGCGGGCCAGCAATTCCTTGTAGCTGGTCTTGGTGACAGCACCGTCATCGGCTTCAAAAATGACGGCTGTTTTGTTCTCAACCGGCGTGCCCATGTGCTTGTCCAGGCAATTGGCCGAAGCGTTGAGTTCACCGTCTTCAAACCATTTGTAAAAAGGTGCATTGGACTCGTCCAGACTCTTGGTGAAGGGTTTGCTCCAGACCACGTTTTCACGTGCCAAGCGAGCCCAGAAGCCTTCAAAATCTTTCTCGGCTTCGGCGCACAGCGCGTTGTAGCCGTCCATGCCGGAAATGCGCGCGGCCTTGACGGTCGCCTCGCTCGGCGGAAAAACGCGGTTTTCAACCAATGTGGACTCAACGGCGGTTGATGGTGAACTCATGGGCAGGTCTCCTCTTGTTAAAAATACAACGCATAAATGTCAATCCTTGCACTTACAGGCCACTGACGTGCCTGAATGCCGAAGGTGGCACCAATGTTGACGCCATGCTTTGACTCTTCGCAACTGGCAATCGACTGGCACGCCCGAGTGCAGGCACGGCGCCCCTACAATCGGCAACCCTATAAAAGAAGACGTCAAATGAGTACTCCGAATCCTGAAAAAGCGCCCCGCATGCGCCCGATCCCAAGCTTCATCTTTGCCAGCCGCTGGCTGCAGTTGCCGCTCTATATCGGGCTGATCGCTGCACAAGGCGTGTATGTGTTCCATTTCTGGGTGGAGCTGGTGCACCTGCTGGAAGCCGCCTTTGGCAGCCAGACGGCCTTGCAGGCCCTGATCAGCAGCATCGGATACAAGTCCGATGTGGCCATCACCTCACTGAATGAAACCATCATCATGCTGGTGGTATTGGCGCTGATCGACGTGGTGATGATCTCCAACCTGCTGATCATGGTGATTATTGGTGGCTATGAAACCTTTGTGTCGCGCATGGACTTAGAGGGCCACCGCGACCAGCCCGAGTGGCTCAGCCACGTGAACGCCTCGGTGCTGAAGGTCAAGCTGGGCACCGCCATCATCGGCATCAGCTCGATTCACCTGCTCAAGACCTTCATCAATGCCGCCAACTATGACGAAAAAGTCCTGATTGCCCAAACCGCGATTCACATCACCTTTTTGCTCTCGGCGATTGCGATTGCCTATACCGACCGTCTCATGGCCCATCCGCAATCGGATTCCCATTAGCAAGCGGCCGCATCAGATGGTCTGAACTGGCTGGCGAAAGCACAGATTCGTCCTGCGGGTCATGCCAGCCTGCGAAAACCCCAAGGCGGCTAATGTAGTCGCCTCACTGACCGGCAGAGCCATTGCCTTGATCCCGCACAATAGGTGATGCATTTGTTTTTGGCCATTCTTGTGCCCTTTTTTGGTGCAGCGCTTGTTGCCCGGTCAGGGCGTTACGGGCGCACTGTCTCGGCCTGGAGCGCTGCGGCGGTGACGGTGTCGGCGCTGCTGTTGCTGCTGCCGCTGATGGTCGACAGCCTGGCCGGCAAAACCACGATTGAGCAACTGAGCTGGATTCCCAGCGCCGGGCTCGACCTGGCTTTCCGCATGGACGGGCTGGGCCTGCTTTTTGTTCTGCTGATCCTGCTGATTGGCTTACTGGTCATTCTGTACGCCCACTACTACTTGTCAATGCGGGACAGTCTGAGTCGGCTCTACGCCTACTTGCTGCTCTTCATGGGCTCCATGCTCGGCGTGGTGCTGTCAGAGAACCTGATCCAGTTACTGATTTTCTGGGAACTCACCAGCCTCTCGTCTTTTTTGCTGATTGCCTATTGGCGCCAGCGGGAAGACGCCCGCAGCGGTGCGCTGATGGCTTTGACGATCACCGGCGCCGGTGGTCTGGCGCTGCTGGCCGGTTTTTTGTTGCTGGGCCAGATCGTGGGTAGTTACGAGCTCTCGGTCGTGCTGGCCAGCGGTGATCTGGTGCGGGCGCACCCGCTGTATCTGCCGGCACTGCTGTTGATTCTGCTCGGAGTCTTTACCAAATCGGCACAGTTTCCCTTTCATTTCTGGTTGCCCAACGCCATGGCCGCGCCCACGCCGGTGTCGGCCTACCTGCATTCCGCCACCATGGTCAAGGCCGGTGTGTTTTTGCTGGCGCGGCTGTTCCCGGCCCTCTCGGGCACTGACGCCTGGACCTGGTGGGTCGGCGGCGTTGGCTTGATCACTTTTCTACTGGGCGCCGTGTTTGCGCTGTTCAAGCACGACCTCAAAGGCCTGCTGGCCTATTCCACCATCAGCCACCTGGGGCTGATCACCGCCTTGTTTGGCATCGGCACACCGCTGGCGGCCGTGGCCGGCGTGTTTCACATCATCAACCACGCCATCTTCAAGGCCGGGCTGTTCATGGCCGCCGGCATCATTGACCATGAATGCGGCACGCGTGACATGCGCCGAATCAACGGCCTGTGGCACTACATGCCGCACACAGCCACCTTGGCCATGGTGGCTAGCGCGGCCATGGCAGGCGTGCCACTGGCCAATGGTTTTCTCTCCAAAGAGATGTTTTTTGCCGAGGCGGTCACCGCCGGCGGCCAAATGCGTTTGAGCTGGCTGCTGCCCGCCGTGGTCACCATCGCCGGTATTTTTGCCGTGGCGTACTCATTGCGCTTCATCCATGACGTGTTCTTTAACGGTGAGCCGATCAATCTGCCCAAAACCCCGCACGAGCCGCCGCGCTGGATGAAGGTGCCGGTCGAGATTTTGGTGGTGCTGGTGCTGTTGGTGGGCATCTTCCCGGCCCAGACGGTCGAACCCATCCTGGCCGCTGCGGCCGGCGCCGTGCTGCAAGGGCCACTGCCTGAGCATGACCTGGCGATCTGGCACGGCGTCAGCCCGGCCCTGTGGATGAGCGTGGTTGCCTTGATCGGCGGTGTTCTTCTCTACTGGCGTCGCCAGCCGCTTTTTGCCCTGCATGGCAAGCTGGCAGCCCGGCTCAGTGGCCGCGCCATCTTTGATCACCTGCTTGAGGGCACCCTGGCTTTTGCCCGGCGCCTCACCCATTGGCTTGACAACGGCTCACTGCAACGCCAGGTGATGTTGCTGATACTGTGCACCCTGGTGCTCGGCGCGACGGGCCTGGTCTTGGCTCCCGCGCCCCTGACCGGCTCACGCCCCTTGCTGCCGGTCGACGGGGTCAGTCTGACGGCAGCGCTGGCGCTGGTGCTGGCCGCGCTGGCAGCAACCGTGCTGCACCGCCAGCGGCTCACCGCTTTGATTTTGACGGGTGCCGTCGGGCTCGTGGTGGCGCTGATCTTTGTCAAATTTTCAGCACCGGACTTGGCCCTCACGCAATTGTCAGTTGAAGTGGTCACCATCATCCTCCTGCTGTTAGCACTCTATTTCTTGCCGGCCGTGACGCCCACCGAATCAGACAACAGCAAGCGTTGGCGCGACGGTGCGATTGCGCTGCTGGCGGGTGGCGGCGCTGCGGCAATGGCCTGGGCGGTGCTGACCCGCTCGGGTGACACCATCGCTGATTTCTTCATCAGCAACAGTGTGCCCGGGGGCGGTGGCCACAACGTGGTGAACGTCATCCTGGTCGACTTCCGTGGCTTTGACACCTTTGGCGAAATCACGGTGCTGGCGGTGGCCGCGCTCGGCATTTTTGCGCTGTTGCAGGACCTGCGCCTGCCCGCGCCCGGCCAAGATGCGCAGGGCCGCGCCTGGGATGCCGACCTGCATCCGGTCATCATGGCCACCTTCGCGCGCTTGCTGTTGCCGCTGGCGCTGCTGGTGTCGGTCTTTATCTTCCTGCGCGGTCACAACCTGCCGGGTGGCGGCTTCATTGCCGGGCTGATCACAGCCATTGCACTGATCATGCAGTACCTGGCCAACGGCGCCACCTGGACACAGGCCCGCTTGCCAGCCCAAACCCACCCCTGGCTGGCGCTGGGTTTGACTGCGGCTTTGCTCACGGGTCTGGGCAGTTGGCTGTTTGGCCGCCCCTTCCTAAGCTCCACTTTTGGTCACTTCACCCTGCCCTGGGTTGGCGAATTTGAAGTCGCCTCCGCCATGGCATTTGACCTGGGCGTGTACCTGGTGGTGGTCGGTGCCACGCTGTTGATCCTCATCAACCTGGGCCTGGCACACCGCGCCAGCCATGACAAGGTGCCCAATTGATGGAACTTCTGATTGCCTTGTCCATTGGCGTGTTGACCGGTTGCGGCGTTTATCTGGTGCTGCGCGCGCGCACCTTCCCCGTGGTGCTGGGCCTGACGCTGCTGTCTTACGGCGTGAACCTGTTCTTGTTTGCCACCGGTCGGCTGGTCATCGGCCAACCGCCGGTGATTGGGCTGGCAAGCGGTCATGCCGACCCCTTGCCGCAGGCCCTGGTACTGACCGCCATCGTGATTGGTTTTGCCATGACGGCTTTTGTCATCATGCTCAGCTTGCGCGCGCGCGCCGAGCTCGGCAACGACCATGTTGATGGTCGCCACACCGGGAGCCAGCCATGACAACCTCCCTGTCCATCACCGACCACCTGGTGATTGCGCCAGTGCTGCTGCCCTTCGTGGCAGCGTTGCTGCTGCTGGTGCTGCGCGAGCAAGCCATGCGCCTGCAACGGGGCTTGGCCGTGCTGGCCGTGCTGGTCCAGATCGGTTTTGCGCTGGCCCTGCTGCTCGCGGTGGCCGACGGCACGCTCGTAACTTACCGCCTGGGTGACTGGCCCGCGCCCTGGGGCATTGTGCTGGTCGCCGACCGGCTCGCGGCATCGATGGTGCTGATCACCTCGCTGGTCGCGCTGTGCGCCGTCATCTACGCGGGCGGGGGCACCGATCGCCAGGGGCGGCATTTTCATGTGCTGTTCCAGATGCAGTTGTTCGGTTTGGCGGGCGCCTTCCTGACCGGCGATTTGTTCAACCTGTTCGTTTTTTTTGAGGTCTTGCTGATCGCCTCCTATGGCCTGGCGCTGCATGGTGGCGGCCCTGCGCGCACCCGCGCCGGGCTGCATTACGTGGTGATGAACTTGCTGGGCTCCACGGTGTTCCTCTTTGCAGCCGGTCTGATTTACAGTGCCCTGGGCAGTCTCAATCTGGCCGACCTGGCGGCCAAGGCAGCGACATTGCCAGCTGATAGCCTGGGGCTGGCGCGTGCGGGCGGCCTGCTGTTGCTGCTTGTGTTCGGCCTCAAGGCGGCGCTGTTGCCCTTGCACTTGTGGCTGCCCAACGCGTATGCAGGCACCTCGGCACCTGTGGCAGCGCTGTTTGCGATCATGACCAAGGTGGGGATTTACGCCATTTTGCGCACCCATACCTTGCTGTTTGGCAGCGCGGCAGGTGAACTGGCCGGCTTGTTTGAACCCTGGCTGTTGGCGCTGGCCCTGGCCACCCTGGTCATTGGCATGTTGGGCGCGCTGGCCGCAGAAGGTCTGGGGCGGCTGGCCGCTTACCTCGTGCTGGCCTCGGTCGGCACCCTGCTCGCTGCCATTGCTCTGGGAACGAACGGCATTGCCGCAGGTCTTTATTACCTGCCGCACAGCACCTTCACCGCCGCGCTGATGTTCTTGCTGAGTGACGCCATCAAGCGCCGGCGCGCGCGCAGTGGCGACAGCTTTGCGCCCGATGTCGATATGCCCCACTACGCACAGTGGGGCGGCGTGTACTTCGTGGCCGCTGTGGCTGCGTCGGGCTTGCCACCGCTGTCGGGCTTTGTCGGCAAGCTTCTGATTCTGCAAGCCACACCCGCACACCCCTGGGTCTGGGTCATCATCCTGGTCTCAGCGCTGGGCATCGTCGTCGCACTGGCACGGGCCGGCAGCCGCGTGTTTTTCGATAGCGTCAAGCCGCCATCTTCAATCAATCAGGCGCTCAGCCGACCAACACCGCTGTTTGCCCCTTACGAATTCTTCGCCATCGGCGCCTTGCTGGGCTTGATCCTCGCTCTCACCGTGGGCGCCGGGCCTGCCGTGGACTTTGCCCGCGCCACGGCGCTGCAACTGGCTGAGCCGTCCATTTACATCAACGCGGTTCTAGGAGGCACCCGATGAAGCGCTGGTTACCTCACCCTCTGCTCACGCCAATGCTGACGCTGATCTGGCTTTTGCTCAACAACAGTGCATCCGTCGGACAGCTCGTACTTGGCCTGCTGCTGGGATGGATCATTCCGCTGTTTACCTTGGCGTTTTGGCCTGAGCGCGTGCGCTTGCGTCGCCCGCTAAGCATGTTGCGCTTCCTGCGCTTCTTTTTTTACGACGTGCTGGTTGCCAACCTCACCGTCGCGCGCCTCGTGTTGGTGGGCCCGCGCGCGCTGCATCCGGTCTTTGTGCAGGTACCACTGGACTTGCGCCATGAGCTGGCGATCAGCCTGCTGGCCAATACCACCTGCCTGACACCCGGGACGGTGTCGGCCCGGCTGTCCGAAGACCGGCGTTTTTTGCTGGTGCACGCGCTCGATTGCACCGACCCCCAGGCCTTGATCGACACCATCAAGACGCGTTTTGAAGCACCGCTGAAGGAGACTTTTGAATGTTGAGTACCGCCCTCTCCATCTCTTTCACGTTGGTCACTGCAGCCTTCGCCTTGAGCTTCTTCAGGCTATTTCGGGGGCCGAGCGCGGTTGACCGCATCCTTGCGCTCGACACGCTCTATATCAATGCCATTGCCTTGCTGGTGTTGCTGGGCATCCGTCTGGCCAGTCCGCTTTACTTTGAGGCTGCCTTGTTGATCGCCTTGATGGGCTTTGTGGGCACGGTGGCATTGTCAAAATATTTGCTGCGCGGAGACATCATCGAATGAACACCACGACCGAAGTCCTGTTATCCGCCCTGGTGCTGATCGGCGCCGGCTTTACCTTTGTGGGCTCGCTCAGTCTGGTGCGCTTCAAAGACTTTTACACCCGCCTGCACGGCCCCACCAAGGCGACAACTTTGGGGGTCGGTTGCCTGTTGATTGCCTCTTCCGTTTTTTTCAGCGTCACGGGCGAGGGTTTGAGCCTGCATGAAATTCTGGTCACATTTTTCCTGTTCATCACCGCGCCGGTCTCGGCCCACCTGCTGGCCAAGGCGGCCCTGCATCTGGGACTGCCCTCGATTGCGGCACTGCCTGAAGAAGCTCCGACCACACGCCGAGACTCAGCGCCCAGCAGGCGCGATTGATATTGTCGATTGCTATGCGCTCGGTCAAACTGGCGTCGGGTCAGGCTGGTTAAACTAATTTGATTTGTCGGCCGTTGCGCAGCGCCGCTTCACATTTCCTTCAACTACCTGAGGTTTCACCGCATCATGAGTACCATCCGCCAGACTGACCTGATTGAATCCGTCGCCGCTGCCTTGCAGTACATCAGCTTCTACCACCCGGCCGACTTCATCACGCACCTGGCGCGGGCCTATGAGCGTGAGCAAAGCCCGGCCGCCAAAGACGCCATGGCGCAAATCCTGACCAACAGCAAGATGTCGGCCGAGGGCCACCGCCCGATCTGCCAGGACACCGGCATCGTCAACGTATTTTTGAAAGTCGGCATGGACGTGCGCTGGGGCGAGTTCACCGGCAGCCTGGACGACGCCATCAACGAAGGCGTGCGCCGCGCCTACACCAACCCCGACAACCCACTGCGCGCCAGTGTGGTGGCGGACCCGCAGTTTGAGCGCAAGAACACCAAAGACAACACGCCCGCCGTGATCTTTGTTGACATCGTGCCCGGCGACAAGCTCGAAGTGACGGTCGCGGCCAAGGGCGGCGGCAGCGAGAACAAGAGCAAGATGTACATGCTCAACCCCAATGATTCGGTGGTCGATTGGGTGCTCAAAACCGTGCCGACCATGGGCGCGGGTTGGTGTCCACCCGGCATTCTGGGCATCGGCATTGGCGGCACGGCAGAAAAAGCGATGGTGATGGCCAAAGAAAGCCTGATGGACCACCTGGACATGCACGAGCTGCAAGCCAAGGCCGCCAGCGGACAAGCGCTCAGCAAGGTCGAAGCGCTGCGCATTGAATTGATGGAGAAAGTCAACGCGCTGGGCATTGGCGCGCAGGGCCTGGGCGGCCTGACCACGGTGCTGGACGTGAAGATCAAGATGTACCCCACGCACGCCGCGGGCAAGCCGATCGCCATGATCCCGAACTGCGCCGCCATGCGCCACGCGCACTTTGTGATGGACGGCAGCGGTCCGGTTTACCTGACGCCGCCCGCGCTTGAAACCTGGCCCGATGTGCAGTGGGCGCCCGACTACGTCAAGAGCAAAAAAGTCAATCTCAACACCCTGACCAAGGAAGAAGTGGCGAGCTGGAAGCCCGGTGACACGCTCTTGCTCAACGGCAAGATGCTGACCGGCCGCGACGCCGCGCACAAGCGCATCAAGGACATGCTGGCCAAGGGTGAGAAGCTGCCGGTCGACTTCACCAACCGCGTGATTTACTACGTGGGCCCGGTCGATCCGATCAAGGGCGAAGCAGTCGGCCCGGCCGGCCCGACCACCGCCACCCGCATGGACGGTTTCACCGAGATGATGCTGGCTGAAACGGGCCTGATTGCCATGATCGGCAAGGCCGAGCGCGGCCCGGTCGCGATTGAAGCCATCAAGAAACACAAGAGCGCCTACCTGATGGCCGTGGGCGGCGCCGCTTACCTGGTCAGCAAGGCGATCAAGACCGCCAATGTGGTGGGCTTCGCCGACCTCGGCATGGAAGCCATTTACGAGTTTGACGTGGTCGATATGCCGGTCACCGTGGCGGTCGACGCGGGCGGCACCAGCGCGCACATCACGGGTCCGGCGCAATGGCAAAAACGCATTGCCACCGGCGAATTCAAGGGCATCGAAGTCGCTGGCGCCTGATTGAAATCGGGTTCTGACCCAGATTCTGCTGATCCTGTGAAGCGCCCGATCGGGGTGTTCGACAGCGGCATCGGGGGCTTGAGCATCCTCAAGGCACTGCGCGCCGAGTTACCGCACGAGGACTTTGTCTATGTGGCCGACAGCGGCCATGCACCTTATGGCGAGCGTAATGACGCGCATGTCATCAATCGATCAAGTGCCATCACGGCTCATTTGCTAACGCTGTACAACATCCAGGCGCTGGTCATCGCCTGCAACACGGCTACTGCAGCAGCGATTGCCACGCTGCGCCTGGCGCATCCCCAGTTGCCCATCATCGGCGTTGAACCGGCCCTCAAGCCCGCGCTGGCGCTCAGCCAGACCCGACGCATCGGCGTCATGGCGACGCGCGGCACACTGGGCAGTGCCAAGTTTGGCGCGCTGGTGGCGTCACTGGCCGGCGAAGCCGAATTCAGCTGCCAGCCCTGCGACGGTCTGGCCGACGCCATTGAACGCCAGAATGCTCCTAATATAGAAGCACTATGCACATACTACACGGGGGCTATGGGCCGATTTGGCATAAATATCGGGGAAATTGACACGCTGGTGCTGGGCTGCACGCACTACCCGTTTGTCAGCGATGCGCTGCGCAAATCGGTCGGCCCCAACGTGCAGCTGATCGATACGGGTGAGGCGGTGGCGCGCCAGACCCGGCGCCAGCTGCCCGAGCATTGCGGCACCGACAGTGTCGGCACTTGCCGACTGCTCTGCACCGGCGACCCCAACGCGCTGCAGCACGCCGCCGAACGCTGGCTGCGGCTGGACCAACCGGTGAATTCGCTATTGCTTTGACCGCGGCAACAGGCCCCTGTTCAGTCAGCCACCAAGCGCGCAAAGGTCTTGCGAAACTTGGCCACCTTGGGCGCGGCCACAGCCACGCAATAGCCCTGGTTCGGGTTCTTGGCAAAAAAGTCCTGGTGGTATTCCTCGGCCGGCCAGTAGTTTGTAAGCAGCAGAACCTCCGTCACGATCGGCTGCTGGTAAATACCACTTTGTCTCATCTCAGCGATCAGGTCTTTCGCGACCTGCGCCTGTTCGGGCGTTGAATAATAAATACCGCTGCGGTATTGCGTGCCACTGTCGTTGCCCTGCCGGTTGGGCGTGGTGGGGTCATGAATAACAAAGAAAATCTCCAGAATCTCGCGCAGGCTGATCTGCGCCGGGTCAAACACCAGCTTGACGACTTCAGCGTGGCCGGTGCTGCCGGTACACACCTGCTCATAGCTGGGGTCAACGACGTGGCCGTTGCAGTAGCCGCTCTCAACGTCGGTGACGCCTTTGACCTGGACGTAGACAGATTCGAGGCACCAAAAACAGCCACCTCCTAAAGTTATGGTTTCAAATGTATTAAGTTGTTGATTCATAACGATTATTTCCTTTTTGGTTGCTTTGTAAAATTTGACAAAATGGCATAAATCAGGTAAACTTTTGGCATAAATTTGTCAAAGACTCCCACCCTGAACCGTGGGCTTTGACCTGAATAATGGAGTTTACCTATGTCAGCTTTACCTCGCGGAATAACACAAATTTATTGGAAAAACAAGACAAAAGACAAAGAAAAACAGGTCAAGTTTCGTGTTCGTGTCAACAAAAAAGTGAATGGCGCACAGGTGAAAGTAGACCAGCTTTGTGATAACTTGGAACAAGCAAGGGACTTGCTCGCTACATATCAATCAAATATTGGTAGACAGACACTTAACAAGATTGATTTAGAACAGAATGAGAAAATAAAACGAATAGGCGAACTATTAACAAGTCCGACACTTTCGTTTTATATCAGTCAATATGTTGCTAAAAATATCCCTGAAATTGTTGACAATGACTTAAAAAAGAGAAATAGAGCAAGTAAAGTTTCATTTTTTAAGACGATTGAAAATACTGCTATTCCTGACCGTCATAACGACATAGTTAAACCTTTATTGCTTGCAGGCGGCTTATTAGCACAAATGGCTCAAAATACCATAGCCAATGCTGGAAAGAAACGATTAGGCGAGTTCAAACCTGAACAAATTACTTATATTGAGATAAACGACTATATCAATGCTCGTTTATCTACAACAGCAAAGTCAAGATACGGTACAAGTCTTGGTCGCAATGTTTCCAAAATTTCTGTTTCTCGTGAATTATCTTTTATCAAAAAGTTGTTTGACAATCTGCGACACCAAGAAAGTAAATTTAAAGGTATCCCTAACCCAGTCACTGAATACGATAAAGATTTACTGAAAAACAGGGATATGAAAAGCGATTACAGATTAAGCGATACAGACAAAGAAATTTTGTTTAATGCTCTGGATATTTACCCAAACATTGAAATGAAACAAATATGTCTTTTGTCTTATTACTGTGGTTTTCGTCGTAGTGAAATAGTTTTATTGACTTGGGACCAAGTTCATTTGAATGAAAATTATGTACAACTTTATCAAACAAAATCAGGTAGACCTCGAAAAGTAATTATTACAAAGCAAGCCCGTGAAATTTTGGAGAACATTCAAAAAAGAGAAAATGACCCACGACTTTTTACATACACTTTATACGGTTTTTCTGGCTCATACGATAAATTCAATGAGCGAATTGGACTAAAAGAAAAAGGGTTTCACTTTCACTTTTTTAGACGTGAGGCAATTAGTAATCTTGTATTTAATATCGGACAAGCAACAGGAATGGATGGGGCTAATTTCTCTATTCTTATCAGTGAGCTTTTGGGAATTGAAAGTGTCCGACATTTAGAAAAAAACCACTTGTCAGATTTACCAACCGGCTCATTAAACAGTCAAATTGATATTATGAAATCCGTAGGACACAACAATAAGCAGACTACTAAACGATACAGTCCTATCAAGTTGCCAACCAAGTAATTTGTAATTTGTAATTTGTAATTTATATCATTCATTATCATTTATTCATTCATTTACTATCAGTCTTTATCATTCGTTTTACCATTGTCATTCATTGTCATTCATTTACAGTCATTCACATATCATTAGCATTCATTCTCATATCATTTCTTTTGTCTTTTTCCAACAGCCGATATTTTTAAGGACTAATCGCTAATGTGTGCCACATTAGCTGTTCTTTTATGCTTTAAACCCTTGCGAATAAAGACTTTATAAGTGCGACATAGCGACTAAAATAAATTTCAGTCGTTTTTTAATGTGCTGGAACCTGGGCTCACCCAGGTTCTTTGGTTAAGAGGACCTAGGCGAGCTAGTCCTTTGCCTATGGCATTAAAACTGCGATAGAGCGATTAATTTGATTTATCTATGACGATATAGCCACATACAAAGAAAAACGATTTAAAGCCGTTTAAATGCTTATCACGATAGTGAAAAAAAGGACTAGCTCGCCTAGGTCCTCTTAAACGACAAAGCACCTATCAAGGTGCTTTTTTTGTTAGTGATTAATAGCAGTAAGAAAAAAGTGGAAATTTTCGGCACGTTCCTTTTTTATTTACTATCGTAAATGAATACCCACTACGTGATTAAACTATGCTTTAAGTACACACTATCGTGATTGTATTGTTGTTGTAATGATTAATATATTCTGCGAATAGTCATACATTCTTTATCATACATATAAAAAGGGGTTCAACAACATAGCATAAAAGCCTGTTAATCAAGTGCTCTGGGGGTTCAGTTAAAAAGTAAGGGGGTTTGTTGAGTGGGTTCAATGGCATAGCATAAAGGCTTGTTAATCAAGCCCTCTGTGGGTTCAGTGAAAGGGTTCACTGAGTTTTATTGTCATTGACTTGTTGATACTTTGTTTATAAGTGGTCGTAAAAAATCCCCTGAAAAGGGGATTAAATATTATTCATTAAAACCGAAAATGTCCTCTATTTCGTCGTCTGTTTGATTGCTTGAATGTTCCAAAGGAACCTCAGCATTTTTAATTCTTTCAATAAGAATTTGATTATCATATTCTTTGAATGTGTCAAAAAATGCTGTTTTTCTCTCTAAATTTCTATGAAAATTAAATTCGTGTGGGTTTATATGAATGTAAAGCAATAGTGCTTTAATATCGTTTAAAACTGGTGCTTTTGGAATTTCTAGAACTTGTAAAACTAATGGACTTACATTGAATATCTTAATGAACTGTAATTCTACCAACTGTTTAAGATAATCAGTAATATGACCTTTATTGATACCCAATTCTTTTGCTATTGCTGTTTTTGATATTTCACTATGAACTCCAACAAGCCCATTTTTGTAAGTTGCCTTACAAGACAAATGAACCATTATTTGAAATAAAACATTTTTTGGTCTGCTGATTAATATCAATTCATTGAATACTTTTTTATTGAGTGAAAAATAATCAAATTCTTTTTCGACTTTTTGATTGACAATATCATTTTTATTAATTATAGTTGTAGACATAGGACACCTTTTTTTGTTATGTGGTAATAATCATTAAAGCAGGTTCTATTAAAAAATCAAGCCCACTATGAAAATAGTGGGCTTTTTTGTTGTCAAAGTAAAAATAAATCAAAAGTCAATAGACAACAAAAAAAGCCACCGATTAAAGTGGCTTTCTTGTTTGAGTAAATTTTCAAGCCCCACGTATGGGGAAACTATTCACGTCAACCGTCGCTTTATTATTTATACGAAATAGTAAAAAGAAAGTCAAGAGCATTTCAAAAATAAAGCACAAAATAATATCAACACCAAAAAAAGCAAAGTGAAAATTTTCAGTCAATAAGCAAAACAAAACGATTTAATCAATAAGCAAAACTTGACATTAAGCACAAAGCAAAACGGTTTATTGTTGTAAAGCAATACCGTTACTCAAACTTGTTTCAAGTTTGTAGTAACGGAGGCGTAAGCAAGGTTAATGATTTCAAACTCAAAACAAAATAAATCAATAGATTATAAAAATGGAATGAAAAAATCGAAAAATAAGCAAAGCAAAATAAAGCTCATATCTTTCAAAATTTTAGGTTTGATTTTGGACCGTGGGACAAAAGCAAGCATAAAATTTTGAGAGTTAAGCACTATCAAAAGACTAGATAAGTCAAATTTTTTGAGTATGCCGATTTAATAACGATAACAAATCAAAAGAAAATAGCAGGAGTGGGTTAAATAATACTTAATAAATAAGGCTTTAGCCTAAGTTAGAGGCCTAGGCGCCTCGATTTGTTCTTGTAATACCTGTTTTCTATAAAAATAAGGGAAAAAACATCAAGTCGAAAGAAAAAATAATAAAAAGAAAGAAAGAGAAAGCAGTCGAAATTAAGAATAAGTATTTGTTATATGTTTGTGTATTGAGTGAAAGTAATTGTCATTAGTTGTATTGACTTATTACTTTGTTTTGCTAATATATTTCATATAACTAAAAGGAATAAAAAATCATTGATAGTCATTTTTTTGATGGTGTTCGTGGCTACTTGGCTAGTCATAAGCCGGGTTCGTCGTGACTACTTAGCTAGTCTTATTGAGAAACGATATAAACAGTTTATACGGTTTATACGGATTGTGAGAAACGATATAAACAGTTTATACGGTTTACACAGTTAAATCAGGACTGTCGATAAGTTAGCTTTTGGCAAAAAACTGTCAAACAATCTTTTGTCAAAAGATAACTTGTTGATTTATAAGCGTATTTTGTTTAAGACGGCCTCAAGGCACCAAAAGCACCCACCGCCCAATGTGATGGTTTGCAAGGGTTCTGGCATGGCGTATCTCCTGTGTTGTTTGAAATTAGCGTGTCCTTGGCATGTTAGCTGGCAGCAGAAACTGAGGGCGCCTTGTGGGCATCACCGTCCCGACTCAAGCCCTTGCATTGACAGTCATTGGCGCAAAGATTACATTAATAACCAAATAGTCATTAACTTCATGTCCGTCAAAAATCCCGATTCCGATGCCCCTTGCGGCGGGCATACCAAGCACGAGCGACGCAAGGATGCGCGCCCGGGCGAACTGCTGGACGCCGCGCTTGCGCTGTTTGTCGAAAAAGGCTACGCCGCGACGCGGGTTGAAGAAGTCGCCAAACTGGCGGGCGTCTCCAAAGGCACGCTGTTTCTCTACTTTGCCAGCAAGGAAGAATTGTTCAAGGCGGTGGTGCGCGAAAACATTTCAGGGCGCTTCCACGAGTGGAATACCGAGTTCGATAATTTCAAAGGCAACTCGGCCGACCTGATGCGCTATTGCATGATGGCCTGGTGGCAACGCATTGGCTCGACCCAGGCCTCAGGCATCACCAAGCTGATGATGAGTGAGGCCCAAAACTTTCCAGAGCTGGCCGCCTTTTACGAGCACGAGGTCATCCAGCCAGGCAAGGTGCTGATTACCCGCGTGTTGCAGCGCGGCGTCGACCGTGGCGAGTTTCGGGCCATCGACATGAAATATGGCGTCTACATTGTGTTGGCCCCGATGGTCTTTCTGGCCATGTGGAAGCATTCTCTGGGTACTTGCTGCGAAGCTGGCGCCCAGTTGGTGCCCGAAGACTACATTGCCCTGCAAGTTGAGACCATTCTCAATGGCCTGAACGTTCGCCCGCCCCCTCCTCACTAGTCACAGAAGAATATCGCACCATGAAATCTTGGTTGAAATGGGGGTTGCTCGCCCTGGTCGTTGCCTTGCTCGCCAGCGGCGTATGGCGTGCCTTGTCGGCGCGGAAATTGCAGCAAGCGGCTGTGGCCAAACTGGCAACTCAGAGTACCCAGGCGGTGGTGCAGTTGAGCGCAGCCGATGTGGTGCAGGTGACAACCCGCGAGCTGGTAACCGGCGTTGCCCTCTCGGGGGCGCTCAAGGCGGTGAACACCGCCATGGTCAAGGCGCGGGTGGCAGGCGAATTGCAGGGATTGACGGTGCGCGAAGGCGATGCCGTCAAGGCCGGGCAAATCATCGCCCGCGTCGACGCCACCGAATACAACGCGCGCGTGCAGCAGGCCCAGCAACAGGCGCAGGCCGCCAAGGCTCAGGTCGACATCGCGCGGCGCAACTTCGACAACAACCGCTCGCTGGTGCAGCAAGGCTTTATATCCAAGACCGCGGTGGACTCGTCCATGGCCAGTCTCGCGGCGGCCGAGGCCACCTATCGGGCGGCGCAGGCCGGCGCGGAGGTCGCCGCCAAATCTCTGCAAGACACCGTGCTGCGCGCACCCATTGCCGGCCTGATTTCACAGCGCTTGGCGCAGCCCGGCGAGCGCGTCGGTGTCGAGGCGCGAATCGTTGAGATCGTCGACCTGCGCCAGCTCGAGCTTGAAGCCAGCCTGAGCGCCAGCGAATCCGTGGCCGTGCGGGTGGGACAAAGCGCCGTGTTGCAGATTGAAGGCGTCAGCCAACCGGTCACCGCCAAGGTGATCCGGATCAACCCCAGCACCACGGTCGGCAGCCGCGCGGTGCTGGTCTATCTGAGCGTGGAGCCTGCGCCTGGCCTGCGGCAAGGCCTGTTTGCACAGGGAATTTTGGGCACGGATCGCGTGCAAGCGCTGGCCGTGCCCTTGAGTGCGGTGCGCACCGACCAACCCCAGCCCTATGTGCAACTGATCAGCGGCAATCAAGTGCTGCACCAAAGCGTTGAGATGGGCACGCGCGGCGAGCGCGACGGACAAGCCCTGGTGGCGATCAAAGGGTTAACCGAGAACGCCCGCGTGCTTGTAGGAAGCGTGGGCCCGCTGCGCGCCGGCACCGTCGTTCAGGTGACTGGGCCTGCAGTACCGGCTGCGGCTGGTTCAGCTGCTGCAGCCGGTACTGCAGGCGGGCAATAAGCCATGTGGTTCACCCGCGTCAGCCTTCACAACCCGGTCTTCGCCACCATGGTCATGCTGGCCATCGTGGTGCTGGGCCTGTTTTCCTACCAACGCCTGCAGGTCGACCAATTCCCCAATGTTGACTTTCCAATCGTTGTAGTCACGACCGATTACCCTGGCGCTTCGCCCGAAATCGTCGAAAGCGAAGTGACCAAGAAGATCGAAGAGGGCGTCAATTCAATCGCCGGCATCAACGCCCTGACCTCTCGCAGCTATGCGGGTCAATCGATCGTCATCATCGAGTTCCAGTTGCACATCGTGGGGCGCAAGGCCGCTGACGATGTCCGCGAGAAAGTAGCTTTGTTGCGCCCCACCCTGCGCACCGAGGTCAAGGAGCCCCGCGTGCTGCGTTTTGACCCGGCCAGCCGCGCCGTGTGGTCGGTGGCGGTCTTGCCCGATGCGGCGCCCACACCTGGCGCTCCCGCCACCGCAGCCAAAGCCATGTCGGACGTCGAGCTGACCAACTGGGCCGACCAGACCCTGCGCAAACGCCTGGAAAACGTGCGCGGCGTGGGCTCGGTCACCGTGGTCGGCGGCACCAAGCGCGAGATCAACATCTACCTCAACCCGCAGGCGCTGGAAGCCTTTGGTGTCACGCCCGACCAGGTCGTGGCTGCCGTGCGCAATGACAACCAGGATCTGCCGGTCGGTGCGATCCAGTCGCGCGAGCAAGAGCGCATGGTGCAGATTGAAGCGCGCATGCAGCGTCCTGAAGACTTTGGCAAGATCATTGTGGCGCGCAAGAACGGCGCACCGATCCGCGTCGACCAGCTCGCGCAGGTGGTCGACGGCGCCCAGGAGACCGACAGTCTGGCGCTCTACAACGGCCAGCGCACGCTCTTGCTCAATGTGCAGAAATCGCAGGACGAAAACACCATTGCGGTGATTGACGGTCTGGTCAAAATGCTCGACGAGATGAAAACGCAGTTGCCCCCCGGCGTGCGGCTCGAAGCCGTCACCGATGGATCCCGGCAAATCCGCGTGGCGGTGCAGAACGTGCGCCGCACCCTGATTGAAGGCGCGCTGCTCACCATCTTGATCGTGTTCTTGTTCCTCAATTCCTGGCGCTCCACGGTGATTACCGGTCTGACCCTGCCGATTGCGCTGATCGGCACGTTCTTGTTCATGAACCTGTTTGGCTTCACCATCAACATGATCACGCTGATGGCCCTGAGCCTGTGCGTGGGCTTGTTGATTGACGACGCGATCGTGGTGCGCGAGAACATCGTGCGCCACGTGCAGATGGGGAAACAGTCGTACCAGGCGGCGATGGACGGCACACAGGAAATCGGCATGGCCGTCATGGCTACGACGATGTCGATCGTGGCGGTGTTCCTGCCGATCGGCTTCATGGGCGGCATCATTGGCAAGTTTTTTCATGAGTTCGGCATCACCATCGTGGCGGCGGTGCTGATCTCGATGTTTGTCAGCTTCACGCTCGACCCGATGCTCTCGAGCGTCTGGCACGACCCCAGCATTGAGGCCCACCGCAACCACGGCCTCAACCCCGACGGCACGCCGCGCCGCCCGGTCACGTTTTATGACAAGACCATTGGCCGCGTCACCGGCTGGTTTGACCAGGCGACCGAGTGGCTGATTGACGCCTACCAGGGCATCCTGCGCTGGTCTTTGGTGCACAAACTCAAAACCCTGGCGCTGGCGCTGCTCATCTTCGTTGCCAGTATCTTCATGGTGCCGCTGCTCGGTACCGAATTTGTGCCCGCGGCTGACTTTTCCGAGACCACGCTCAATTTCTACACGCCCGTGGGCTCATCGCTCGAAGTGACCGAAGCCCGGGCGAAGCAGGTTGAAGGCATTGTGCGCAGCTACCCGGAGGTCCGCTATACGTTGACGACCATCAACACCGCCAATGCGGTCGGCAAGACCAACGCCAGCGTTTACGTGCGCCTGGTGGACCGCAAGGACCGCGCGCGCAATGTCAATGAAATGTCGGCCTTGCTGCGCGAGCGCCTCAAACAGGTGCCCGGCGTCACCGTCACGCACGCCGGACTGCTCGACCCGGTGGGTGGGCAAAAGCAGGTGGAATTTTCGCTGCAGGGCCCGGATCAGGCCGAGCTTGAGCGCATTGCCCAGGTGGTGATGGAGAAAATCCGGGTGATCCCCGGCCTGGTGGACCTGGATTCGAGCGTCAAGCCCAACAAGCCAACGCTCGACGTCACATTCAAGCGCGACGTGGCGTCTGACCTGGGCCTGAGTCTGGCCCAGATCGGCAGCGCGTTGCGCACCCTGGTGGCCGGCCAGACGGTGGGCAACTGGCGCGCGCCCGATGACCAGACCTACGACGTCAATGTGCGCCTGGCGCCGCAGGCGCGCAACCAGGCCGATGATCTGCAGCGTTTGCCGTTCCTGGTCGGCGCCAACCCGGATGGCAGCCCGCGCATCGTACGCCTGAATCAGGTGGCCACCGTCAAGGAATCAACCGGCTCCAACCAGATCAACCGGCGTGACATGACGCGCGAAGTCGCCATCAATGGCAATGTCTATCAGCGCGCTTCGGGTGAAGTGTCCGCCGACATCAAGAGCGCCCTGGAGAGCGTCAGTTTCCCGCCCGGCTACCGCTACCAGTTTGGCGGCTCGACCAAGAACATGGCCGAATCCTTCAGCTACGCGATCTCGGCACTGGTGCTGGCCATTGTCTTCATCTACATGATTCTGGCCAGCCAGTTCAAGAGCTTCTTCCAGCCGCTGGCGCTGATGACCTCCCTGCCCCTGACGCTGATCGGCGTGGTGCTGGCGCTGTTGATCTTCCGCTCGACCCTGTCGATGTTCTCGGTGATCGGCGTGGTGATGCTGATGGGCCTGGTAACCAAGAACGCTATTCTTTTGGTCGACTTTGCCATCCGAGCGCGCGAGCCCGGCATCGACACGGACGGCCGCCGCATCGACGGCATGGAGCGCAGCGCGGCGCTGCTGATGGCGGCCAAGGTGCGCTTGCGCCCGATCCTTATGACGACACTGGCCATGATCTTCGGCATGCTGCCGCTGGCGCTGGCGCTGACCGAAGGCTCGGAGCAGCGGGCCCCCATGGGCCAGGCGGTGATTGGCGGCGTGATCACCTCGTCGCTGCTGACTTTGGTCGTAGTGCCGGTGGTGTATTGCTACATGGATGATCTGGCGCAATGGTTGCGGCGCCGCTGGGGCGCTGATAGCAGCCCGGCGCAAGTCAGCGCCGGGTAAAATTTTGCAGAATCTGTTAACATTCCCAACATACCCCCAGGAGTACCCAATGAATTTGGAACAAGCCCGCTTCAACATGATCGAACAGCAAATCCGGCCGTGGAACGTCCTGGACGACGGTGTGCTGGAGTTGCTGGCAGTGGTCAAGCGTGAAGACTTCGTGCCCCTGGCGCACAAGGCGCTGGCGTTCATGGACATGGAAATTCCCCTGGGCCAAGGTCAGGTGATGCTGGCGCCGCGCGTCGAAGCGCGCATGCTGCAGGACGCCACCGTTCAAAAACACGAAAAAGTGCTGGAAATCGGCGCTGGCTCGGGCTACATGGCCGCCCTGCTGGCGCACCGCGCGCAGCGCGTGATCTCGCTGGAAATCGACCCGGAGCTGGCCCAGATGGCGCGAGCCAACCTGCAAAAAGCCGGTATCCACAACGCCGAAGTGCGCCAGTTTGATGGTTCCAAGGGCGTCTCACCGGACGGTCCGTTTGACGTCATCATGCTCAGCGGCTCGGTCGCCGAAGTACCGCAAGCGCTGCTCGCGCAACTCAAAGTCGGTGGCCGATTGATTGGAATTGTGGGCGAAGAGCCAACCATGCGCCTGCATATCGTGACCCGTATCAGCGACGCCGAGTTCAAGACCACGACCCCTTGGGACACCGTGGCGCCACGTCTGCTCAATTTCCCCGAGCCCTCTCATTTTCACTTTTAGGCTTCTAACTGCATGATTGCTCAGGTTCGTCCGTCCCAATTGGCTGCATGGCTGGACTCGGTCCGTGGTCATGGCACGCCCGTGGTGCTGGACGTGCGCGAGCCCTCTGAGCTGCGCACCGCCAGTATCCAGGCCGATGGCTTTGAGCTCATCACCATCCCGATGGGCGTGATTCCGCCGCGCCTGTCCGAGCTTGACCCCGAACAACCGATTGCCTGCCTGTGTCATCACGGCGCGCGCAGCATGCAGGTCGCGGCTTTTCTGAAGGCGCGCGGCTTCAAGCATGTGGCCAATATTGCCGGTGGCATCAACGCCTGGTCGGCTGAAGTCGACCCCCGTATTCCCAGGTATTGAGCGCCCGGGCCCCAACGCCGTCCTTTGCCCGCACTGTTCTTGCCAACCCATTTATTTCCAAGGCCCTTTATGAAAACGTTTCGTCTACTGCCCCTGTTTGTCGCCATTGGCACCACCCTGGCGCTGCCGGTGCAGGCCCAGAGCCTGGTCGATCTGTACCAGTCCGCACGAGGCTATGACGCAACGTATCAATCGGCCAAATCCCAGTTTGATGCCACGCTGGCCCGGGCCGACCAGGCCAAGGCCCTGCTTTTGCCCACCGTTGGCCTTTCGCTCGGTGCGTCGGCGACCAATTTGGACACCACCTTGCCAGCTTCGCCGCAGCCCCCCCCCTCCAACTTCAACTCCCAGAGCGCGACCGTCAGCGCGTCACAGCCGCTGTACCGTCCGGCCAACCGGGCCAGTTACGAGCAGGGAATGAAGCAGGTCGATCTGGCCCAGGCGCAACTCGCTGCGGCCGACCAGGACCTGATCGTGCGCGTCAGCCAGGCTTACTTTGACGTCTTGGCGGCCATGGACAACCTGACCTTTGTCAAAGCCCAGAAGGCCGCCGTGGGCGAGCAACTGGCGTCGGCCAAACGCAACTTTGAAGTCGGCACCGCCACCATCACCGATACCCGCGAGGCCCAAGCCCGCTTTGACCTGGGCACAGCGCAGGAAATCGCGGCTGAAAACGATCTGCGGGTGAAAAAGATTGCACTCGATCAGTTGGTCGGCAAGGTTGACGCCCAACCCCAACCTTTGGCGCAACCGCTGGCACTGCCAACCCTCGTGCCCAACGACGTCAATGCCTGGGTGGCGCAATCCGAAAGCAACCACCCTGGCATCAAACAGACGCAGGTCGCGCTGGATGTGGCGCAACTGGAAACCCAAAAAGCGCAAGCCGGCCATAAGCCCACGCTCGATTTGACGGCGGGCTACAACGTGACACAAAACAACGGAACCGCCAGCAACCCGATGGACTACCGCAGCAATGCCGCCACCATCGGCCTGGCGTTCAACCTGCCGCTGTTTGCCGGTTTTGCGATCCAGAACAGGGTCAGGGAAACACTCGCGCTGGAAGACAAGGCCCGCAGCGACCTGGAAGCCACCAAACGCGCGGTCGCTCAAGGTACGCGCGTCGCCTTCTTCGGCGTGGAGTCAGGTCAAGGCCAGGTCAAGGCGCTGGAAGCGGCTGAAGCCTCCAGTCAGAGCGCACTCGACGCCAACAAGCTCGGCTACCAAGTGGGAGTGCGCATCAACATCGACGTGCTCAACTCGCAAAGCCAGTTGTACGACACCAAGGCCAAGCTGGCCAAGGCGCGCTACGACGTTCTGCTGGGCAGCCTGAAACTGCGCCAGGCCAGCGGCACACTCCAGGCGCAAGACCTGCAAAGCGTCGACGCGCTGCTGGCCAAGTAACAGCGGGCCATCGGCACCGGCGCGCTACAGCAGCAGCGCGCCAAAATGGCGCGCAAACATTTGCGCGGTCTCGGCACTGAGTCTTTGGCCGACAAATATCTCCACACCACGCAGCATTTTGCGCAGCTCGAACGGGCTATCGCACCGATCGATGGCCGCGCAAATGGGCTCGCCGGCAGCGCCCAGCTGCTCCCGCACAAAGTCTGAAGCGTGTTGCCGCACCTTCACGAATTCTTGCGGGCTGGTCGCCGGCCGGGGCGCTTGCGTCAGCTCGGCAGCGCTAAACCCCGGTGCGGCCGGTGCCTGCAGGCTGGTGCTGATGACCGTCGATTCGATCAAGCCTTCATGCAAGAGGTGATCAAGTACCGCGTCCAGTTCGCCCACCCGCACGAAAGCCCCCAGTGCATTGACAGTTTTCTGGCCGTCCACCAGGATCAGCACGCGCCGCTGCAAAGCACTCAGCTTGTAGCTGCGCCCTGCCATCTCGGCGCGGCCCGCCTCGGTCTTGCCAAAAATGATTCCAGTAGTCACTTTTTGATAGCTGTTTAGTCAGACTGCATGAATACGAAGGGACTTCCCGCTTCCCGGTAACGGCATCAAGTGCCAAGATTGGGTTTGGAAGTCAATCTGCAACCTTTAGAAGGAGAAGTCCCA
>NZ_JAAFHA010000058.1 GCF_010365055.1 Rhodoferax sp.
ACTTCGATTAGGAAGTCGTCAATCACCGTCTCGGTGGTCTTGGCGATGCGCTGCAGATGGTGCAAGACGAGCTTGCGCAAAAAATGCAGCAGCAATATGAAAGCAGCGGCAGCCAGCAGCGCGTAAGTCCAGTCTTGGGGACTGTTGTTGGTGATGAGTGAACGAAACATGGTGATCGGGTGCCAAGGCCATGCCAGAGTGAAAACCGCACCGTGGCTCACCCCCCAACATATTGAAAGAACTACCCTCAGTAAATCATCACAGCGTTGCGGAAACACAAGGCCGCCCAGTCAAAAAGGGCCAATAGTGACTAGCATTAATTTTTGTCAGCTCAATTCTCATGTCTTCCCTGCCAACTTACACCTCTGACAATTTGCCGCTCTGGCACGCACTCACCGACAGCGAGGCCTTGCATGCCCTGTCTGCCAACGCCAGGACCGGACTCAATGAGCAGGAGGTGGCACGCCGACTGACGCACTTTGGGCCCAACAGCCTGCCCGCGCCCAAGCGACGCGGCCCCTGGCTACGCCTCGCGCTGCAGTTCCACAACCCGTTGATCTACGTTCTCTTGGTCGCCGGAGCCATCACCTTCGGCCTGGAAGATTATGTGGACGCGGGCGTGATTGCCGGTGTGGTGCTGGTCAATGCGCTCATCGGCTTCATTCAGGAAGGCAAGGCCGAGCAGGCGTTAGAGGCGGTGCGCGCCATGCTCGCCACTCGCGCCACCGTGCTGCGCGACGGTGAGCGCCACGACATTGACGCAGCCGAACTGGTGCCGGGCGATATCGTGATGCTGGAGTCTGGCGTGCGCATACCGGCCGATCTGCGGCTGGTGCAGGTGAAAAACCTGCGCGTCAACGAGGCGGCCCTGACCGGCGAGTCGGTGCCGGTGGACAAGGACACGCATGCGGTGAAGAGCGACGCAGCCATTGGCGACCGGACCTGCATGGCTTACTCCGGCATGGTGATCAGTTTTGGCCAGGCCCAAGGCGTGGTGGTGGGCACCGGGCCGCAGACTGAAATTGGCCGCATTGGCGCCATGGTGGGCGAAGTGCAGTCGCTCGACACGCCGCTGACCCGCCGGCTGGATCAGTTCGCCCGCCAGATCACGCTGTTCATTCTGGCAGCCGGGGTGATCACCTTTCTGTATGGCTATTTCGTGCGAGAAATGCCCCTGCTTGACATCTTTCTCGCGGTGGTGGGCTTGTCGGTGGCCGCCATCCCCGAAGGATTGCCGGCCATTGTCACGATCGTGCTGGCCATGGGCACCCGCACCATGGCGCGGAACAAGGCCATCATCCGGCGGCTACCCGCCGTGGAGACCCTGGGCTCGGTGACCGTCATCTGCTCCGACAAAACCGGTACCCTCACCAAGAACGAGATGACGGCGGTGCAGGTCATGTTGCCCGACTACACCCTGGAGGTAAGTGGTACCGGCTATGCGCCGGACGGCGGCTTTCACCGCGACGGCGTGGGCATCGACGCAGCGCAGGACGACGCTCTGCAAGCACTGGCGCAGTGCGCCGCCCTATGCAACGACGCGCGTCTCAAGCACAAGGCCGGCACCGGCTGGCATCTGGTCGGCGATCCGACCGAGGGTTCGTTGCTGACCCTCGCCCACAAGGCTGGGCTCGATGCCCACGACGCCACCGCAGCGACGCCCCGCCTGGATGCGATCCCGTTCGAGTCGGAACACCGCTTCATGGCGACGCTGCACCATGACCATGAAGGCCGTGCCTTCGCTTATCTCAAGGGCGCGCCGGAGCGTGTACTTGGCCTGTGCCAGCAGGATGCCAGCGGCCAGCCGCTCGATCCCGCGGCCTGGCAGGCACGCATGGAGGACGCGGCGGGCGCAGGCCAGCGCGTGCTCGCGCTCGCGCGCTGCGAATTGCCAGCGGGCACGGCGACCCTGTCCATGACGGACATCACCCCGCGCTTCACCTTGCTCGGGCTGGTGGGCTTGATCGACCCACCGCGCGAGGAAGCGATCGCCGCGGTGGCCGAATGCCAGCGCGCCGGGGTGCGCGTGAAGATGATCACGGGTGACCACGCAATTACTGCGGCCGCCATTGGCCGCCAGTTGGGACTGAGCGCTGATCACGCTCTCACCGGGGAAGCGGTGGAGTCCGTGGATGACCAGGCGCTGCAGCGCATCGCGCTGGAGACCGACGTGTTCGCCCGTGCCAGCCCGGAGCACAAATTGCGCCTGGTGGCGGCCCTGCAAGCGCAGGGTGAGCTGGTGGCCATGACCGGTGACGGCGTCAACGATGCACCGGCGCTCAAGGCGGCCAATATTGGCGTGGCCATGGGTCACAAAGGCACGGATGCCGCGCGTGAGGCCGCTGACCTGGTGCTGACCGACGACAACTTCGCAACCATCGCGCGCGCCGTGCGCGAGGGCCGCGTGGTGTTTGACAACATCAAAAAATCTCTGCTCTTTATGCTGCCCACCAACGGCGGCGAGGCGGGCGTGATCCTGATCGCGGTGTTCGCCGGTCTGGCGCTTCCGATCACCGCCGGCCAGATTCTGTGGGTGAACATGATTACGGCAGTGACGCTGGCGCTGGCGCTGGCCTTCGAGCCAGCCGAGCCAGGCGTCATGCAGCGGCCGCCGCGGCGACCTACGGAGCCATTGATCACAAAGGTGCTGGGCTTTCGCATCGCCTACGTCAGCCTGCTGATGGTCGCGGTGACCTTTACCGTGTTCGAATGGGAGCTCGCCCGCGGCAGCAGCCTCGAGATGGCGCGCACGGCGGCGGTCAACATGCTTGTTTTCGGTGAGCTGGTCTACCTGTTCAATGTGCGGCATTTCACCGCATCGGCCTTCACGCGGGGCATCCTCACCGGCAACCCGGTGGCTCTCTGGATGAGCGTGCTGTTGATCGGTTTCCAACTACTGCTCACCTACGCGCCGGCGTTGCAGCAGCTGTTCCAGACGGCGGCGCTGGACGGCGCGTCCTGGCTCGTCATTCTCGGCCTGGGCCTGCTCAAGTTTCTTGCTGTAGAGGCGGAAAAGGCAGTCTTGCGACGCCTGAGAATACGGAATATGTGAATGACTCTGCTTGACCGCTTGCGCGCGCGCTTCCCGACCCGCGCTCAGATCAACCAGAACCGCTGGCTCGCCTGGCTCAACCCCTGGCTGCACCACCCCAAGCTCTGGCACTGGTCGCGCCGCGGCGTAGCTTTGGGTGTGTCCCTGGGCGTATTTTTTGGCCTGATCATTCCGATTGCGCAGATTCCATTCTCAGTCGCCGCTGCTGTCGTGCTGCGTGCCAACATTCCGGCAGCCGTCGCCAGCACGCTGGTCAGCAACCCGGTCACCTTTGGCCCGATTTATTACGGCGCCTACCGGCTGGGTGTATGGGTTACAGGAGAAGCCGCGCCACTGGACGCTGCGGATGTCATCGAACTTGAGGAAGCGGACAATCCAAGTCTATGGCAGCGCATCGGCGCCTTGGGCAAGCCCTTGCTGGTCGGTCTGTCCATCACGGCCCTTCTGACAGGGCTGATGACTTACGGACTGATCACCCTGATATGGCGATGGCGCACGCTGTCCAAACGGCGCAAGCGACTGCGTTGAGTAGCTGCTAGCCAGCAACGCCATGAATGACACCTACCACGAATTTGCCCTGCTGCTGATGCTGTCAGCCGTGGTCGGCGCGGTGGCGGTGCGCCTGCGCCAACCCTTGCTGGTGGCCTACATCATCGTCGGCATTGCGGTCGGTCCGGCCGTCCTTGGCTGGGTCGGCGCACACGACCAGATTGACCTGCTGGCGCAGATCGGCATCACCGTGCTGCTGTTTGTGGTGGGCCTGAAGCTCGATCTGCGCCATGTGCGGCAAATCGGACCGGTGGCGCTGGCCACGGGCCTGGGGCAACTGAGTTTCACCATTTTGTTTGGCTTCATCATCATTCTGGCGCTCGGCAAGGGCTGGCTCGATGCCCTGTACATAGCCGTCGCGCTGACCTTCTCAAGCACCATCATCATCGTCAAGCTGCTGTCTGACAAACGCGAGCTGGATTCACTGCACGGCCGCATCGCCGTGGGCTTTCTGATCGTGCAGGACCTGGCCGTGGTGATTGCGATGATGCTCATGAGCGGGTTCGGCGGCATCGGCTCCGAGGCGGTTGATGGCATGACTCTGGCACTGAGCTTGTTGGCTCGCCTGGGCGGTGCGGCGTTGCTACTTTACTTGCTGATGCGTTATGTGTTGCCGCTGGTGGTCGACACGCTGGCGCGATCGCAGGAACTGCTGCTGATCTTTGCCATCGCCTGGGGCACGACGCTGGCTGCGTTGGGCGAATACGCCGGCTTCAGCAAAGAAGCGGGCGCCTTTATTGCCGGCTTTTCGCTGGCCTCGACGGCGTACCGGGAAGCGATCAGCGCGCGCCTGACCAGCATCCGTGACTTTCTGCTGCTGTTCTTCTTTATCGACCTGGGCGCCAAGTTGGACTTCTCCACCCTCGGTGACGAGACCGGCACCGCGCTGGTGCTGTCGCTCTTCGTGCTGATCGGCAACCCGTTGATCGTGATGGCCATCATGGGCTACATGGGCTACCGCAAGCGCACCAGTTTTCTGGCCGGCCTCACTGTGGCGCAGATCTCGGAGTTCTCCATCATTTTTGTGGCCATGGGCATCAGCCTGGGCCACATCGGCTCCAGTGCGCTGGGACTGACCACGCTGGTCGGACTGATCACCATCACGCTGTCGTCTTACATGATTCTCTACTCGCACCGACTGTATGCATGGTTGGCGCCTTGGCTGGGCCTGTTCGAACGCAGCACGCCGTTTCGGGAACTGGCGGTGGAAAACGCGCCGCCTCATTTAGAACGGCCCGACATCCTGGTGTTTGGCCTTGGGCGTTATGGCAGCCGCCTGGCATTAAAACTACGGGAGCAGAACATGCGCGTGTTAGGTGTTGATTTTGACCCAGAGGTGATCAAGGCCCAACAACGCACCGGCCTGGATGCGCGTTTCGGCGACTGCGAGGCGCCGGAATTCATCGAAAGCCTGCCGCTCAAGGACTTGCCCTGGGTCGTCAGCACGCTGCCCGATCCTGGCGCCAATCGCGCCCTGATCAGTGCCCTGGCCGAACACCATTACATGGGGCAGATCGCCATCGTGGCCCGTGACGAGGCCGACGCGAAAGACATGCGGACCCTTGACAGGGTAGAGGTTATCCTGCCGTTCAATCAGGCCGCTGACTTTGCCGCTCTCGACCTCGCCGCCCGCATCGCCTCGGCTGAAATGACAGACTTCAAGGAGCCACCATGAACTCACCGCTTTCACTGCTCGTCGCCACCGATTTATCTGCACCCTCGCGCCATGCCGCCCAGCGTGCGGCGATGCTGGCCAAAAGGCCAGGGGTCAAACTGGACCTTGTGTATGTGCTGGAAAAAAGCGCATTGACCGACCTGCGGCGCCTGTTGGGCGAACAAAGCAGTGCAATGGAAGGACGCTTTCACGCGCAGGCGAATGAGGCGCTAACACAGCTGGCAGCGGACATGCATGCACGCTGTGGCACCGCCGTCGACTTCCACGTGGTGGAAGGATCAGTGCCGGGCGCCATTGCGGCGCAGGCCGACCTGCTGAACGTCAACCTGCTGGTGGTGGGGGCACGCGGCGCTGGCTTCATGCGCCACTGGCTGCTGGGAGCAACCGCCGAGCGCCTGCTGCGCAAGACCGTGCGACCCATTCTGGTGGCGAAGCAGGCACCGCACGAGCCCTACCGAAGCGTGCTGGTGCCGGTCGATTTTTCCCCGTTGACCCCCTTTGCCATCAAACTCACGCAGGACATCAGCCCGCAGGCGCAACTGATTTTGTTGCATGCTTGCGAGCTGCCCTTCGAAGGCAAGATGCGCTTTGCCGGCGTAGAGGAAGCAACCATCCTGCAGCACCGTGAAACGATTCGGCGTGAGGCGCTGGCCCGACTCAATGAGGTGGCGGCCGATGCCAAACTTGCACCGGGAAAGTGGCTCCCTGTGGTGGTTTTCGGGAACCCCTCGCACTGCATTCTGGAACAGGAAGAAGAGCAAGGCGCCGATCTCATCGTCCTGGGCAAACATGGCATGGGCATGACCGAAGAGCTGCTGCTGGGCAGCGTGACCAAGCATGTGCTGGGGCAGGCGCGCTCGGATGTGCTGGTGGTGGCGCGGTAAACGCCCGGTCAGAACCAGCCGAATCGGGCATGGAGCGTCGCCCCAGGTATGTGAAATTGCGGTCCAGCCAGTCGTGCGCAGCGCTCTCAGCAATGCCAGGGAGCACCGTCCAGCGCCGACTCAGCCACGCTCCCCCGGCCTGGGCCGGTCGGTCAGGCGATCGAGCACCGACGCAATCAGATCAATCGGCATTGGGAAGATGATGGTGGAATTCTTTTCACCGGCAATCGCCGTCAGCGTCTGCAGGTAGCGCAATTGCATAGCCTGTGGCGCTTCTGCCAGGACGTTGGCCGCCTCCAGCAGTTTGGCAGACGCCTGCAGTTCACCCTCGGCGTGGATGACCTTGGCACGCCGCTCGCGTTCGGCTTCAGCCTGCTTCGCAATGGCGCGGATCATGTTCTCGTTCAGGTCAACATGCTTGATCTCGACGTTGGTAACCTTGATGCCCCAGGCATCGGTCTGAACATCAAGCACCTGTTGCAGATCCTGGTTGATCTGCTCGCGCTCGGCCAACAACTGGTCCAACTCATGCTTGCCGAGAATGGCGCGCAAGGTAGTCTGTGCCAATTGCGATGTGGCCACCATGTAGTTCTCGACCTGGATGACCGCCAGCTGCGGGTCGACCACGCGCGCATAGACCACGGCGTTGACCTTGACCGACACGTTGTCACGCGTGATCACATCCTGCTCGGGCACATCCATGACCACGGTGCGCAAATCCACGCGCACCATCTGCTGGATGCCCGGGATCAGGATGATCAGACCCGGCCCCTTGACCTTCCAGAAGCGCCCCAACTGAAACACCACACCACGTTCGTACTCACGCAGAATGCGAACCGATGCAACCACCAGCATGATCAACAAGATGGGGATAAACCCGTATCCTAATTCCCAATACATAGCGTTCTCCTTGGCTATGGTTATGAACCTGAAGCGCCGAGTGGCCCACTTGCGGCCTCTCCTTCGACGGGCGCGATTCCCGTGGGCTCCACCTGCAACACCAGTCCCTCACGGCCGGTGACCTGGACACGCTGACCCGCGTGCAGCGGCGAGTTCGAGCGCACACGCCAGCGCTCACTGTGCAGACGCATCCAGGCGTCATCGGCCGTCACCTCAAGAATTTCCCCACTCGCACCCATCAGCTCCTCCGAACCGCTGACCACAGGCCGCTTTCGGGCTCTGAGCGCGAGCCGGAACACCACAAGAACGAACAACACATTGACCACGGCCACGGTCGCAATCAGCCCGGTCGGAATGCCAAAGCCTGGCGCCTCAGTGTCGATCAGCATGATCGAGCCGACGACGAAGGCAATGGTGCCGCCAATGCCCAAAGCGCCAAAGCTAGGCACCACGGCCTCAGCCACCAGCATCGCGAAACCGAGCACGATCAGCGCCGCCCCGGCATAATTTGCCGATAACATCTGCAACGCAAACATGCCCAGCAGCAATGAGATCGAGCCCGCCACGCCCGGAACGCCAAAGCCAGGCGAGGTCAACTCAAAGTAGATGCCATAGATACCAAGTAGCAACAACAGGTAGGCGACGGTCGGCTCGGTAATGATGCCCAGCACCCGGGTGCGCCAATCGGGCTCAATGAGCGCCGTGCTCGCGCCGCGACTGTCCACAGCGCGTTGTGCGCCATCACCCATCTGCACTGTGCGTCCATGCGCCTGCGCTAGCAGTTGGTCCACGTCGGCGGCGACAAAGTCAATCACACGCTCGGTGTGGGCCTCCTGCGCTGACAGGCTCACGCCCTCGCGCACGGCCCGATCAGCCCAATCGACGTTACGCCCCCGCATCTGCGCCAGCGAACGCAGATAGGCCGCGGAGTCATGCACGATCTTGCGGGTCATGGCGTCTGCCCCTGAGCCGACGGTCTCTGCGGCGTCCTTGGGTTCACTTGCCTTTCCCTGCGAGACGGCTGGGCTCGCAGGCGCGGGTTGTGGTTGCTGTGACGAGCCAGGCACCCCCCCGATTTGCACTGGTGTGGCAGCACCCAGATTGGTCCCCGGCGCCATGGCCGCCACATGGCTGGCATAAACAATGTACGCACCCGCACTGGCTGCGCGTGCACCGCTTGGCGCCACCCAGGCAGCCACCGGCACAGTCGAGGCAAGTATGTCCTTGACGATCTGGCGGGTCGAGCTGTCCAGCCCACCCGGCGTGTCAATTTGCAGGACTACCAGCGTTGCCCGGTCATTTCCGGCCTTTTGCAGCCCGCGCGCAATGTAGTCGGCTGCGGCGGGGCCAATCGGTCCGCTCACGGTCAGCAGCGGAACGATGGAAGCAACAGCCGCCTGTGGCGGCTTGTCCGATGCGACCGCAGGCTCCTGCGTGGCAACCAAGAGGGCAAGCCCCATGATCGCCACGGACAGCGACTGCTTCACGGCACCAGCAGCACATCGCGCAAGGTGTGCTGCAGAACTTGCTGGGCCATACTGCCAAGTTGAGCCTCGGTGCCCCCGTCTCTCCCATGATGCCCGACCACCACGCAGTCAACCGCCAGTGCCGCAGCGCGCTCCAGAATGGCGCGGGCGGGCACGTCATCAAGCACCTCGGCGACCACCGGATTCTGGGCCTTCCCGCTCAAGCCCCGTGCGAATTGATCCAGGTCATGCAGCGCCTGGGCGTGAACAGACTGCTGCGGGCCGGGGCCAAGCGCCAGCGCCAGATGGTGCTGTGCCGCCGGGAACAAGCCAATGGCAACCGTTGCCGCACGCTTGGCCAGCGCGCTCAGATCGACCGCCGCAAGCATCGTGGAATAAGGTCGGGCCGGATCGAAGCGCACCATCAGCACCGGGCAATTCGGCGCGCGCACCAGCCGGGACGCAGTGCTGCCCAGCCCTAGGATCGACAGCTCGGCGCGTGCCCCGATGACAAGCAGCGCAGTGTCATGCGCTGCCACATAGGCCCGGATGGCAACGTCTGCCTCGCCCACGCTGAAATGCGCCTCGACCTGCAACCCGGTCTGCGTCGCCAGAGACGCCGACAGCTCGTTCAGGCGCCGCTTGATCTGCACGTCGGGTGGTGGCTCCCGAGCCAGTCGCCGCGGGTCAAACACGCCTTGCAGGCTGTGCCAGGCGCTGACATCAAACCCATGCAGCAGCCGCAGCACGGCACCATGCGTTAGAGCGACCTGCACCGCTCGGTCAACCGCCGCCGCTGCGCCGGGCGAGAAATCGGTGGCCACCACAATGTTGTGAATCGGCGTCATGTTCGTTGGTCTCCTCATGGCTCCCAAGCCCTTGATTCACCGCGAATCAAAAGCGATTGATCGGATGCTCTATGATTTTGGTCGGTCGCGTTTGATCATCGTCAACTCAAAGAGTTGGCGGCGCGCGAATGCTGTTTTTCTTCAAGCCAGAAGTGCACACTTGACTTTTGTTTCTTCAACAAGGCTCACCATGACCGAACCGCAAACACCGCTCTGGTTACGCCGCACCGTACTCGCTGGCTTGCTGGGCGGCTTGCTGCTCGCGGGCTTTGTGGTGATGCAGCCGTTCTTGGCAGCCATCGCCTGGGCGGCCATCCTGAGCTACGTGTCGTGGCCGCTGCATCTGCGGGTGCTGGCGTGGCTGGGCGGTCGCCGGACCTGGGCCGCACTGACCATGACCCTCGTGCTAACCCTGGTTCTTGGCCTGTCACTGCTATGGGCGGGCCTGTTGTTGCGCAGCGAAGGCGTCGCGGCGGTGCGTGAGGCCGCCGCGTTGTTGGAAAGCGGCGTACGCTTGCCGGAGGCAATTTTGGGTGTTGCGTGGTTGGGGCCGTGGTTGCAGGAGCGGCTGACTGCGCTCAGCGGTGACCGTGCCGCCTGGGGCGCGCCGCTGTCGGACCTGGCCGACCAATGGGGTGGGCGCGCCATGCGCCTGGTCGGTGATCTTGGTCTGAATGCGCTGCGCCTCGGTTTTGCCTTGCTGACGTCGTTCTTCCTGTTCCGCGATGGTGAGCGTCTGCTTGAACAGCTGCGCGGCGTCCTGTACGGCCTGCTTGGCAACCGGGTACATGCCTATTTCCAGGCGGTCGGCGACACCACACGCGCCGTGGTTTACGGCCTGTTGCTGGCCGCCCTGGCGCAGGGACTGCTGGCCGGCCTGGGCTACTGGGTGGTTGGCGTCAGGGCTCCGGCCTTCTGGGGCGTGGCGACTGCCGTGGTGGCGCTGATCCCCTTCGGCGCGCCGGCGATCTGGGGCTCCATCGGTGCCTGGCTGTTGTTGAAGGGCCAGATCAGCGCCGGCATCGGCCTGCTACTCTGGGGCGCGTTGGCCGTGAGCTGGATCGACAACCTGGTGCGTCCGCTCGTCATCAGCGGCGTGGCCAAGATTCCATTTCTGCTGGTGCTGTTCGGCGCACTGGGTGGGCTGGTGGCGTTCGGGCTCATTGGTCTGTTTGTCGGACCGGTGATCCTAGCGATTCTGCTGGCGCTCTGGCGCGAATGGGCGACAGACAATGTTCACGTGCGCGAGCCACCGCCTGCTTGACATTCTCTGGCAAGCGCTGACGCTACCGTTTCAGCTCGGGTTCCCGCACACCGAAAGCGGGACCCCGCGCTGATGGTTGCGTGGTTCAACGGATAATCCCGGCCAGGAACTGCAACCCGAACCCCTGATGCCCACGCCGCCCGTCCCTCCTCCACTGCCGTCACAGAGCATTTCCAAAGACGCGGGCATAGCGCAGCCGGGGCTCTGGGGCCCGCGGTTCGACATGGCCCGTCGCGCTGTGATCCTGATCCTGGTTCTGTTCGCCATCGGGTTGCTGACCCTGTCGGACACGATTAACCAACAGATCGCCACGGCCCTTGCGCTGGCCGAACCGGTCATTGCCCAGCACCCTGTGCTGGGCGCCCTGATTTTCATGGGGCTGGCGGCGCTCTCGGCCATGCTGATGTTCTTCTCCGGCGTGCTGCTCGTCCCCGTCGGCGTGCAGACCTGGGGCGAGACGGGCTGCTTCCTCTTGCTCTGGAGCGGCTGGTGTCTGGGGGGACTCGTCACCTATGCCATTGGCCACCGCCTGAAACGTCCCGCCGTGCAGCGCATGCTGTCCGGGGCAATGATCGACCGCTACGAAAGCCGTATTCCCGAAGGTGGCTCCTTCGTCACCGCCGTGCTGGTTCAGCTGGCCGTTCCGTCGGACGTTTCGGGCTACTTCTTCGGGCTTCTGGGCTACCCGCTGCGCATCTATCTCAGCGCGTTGATGCTCACCGAGATCCCGTATGCCCTGGCTACGGTCTTTCTCGGCAATGCCTTCATGCAAAAACAGTATGTGCTGCTTCTGTCGGCCGCCGGTATAGCGCTTGTCGCGCTGGGCCTGGCCTGGCTGCGGTGGCGGCACCAGCGGACATCCCGCTCATAGCCACAAGCGCCCGCGGCGCAACGGCCCAGATGGTCTGCCGGGGACTCCTCCCCGCCTTGTCATTTATCAATCAGCCGAAGGCTTCTTGTCGTTGAATCGGCGGATTGGTGAATGTCGCTGAGCGATGAACGAATCTCCACCGAAACAAAACGATCCGCCAGCCCCAAAGGTGCAGGGGATTTCCTGTGCGCCGAACCCCGAATCGCTGGCGCCGCGCTTGCTCGCAACGGTGCGCAGCCTGGCCGACGAGTTGCGGCCGCAGGCCCGGCTGGCATCCACGCTGGGACTGGACCACTCGCTGGAGCGTGACTACGGTCTGGACAGCCTGGCGCGTGTCGAACTGCTTGCCCGCATCGACCACGACCTTGGCGTGTCGCTCGGTGAAGCGGCGCTCACCGAGGCCGAGACGCCACGCGACCTGTTGCGCTTCGTGATATCGACAAGGGAGCAAGGTGCAATGGCGGCGCCGTCTGTCGTGGTGCCTGCAACAAGGGCCGATACCTCCCAGCAAGCCGTTAGTGACGCTTATCCGCCAGACTCGGTCCAGACGCTGGTGGATGTTTTTCAATGGCACCTGCAACAACACCCACAGCGCGTGCTGATCACGCTGTACGAGAACGGCAACCAGAGCATCGATCTGCGTTACGCCGATCTGCACCGCGATGCCGTCGCCCTGGCGGCGGGCTTGCATGCGCTCGGGCTGGACAAGGGGTCCAAGGTGGCGATCATGCTGCCCACCGGGCGCGAGTTCTTCGCCGCGTTCTATGGCGCGCTGTACGCGGGTCTGATTCCGGTGCCGCTGTACCCGCCGGCGCGGCCGTCGCAGCTGGAGGACCACCTGAAACGCATCGCCGCCATCCTGCGCAATGCACAGGCGCGGCTGCTGATCACGGTGGAGCGCGCGAAGCCGCTCGCCCATCTGCTGCGGGCGCAGGCCGAAGCGCTGCACGGCGTCCACACCGTGACCGATTTGTCGCTGACGGACGCGCCTATGCTGCGCCCGGCGCTTACGGCATCGGATGTTGCGTTCCTGCAGTACACATCGGGCAGCACCGGCGACCCCAAGGGCGTGATCCTGACGCACGCCAATCTGCTGGCCAACCTGCGCGCCATGTGGAACGCATCGAACGTCGGCAGCTCCGACACTTTCGTCTCCTGGCTGCCGCTGTACCACGACATGGGGCTGATCGGAGCCTGTCTTGGCGCACTGTACCTGGGCTTTCATCTGGTGCTGATGTCGCCAATGGCGTTTCTCGCCCGACCCGCGCGCTGGCTGGAGACCATCCACCGCCATCGCGGCACGGTGTCGGCGGCACCCAACTTCGCCTACGAGTTATGTCTGGCCAAGGTCACCGACGCAGAACTCGCGACGCTGGACCTGTCGTGCTGGCGGCTGGCATTCAACGGGGCCGAACCGGTGAGTCCCGATACGCTGGAACGCTTTGCGGCGCGGTTCGCGACCTGCGGCCTCAAGCGGGCGGCGCTCATGCCGGTGTACGGCCTGGCCGAGAACACCGTCGGCCTGTCCTTTGGTCCGGTGGGCCGCGGCCCGCTGGTGGATCGCGTCGATCGGGTCACACTCGCCCGCGACGGCGTGGCGGAACCGGCGCGGTCCGACGACGCGCAGGCGCTGCGCATCGTTTCCTGCGGCTCGCCACTGCCCGGTCACGACCTGCGTGTGGTCGGCGCCGGCGGGCGCGAGTTGCCCGAGCGTGAGCAGGGGCGCGTGCAGTTCCGCGGCCCGTCCAGCACGCAGGGCTACCTGAACAATCCGGTCGCCAATCAGGGCCTGTTCGACGGCGACTGGCTCAACACCGGCGACCTCGGCTACATGGCAGGCGGAGAACTGTTCCTGACCGGGCGCGAGAAGGACATCATCATCCGTGGTGGTTTCAATATTCATCCGCAGGAACTTGAAACTGCGGTGGCCGGTATCGCGGGCGTGCGCAAAGGTGGCGTGGCGGTGTTCGCGGCCACCGATCGGCGCAGCGGCACGGAACGGCTCGTGGTGCTCGCCGAGACCCGTGTCCGTGAACCGGCGCAGCGTGCGCAAATGATCCGCGCCATCACCGCGTTGTCGGCCACGCTGCTGGGCGCACCAGCCGACGACGTGGTGCTGGCGCCGCCACGCTCGGTACTGAAGACGTCCAGCGGCAAGACCCGCCGCGCCGCCTGCCGCGAACTGTACGAGCAGGGTCGGCTCGGCGTAACGCAACGCCCGCCCTGGCAGCAATGGGCGGCGTTGACGGCCACCGCGGTCGCTGCGCGGACTCGCCACGCGCTGCACACGGCTGTCCGCGTGGCGTGGGGCCTATGGGCCTGGTGCGTCTTCTGCACCCTGGGTGTGCTGGCGTGGTGCGCCGTGATGGTGTTGCCCGGCGTCGCCCAGCGCCGACGTGCCGCACGGGCGCTGACGCGCTCGGCGATCCGCCTGATCGGCTTGCCGGTGCGGGTGGAGGGACTGGAGCGGCTGCCCGCGGTGGGGCCTCGAATTGTCGTCGCCAACCACGCCAGCTATGCCGATGCGATCCTGTTGGGTGCAGTCCTGCCACCCGAATTTTCCTTTGCCGCCAAAAGCGAGCTGGCCGACGTGCTGCTGATCGGCGCTGCGCTGCGCCGGCTGGGTATCGCCCTCGTCGAGCGTTTCGACGCAGCGCAGGGCGTCGAGGACACCCGGGCGCTGCAAGCGCGTGTGCGTGCCGGCGAATCAATCGTGTTCTTCCCCGAAGGCCGGCTGCGGCGTGCCGGTGGCCTGCAGTCTTTCAAGCTCGGTGCCTTCGTCATCGCCGCCGAAACCACAACGCCAGTGGTACCGGTGACGCTCAACGGCACCCGCTCGCTGCTGCGCGACGGCGCCTGGTTGCCGATGCGCTACGCCATTGAGGTGACGATTGGTGAGACGATCTGTCCTGCCGGTCCGGGCTGGGACCACGCGCTGGCCTTGCGCGATGCGGCGCGCAAGGCGCTGGCCGCGCATCTGGCAGAGCCGACGCATGATATTTGAAGCACCCCAGAAACCGCGATCAGCAGTCCATGTTAGGAAGCATCCAAACGCCCAAACAAAAAATCAACGCGACCAGTTCACGCACACTGCTGTGCCACCAGGTCGTGTGGCCTCCACCTAAGTTTTCGGCTTCTCATCAATTTTTTCAAGATTTCAGGCTTGAACAAGAAAGAAACAGCGGTGTTTGAGGATCTTCTTGGCTTGAATACGCCTTGGTCGGTCAAGAAGGTAGACTTTTGCCTCGGGACTTGTAACCCGAAATACAGGGAAGGCCCATTCCGTGCAGCACCGCACTGACGTTCTGGTGCTTGAGCTCAACCGAGGTCATGCTACGCGTTTTCAGAACCTGACGTAATGTGGCGTTTCGTTCACTCTTGCTGTATTTTTCTAAAGCTTGATCTGCGCCAGCACCCCAGCTGGCATTAAACCCAGATTGTTCAGCTGCCCGTTCGGGGTGATCTCTCATAGACTGGTCGGGTTGAATCACCTTGAAGCGCGGCGTTACACTTCAAAGCAGCGCCGGGCCGGTTGCCGCTTAACCCTCATAAGCCGGGATGATGCGCCAGGGCCGCCCACAAACCCGGTCTGAACTGCGGCCCTCGCAGCCTTTTGCCCGTGGAGTGACGAATGCCCCTAGCCCTGAAGCCAAGCCGAATTCTCATCATCGAAGACGAGGTTATCGTCGCCCGCGACATCCGCAACCAGCTGATTGAACTGGGCTATGAACCGGTGGGCCACGCCACCCGCGGCGAAGAGGCCATTCGCCTGACCGGCGAGTTGCTCCCGGACCTGGTGCTCATGGACATTCAACTCGCCAGCGTGATGGATGGCATTGCCGCAGCCCAGATCATTCGCACCCGTTTCGCCCTGCCCGTGGTGTTTCTGACGGCCTTTGATGCCGACCAGATTCTGGAGCGCGCCAAGCTCACCGAGCCTTTTGGCTACCTGCTGAAGCCATTTTCTGCGCGCGAACTGCGCACTGTGGTGACGATGGCGCTGTACAAGCACCAGGCCGAAGCCAAGTTGATCAGCAGCACCTGCCAGTTGCAGGCGCTCTCAAGGCGCGTGCTCGAAGCCCAGGAATTTGAGCGCCGCCGCGTGGCGGTCGAGTTGCACGACGAACTCGGTCAATTACTCACCGCGATCAAGATCAACCTGCAGTTGAGTGAACGTCTCAAGGGCGACTCATCGAACGAGCTCAACACTGAAAACATCCGCATCGTTGACGATGCACTGCAGCAGGTGCGGCGCCTGGCCACCGGGCTGCGCCCCGCCCTGCTCGATGACCTCGGGCTGAGCCCGGCCTTGCAGTGGATCGCCGAAATCATCGCCGCGCGCAGCAGCTTTAGCGTTCATTTTTGCCCGCAAGAGATGCCCCAGCGACTCGCCCCCGACATTGAGACCGCGTGCTTTCGCATTGTCCAGGAGGCGCTCACCAACATCTCGCGCCACGCCCAGGCCACACAGGTCACGATCACGCTGAGCCACGAGAACGAGGCCCTGCTGCTGTGCGTGCAGGACGATGGTCTGGGCTTTGACCTCGCGGCCATGCGCCAGCGCGCCATGCTCGGGGGCAGCGTTGGCGTGCTTGGCATACAAGAGCGCGCCAGCCTGATTGGCGGGCACCTCGACATTGAATCGGCACCGGGCCAAGGCAGCCTGGTGCAATTGAGCTGCCCGTGGCGCGCCCTGGCGCCGAGCGCATGAGCTGCGTTCGCGTGCTGCTGGCTGACGACCACACGCTGGTGCGCGCGGGCTTGCGCAAGCTGCTCGAGTCCATACCCGATGTCTCGGTGGTCGGCGAGGCCGCCGATGGCCTGGCGCTGCTGACGCTGGCTGAGCAGCTGCGCCCGCATCTGGTGCTCATGGACATCGCCATGCCGGGCTTGAACGGGCTGGAGGCCACCGCCCGGCTGAGCAAGACCTGGCCTCTTATCCGGGTTCTCATTCTGTCAATGCATCAGAACGAAGAATACGTGCGCCAGGCGCTGCGCAACGGCGCTTGCGCTTATTTGCTGAAAGACTGCGCCCCGCTGGAGCTCGAACTGGCCGTCAAGGCGGTGTTGCGCGGTGAGACCTATCTGAGCCCGGCGGTGTCCAAAGGCGTCGTGAGCGACTACGTGCAACGCCTGCGCGGCGAGGAGCAGTCCGGCGCGCAACTGACACCGCGCCAGCGCGAGGTCTTGCAGCTGATCGCCGAAGGCCACAGCACCAAGGAAATCGCGCGCCGCCTGGACCTGTCGGTCAAAACGGTTGAGTCGCACCGCAGCCAGCTCATGAAGCAGCTCGACATTCATGAGATCGCCGGCCTGGTGCGCTACGCCATGCACACTGGCCTGGTGAGCTCCGGGCTGTAGGGGTGAGCGCTCAGGTGTTTTCCTGCCCGCACTAGGGTATCGCCCTGATTCCGCTGGCCGGCTTGAGCGGTTATCGTCACAACCATGCTGCGCCATCCAGGTCTTGTGCCATGAATTCCCCCGCCTCGCCCATTCTGGACAAGGCCCGCATTCTGATCGTCGAAGACGAGATGATCGTCGCGCGCGACATCGCGCTGCAACTGGTGGCGCTGGGCTATCAGGTGGTGGGCCACGCCACCAAGGGCGACCAAGCGATTGCGCTGGCGGGCTCCTTGCAGCCGCAGCTTGTGCTCATGGACATTCAACTGGCCGGCGCCATGGACGGCATTGCCGCCGCCCAGGCGATCCGCCAGCGCCATGCGCTGCCGGTGGTGTTTGTCACCGCCTTTGACGCCGACGACGTGCTGGCGCGCGCCAAGCTGACCGAGCCCTTTGGCTACATTCTCAAGCCCTTTTCCGAGCGCGAGCTGCGCACCGTGCTGGAGATGGCCCTGTACAAGCACAAGACTGAAAGCGACGCCAGCGAGGCCGCCCGCCACACGCAGTCCATTCTGGACAGCCTGCTCGACGGCGTGATCACCCTCAATGCGCAGGGCCTGATGATTTCGGTCAACCAGGCGGTTGGCACCCTGTTTGGCTATGACACCAGCGAACTGCTGGGGCGCAACGTAGCGCTGCTGATGCCCGATCCGCACCGCAGCCTGCATGACAGCTACCTGATGCAGCATCGGCCCAGCGGCACGGGCTGCGCCGTCGGCAAGACCCGCGAAGCCGAGGGCCAGCGCCGCGACGGCAGTGTGTTTCCTGTCAGCGTGTCGGTATCCGCACTCACGCACAACGGGCAAACGCAGTTCATTGGCCTGGTGCATGACATCAGCGAGCGCCGCCTGAGCGAAGACAGCATCCACCGCCTGGCCTTTTACGACGAACTCACGGGCCTGCCCAACCGCCGCCTGCTGATGGACCGGCTCCAGCAGGCGCTCATCACCTCCAGCCGCTCGAGCCAGCATGGCGCCCTGATCCTGCTGGACCTGGACCACTTCAAGCAGATCAATGAAACACTCGGGCTTGACGCGGGCGACGAGTTGCTGCAGCAGGTGGGCCATCGCCTGCAAGCCTGCGTGCGTGAAGAAGACACGGTGGCCCACCTGGGAGGCGACGAATTCATGGTCATGCTCGAAGCCCTGGGCAGCGAGCCCCAGGAGGCCGTGTTTCAGGCCGAAGCCATCGCCCAGAAAATCCTGCTGAGCCTGGAGCAGCCCTACCGATTGCGCGGGCGCACCCAACTCAGCACGCCCAGTATTGGCCTGGTCATGTTTCTGGAAAACAAGGACAGCACCGACAACCTGCTCAAGATGGCGGACGCTGCCATGTACCAGGCCAAGGCAGCCGGGCGCAACACCGTGCGCTTCTTTGACCCCGCGCTGCAAGCGCTGGCACTGGCGCGCACCGCCTTGGAAAAAGACCTGCACCGGGGCGTGGCGCAGCAAGAGTTTGTGCTGCACTACCAGATTCAGGTCGACAGCCAAGGCCGCCCCATCGGCGCCGAAGCGCTGGTGCGGTGGCAGCACCCGCTGCGTGGCCTGGTGCCACCGGGCCAGTTCATTGCCCTGGCCGAAGAAACCGGCCTGATCCTGCCGCTTGGCCAGTGGGTGCTGGAGCAGGCGTGCCGTCAGCTGCTGGCCTGGTCCGATCAACGCGACCGCGCCAGTTGGACCCTGGCCGTGAACGTGAGCGCGCTGCAGTTTGCCCAACCGGACTTTGTCGCGCAGGTCACCGGCGCCTTGCAGGCCAGCGGCGCCAACCCGGCCCTGCTCAAACTGGAGTTGACCGAGAGCATGCTGGTGGGCGACGTGCAAGACGTGATCGCCAAAATGAACGCCATCAAGGCGCTGGGCGTGAGCTTCTCGCTCGACGACTTTGGCACCGGCTACTCGTCCCTGTCTTACCTCAAGCGCCTGCCGCTGCACCAGCTCAAGATTGACCAGTCCTTTGTGCGCGACTTATTGACTGACCCCAACGATGCGGTGATCGCCCAGACCATCGTCGCGCTGGGCCACAACCTGGGGCTCAAGGTCATAGCTGAAGGCGTGGAGACGCCGGGCCAGCGCGATTTTCTGGCCAGCATCGGCTGTGATGCCTTTCAGGGCTATTATTTTGGGCGACCCGTGGCGGTGGCTGAACTGGCTCTTGATTTAAGCTAAATCAGGCTGTAGCCCCCGTTGTTAAAGCGCATAGCGCTACTTTTTTTGAATTGATTGAACCGATCTCTCCCTGTTGAAAGTCCCCCATGACCCTCCTCTGGCAAGACAGCTACAAAATTGGCGATGCTGACATTGATGCGCAGCACCAGAAATTATTCGATCTGGTCAACACCTTCCTGGCCGCCACCGACAAAGCCGGCCTGACACTCGGCGCCATGCGTCTTTTCAAATACACACGCGAACACTTCGCCCATGAAGAATCGCTGATGCGAAAACTCAAGTACCCCGCCATCAAAGCCCATGTAGCGCAACACAATGCCTTGCTGTCAAGGCTGAACGCCGTGGCCGACAGCATCTACAAAGACACGTTGGACCGAGCCGATCTGGCGTCATTTCTGTCTGACTGGTTGGTGCAGCACATCGGCAATTGCGACACCAAGCTGGCCGCATACATCAAACTGCAGTAACGGCGCTGGCGCTTGCAGCACATGCCTGGGCACTCAGTTCTTGCAACTATTTATGGCAAATCAGGCGCCAGGCCCCGTTCCATAAGCGTGAGCAGCTATTACTTTTGCATTAAATAACCAGCCAGCAGCCGATGAACAAATTCAAATTGGGGTGGAACTCACTCAAGACGCGCATCACGCTGATCAACTTGGGCATCTTTTTGATCGGCATCTGGTCGCTCACGTTTTTTGTCAGCGCCGAGTTGCACGACGACTTAGAAAAAATGCTGGGTCAACAGCAGTTCTCGACGGCGTCTTTGCTGGCCGAAGAAATTGACCAGGAATTGGCCGACCGCTTGCAGGCGCTGGCGCTCATCGGCAAAGAAATTACCCCGGCCATGCTGCAGCGTCCAGAATCCTTGCAAACCCTGCTGCAGCAGCGCCCGCTGCTGGCGCGCCTGTTCAACAATGGTGTGACCATCGCCGGGCTTGATGGCACCGTGCTGGCTGATTTCCCGCATCAACCAGGTCGCATTGGCGCCAATTTCAGCGAACGCGATTACGCCATTGCTGCGCTCAAAGGCGGCAAAGCCACCATTGGCAAGCCGGTGCGCAGCAAGCTGACGCAGAACCCAAGCTTCGTCATGGCCGTGCCGATCAAGGATGCCGCGGGAGCCGTGATTGGGTTTTTGGCCGGTGTTGTGAATCTGAACCAGCCCAATTTTCTGGACCTAGCCACACGCAACACCTATGGCCGCGACGGCGACTATTTTGTGGTGGCGCCGCAGCACCGGCTCAACGTCACCACCTCCAACAAGAACCGAATCATGGCCACGCTGCCCGCGCCCGGCGTCAACCCGGCGCTGGACCGTTACGCACAAGGGCGCGAGGGCAGCGACATTTTCATCAACCCGCTGGGCGTGGAGGTGCTGGGCTCAGCCAAGCGCATCCCCGCAGCGGGCTGGTATGTCGCCATCACGCTGCCAACCCAGCAAGCCTTTGCCCCGATCCATGCGATGCAGCAGCGCATGCTGCTCGCCGCCGCCTTGCTGACCGTGCTCGCCGCTGCGCTCACCTGGTGGTTGCTGGGCCGCCAACTGGCCCCGCTGCTGACCGCCTCCACCACCCTGCACAAGCTGGATGTTGGCGACCCGTTCCCGCCGCCCCTGGCCATTGCCCGCGACGACGAAGTGGGCCACTTAATCAAGGCGTTCAACCAGCTGCTGACTTCGCTGCAACAACGTGACGCCGCGCTGCAGGAGAGCGAGGCTCGTTTTCGCACCCTGATCGAAGGGACGCCCGAACCCGTGGTGGTGCACCGCCACGGGCTCGTGCTCTACGTCAACCCGGCTGCCATCGGGCTGTTTGGTGCCACATCCCGGCAAGAGCTGGTGGGCAAGCCGCTGCTGGCGCTGATTCACCCGGACTGCCACGCGGCCTTGCTGGAGCAGGTACGGCGCAGCTACGAAGAAGGCGCCAAGCTGCCCACGCTCGAAGAAAAAATCATCCGCCTCGATGGCAGCGTAATCGATGTTGAAGCCACGCGCATCACCATCAGCTATGACGGCCAGAAGGCTATTCAGGTGCTGATGCGCGACGTCACCGAGCGCAAGCATCTGCAGCTGGCCCGCGACGAGGCGCTGGCTCGCCTGCAGAAAATTGCTGACCGGGTGCCGGGCATGGTGTACCAATACCTGTTGCGCCCGGATGGCAGCTCCTGCTTTCCGTTTGCCAGTGAGGGCATTCGGCAGATCTACCGTGTCAGCTCGCAACATGTCAGCAGTGACGCATCCTGCGTACTTGCCATTCTTCATCCGGACGACCTTGACCGTGTGGGCGCCTCCATCGAAGCGTCGGCGCGCACGCTAACGCCCTGGCAGCAGGAGTACCGCGTTAAATTTGCCGATGGCACGGTGCGCTGGCTGCATGGTGACGCGCTGCCCGAGCAGCAGAGCGATGGCGCGGTGCTGTGGCACGGCCTCATCGCCGATATCACCGAGCGCAAGCTTGCCGACGACCAACTGCGCACCTTCTCGCGCATTGTCGAGCAGGCACCGATGACGATTGTCATCACCGACCTGGCTGGCAGCATCGAGTACGCCAACCCCTGGACCACGCAGAGCAACGGCTACACCCGTGAGGAACTCTATGGGCAAAACCCGCGCCTGTTGGCTTCGGGTTTGACCGCGCCCGAGGTCTACCAGAGTCTGTGGCAGACCCTCACCGCAGGCGAAGTCTGGTGCGGTGAGTTCATTAACCGCAAAAAAGGCGGCGATTTGTACGTAGAACACGCGGTCATTGCGCCGGTGCTCGACCATGGCAACACCGCCCACTACGTGGCGCTCAAGCAAGACATCACCGAGCGCAAGCGCACCGAGCAAGCGCTGCAAGACTCCTTGCGTGACAAAGTCGCGCTACTCAACGAAGTTCACCACCGCGTCAAAAACAACCTGCAGGTCATCACCAGCCTGTTGCGCCTGGAGGCCGGGCGCAGCAGCGAGAGCGACACGCGTTGCGTGCTCGCCGAAATGCAGGGCCGCATTCGCGCCATGGCGCTGTTGCACGAGTCGCTGTACCGCTCTGGCACCTTCGCGTCGGTGGACCTTGGGGCTTACCTCGGCCACCTGGCCCGGCAGGCCTTTCGGGCGCAAAGCAGCGCCATGGTGCGGCTGCAACTGGAGTTGGCGAGTGTGCAGATCAGCCTGGACCAGGCCACGCCCTGCGGCCTGCTGGTCAACGAGCTCCTGAGCAACTGCCTCAAGCACGGTTTCCCTGAGGGGCGCGGCGGCGACATTCGCATTGAATTGCGCGCACTGGGGCCAGGTGATCAATGGCTCTTGCGCGTGAGCGACACCGGTGTCGGCTTAGCCGCAGACTTTGAGTCCCGCCGCAGCCAGTCGCTGGGCCTGCAACTGGTGGGTGACCTGGCGCGCCAGATCGACGGCACCCTGCAAATCGAGCCTGGCCCAGGCGCGGCATTTGCAGTCACCTTTGAAATCCACAGAGCCGAGCCGCCCACGCCAGCAGCCTGAGCCTTTAGCCTGTTCGCCAGCGCATCAGGTGTTTCCCCCGCCCCACTAGGGTATCAGCCTGATGTCACCGGCGCGCCGTTGCGCCTAGAGTCAGGCACATGATCAAGATACTGCTGGTGGACGACAACCCGACCTTTCTGGCGGCAGTAAGCAAGTACCTTGCCACGCTGCCAGACGCTCAGGTGGTGGCCCAAGCGCATGACGGCCACGAGGCCCTCGCGCAGGCGACCCAACTGCAGCCCGACCTGGTGTTGCTCGACATCATGATGCCCGGCATGAACGGGCTGGAGGTGGCCGCGATCATGCAAAGCTGGCCGCAGCCGCCGCAAATTATTTTCTTGTCCATGCACGACAACGCGCCGTACCGCCTGGCGGCTCAGGAACTGTGCGTTTTGGGCTTTGTCGGAAAGGCCGACTTTGTGCTTGACTTGCTGCCGCTCATGGCCCGCATGGTCGCCGCTGGCGGCGCGCAAAGCACCGCAGGCAAAGCATGAACCGCAGGCTCCCCCTGCTTCTCCCCGCGGCCCTGGGGCTGGCGGGCGCCATGGCCGTGCCGCTGGCGGGCGGCTTGAGCTGGCTCGGCGCTGGCCTGGCGCTCTTGCTGGCGCTTGCTGGCCTGGCGCTGGGGCTCAGGCATGCCGCCCAGCAACGCGCCTGGACTCAGTCAGTTGAGCGCTACCTGGCCGCGCAACAAGAATTTGGCGCGCAGGTGGCGCCGGTGTGGAGCGGGCACATTGAGTCGTCTCGCGCGCAAATGGAAAGTGCCATTGCTGCGCTGTCCGAGCGCTTTGCCGGCATTGTCGACAAGCTCGATGAAGCCGTGCACACCGCCAACCTGGAAACCCAAAACATCGACAGCGGCGACAACGCGCTGGTGGCGGTGTTCGCCCGCAGCGAACAGGAGCTCGGCGCGGTGATTACGGCGCAAAAGACGGCCATGAGCAGCATGGTGAGCATGCTCGAGAAAGTGCAGGGTCTGGACGGCTTTATTGTGGAACTGCAAGACATGGCCTTGGACGTGGCCAAGATCGCGCAGCAGTCCAACCTGCTCTCGCTCAATGCGGCCATTGAGGCCGCGCGCGCCGGCGACCTCGGGCGCGGCTTTGCGGTGGTGGCCAAGGAGTTTCGCATGCTCTCCACCCAGTCGGGCGACACCGGCCGGCGCATTGCTGAGAAGGTCGGCGTCATCAGCGCCGCCATTGTGGACACCTGCAACGTGGTGCAAGACGCTGTCAAGCAGCGCGACGGCCGGGCACGCAGCACCGAGGCCGCCATTGGACGGGTGCTGGGCGAGTTCAGGGACGTTACCGACGCGCTGCAACGCTCCAGCGCCCTGCTCAAGGACGAGAGCCTTGGCATCAAGATGGAAATCGGTGAGGCCCTGGTGCAACTGCAGTTTCAAGACCGCGTCAGCCAGATCATGACGCACGTCCGAACCAACATCGAGCAGCTGCCCGACTTTCTGCAGCAGCAGTCGCAAGCGCACGGCGAGAGCCGCGAACTGTTGCCCCTGGATCCACATGCCTTGCTCACCGAACTCAAGAGCACCTACGTCATGGCGGACCAACACATCATCCATTCAGGCGGCAAGGTGCAAGCCAAGTCTGACGACGAAATCACTTTTTTCTAGGAAAACACCATGGCCAAAACAATCATGATCGTTGACGATTCATCTTCGATGCGGATGGTAGTCGGCATTGCGCTCAAGGGTGCCGGCTACGCGGTGCTGGAGGGGCGCGACGGCCAGGATGCCTTGAACAAGCTCACCGGCCAGAAGGTGCATCTGATCATCAGCGACGTGAACATGCCGGTCATGGACGGCATCAGCTTTGTCAAAGCGGTCAAGCAGCTGCCTGCGTATAAATTCACGCCCATCATCATGCTCACCACCGAGTCTGAAGAGTCCAAAAAGCGCGAAGGCCAGGCTGCGGGCGCGAAGGCCTGGGTGGTCAAGCCGTTTAAGCCCGAGCAGTTGCTGGGCGCGGTGCAAAAGCTGTGCCTGCCTTGAGGCACCAAAACTAAGCCAACAAGAACCAAGGGATAAGCCCATGACC
>NZ_JAAFHA010000059.1 GCF_010365055.1 Rhodoferax sp.
CCACCTTCAAAGACACGGCCAAATGTGGCTGTTAGCTCCCTTTCCGCCCCGGCGGGGGTGGAGAGGGTTGGGGTGAGGGGGGGGATACAACGCAAAAGAAATAAGAACGCAGTTGATAGCCAAGTTGACAAGTCAAGCCCTGTTAGCCATGGCGCTCAATCAGAACTACAAAAAACTGAGCATACAAGGCATATAGCACGCGGGCTAGAGGTCAAAAACATTCAGAAAAATGCAGTTTCGCCGCCAGCAGGCTCACCCTCACCCAACCGGAGCCGCAGCCCATGAAGCTCGCCATCATCGGCGCCGGCTGGGCCGGCTTGGCCGCTGCAGTGACAGCCACCCAGGCCGGTCACCAAGTCAGCATTTTTGAAGCCGCTCACGCCGTCGGCGGACGGGCCAGGGCCGTCAACAGCACCTTGCCCGACGGCAGCCCCGTCACGCTGGACAACGGCCAGCACATCCTGATCGGCGCCTACACCGAGACGCTGCGCCTCATGCGCCTGGTCGGGGTCGACCCATCAACCGCCCTGCTGCAATTTCCCATGACCCTGCTGTTCCCTGACGGCCGGGGCGTGCGCTTCCCGTCCTGGCCGACGCCGCTGGACGCCTTGGCCGGCATCGTGCGCGCCCGTGGCTGGAGCATCCGCGACAAATGGTCCTTGCTGCGCGTGGCCACGGGGTGGCAACTGGCGCGCTTCCAGTGCGACGCCCACAGCAGCGTCGCCCAACTCTGTCAGGCGTTAAGCCCGCGCGTGATGGCTGAACTGATTGAGCCGCTGTGCGTCTCGGCCCTCAACACCCCGGCGGATCGGGCCAGTGCCCGGGTGTTTCTGCGCATCATGCAGGACGCCTTGTTTGGCGTGCAGGGGGGATCAAAGCTGCTGCTGCCGCGGCTTGATCTCTCCCATCTGTTTCCCGACGCCGCCGCCCACTGGCTCACGCAGCGCGGTGCCCAGCCGCATCTGGGCGCGCGGGTCGATGCGGTTCAGCCCCAAGGCGCACAGTGGCGGCTGCACGGCGGGTCACTGCCAAGCGCCTTGTTTGACGCGGTTATTTTCGCGACTTCAGCATCAGAATCGGCCCGGGCCCTGGCCAGTACAGCGAAAGAAGCTCCTGATTCAATAGCTGCCGAAATCCGGTGCTGGACCCAGACCTGCCAGAGCCTGCAGTTCGAAGCCATCGCTACCGTCTATGCATGGGGCGCTGGCGCCAAGCTGCCCGAGCCGATGCTGACCCTGCGCAGCAGCACCAGCGCCCCGGCCCAGTTTGTGTTCGACCGCGGCCAGTTGGGGGCCCCCCGCGGTCTGCTGGCCTTTGTGATCAGCGCCAGTAAGAGCGAGCGCGTCACCCTGCAGGCGCAAGTGCTAGAGCAGGCGCAACAGCAACTCGGCCTGCAGTTGCAGGTGGTGCAAACCATCGTGGAAAAACGCGCCACCTTTGCCTGCACACCGGCGCTGCAGCGCCCTGCCCTGCGCATCGCCCCCGGACTGTTCGCCTGCGGCGACTATGTGGCCGGCCCCTACCCGGCCACGCTGGAAGGCGCCGTGCGCAGTGGCATGGCAGCGGTGGCCGCGGCGCTGGCCTGATCGAGCCGACCTTTATGATGTGTCAGGCATCACCCTCCCAAACGCCAGCCCCATGAAACGCCCTCTGAAAATTGTCGCCCTGTTGCTGACCGTGCTCATCGCCGCAGCGGGCGGGCTCGCCGCCTGGTACCTGCACAGCAAGCAGCCGCAGCGCGCGGGCGCCGTGGCCATGGCGAACCTGATCGCCCCGGTCAGCGTGCGCTATGACGAGCGCGGCGTGCCGCACATCTGGGCCGAAAACGAAGCCGACCTGTACCGCACCCTGGGTTTTGTCCATGCGCAGGACCGCCTGTTTCAAATGGAGATGGTGCGCCGCCTGGCGCAAGGTGAGTTGGCCGAGGTGTTCGGGCCCAAGCTGGTGGACACCGACCGCCTGTTTCGCACCCTGGGCATCCGTGCCCACGCGCAGGAAGCTGCCGCCAAAATGGACCTGCAAAGCCCCGCCAGCAAGGCCTTGCTGGCCTACCTGGACGGCATCAACCAGTTCCAGGCCACGCACCCGGCCCCGCTGGAGTTTGACCTGCTGAAAATCCCCAAGCGGCCCTTTACCCCAGAGGACACGCTGGCCGTGTCGGGCTATCTGGCTTACAGCTTTGCCGCTGCGTTTCGCACCGAACCGGCCCTGTCCTTCGTGCGCGACAAACTCGGCGAGCGCTATTTGACGGTCTTTGACCTCGACTGGAACCCGCAAGGCGTGATCAGCCCCGGCGCGCCCGCCAGCTTGAGCGCGGCCTTGGGTCCCGGCGACTGGCAGACATTGGGCCAACTGGCGCAACTCAGCGGGCAGGCGCTGGCACTGGCCGGCGTGCCGCCCTTCGAGGGCAGCAATGCCTGGGCGGTGTCTGGCAGCCGCACCGCCAGCGGCAAACCCCTGCTGGCAGGCGACCCGCACATCGGCTACTCGGCGCCCTCGGTCTGGTACGAGGCCCATCTCGCCATGCCCGGTTTCGAGCTCTATGGCCACCATCAGGCCCTCACCCCAAGCGCGCTGCTGGGCCACAACTCGCAATTTGGCTGGAGCCTGACCATGTTCCAGAACGATGATCTCGATCTGATCGCCGAGAAAGTCAACCCGGAAAATCCGAACCAGGTCTGGTACCAGGGCCGCTGGGTCTTTCTGCAAAGCCGCGTTGAGACCATTCTGGTCAAGGGCGGCGAGCCGGTAAAACTAACCTTGCGCCGCTCACCACACGGCCCGATCATTACCGACGCCTTCAAGGACAGTCTGGGCAAGACGCCGGTCGCCATGTGGTGGGCGTTTCTGGAAACCGAGAACCCGATTCTTGACGCCTTTTATGAGCTCAACCGCGCCAACACACTGGAGAAAGCACGCAGCGCGGCCAGCCAGATCCACGCACCCGGCCTGAACGTGGTGTGGGCCAGCGCCAGCGGCGACATCGGCTGGTGGGCGGCGGCCCAGCTGCCGATCCGCCCCGAGGGCGTCAACCCCAGCTTTATCCTGGATGGCAGCACCGCGGCGGCGGACAAATTGGGTTTTTACCGCTTCAGCGACAACCCGCAAGAAGAAAACCCGCCGCGCGGCTACATCGTGTCGGCCAACCACCAGCCCAAACCCAAGAGCGGGGTTCCGGTGGCGGGCTATTACAACCTGGCCGACCGCGCCCAGCGACTCGATGAGTCGCTGGGCGACGACAGCGTGCGCTGGGACAGCAAGACCAGCCAGACCCTGCAACTCGACACCCGAACCGGCTACGCGCCGCGCGTGTTGGCGCCCTTGCTGCCCATTTTTAATTCCTTCATCACGGTGCCGGTCGAGCGGGCCATGCTGGAGAGCCTGGCCGGCTGGGACGGCAGCTACGAACTCGGCAGCATCACGCCCACCGTTTTCAACCAGTTGCTCTATGAACTCACGCGCGCAGCCTTCGCCGACGAGATGGGCGAGGTGCAGTTCAACAACTTGCTCAACACGCGCGCGCTCGACACGGCCCTGCCCCGGCTGGTTGAAGATGCCAATTCCCCCTGGTGGGACAACATCAGCACGCCCGTGCGAGAAGCGCGCGCTGATACCGTCAAACTGGCCTGGCGCGCCACCATCGAGCACCTGCAAAAGACGCTGGGCAAAGAAGCCACCGACTGGGGCTGGGGCAATGCCCACACCTTGACGCACGGCCACCCGCTGGCGGACCAGAAACCGCTGAACTGGCTGTTCAACGTGGGGCCTTTCCCGGCGCCGGGTGGGCATGAGGTGCCCAACAACCTGTCGAGCCCGCTGGGCCCGGCGCCGTGGGCCGTGAGCTACGGTCCGTCAACCCGGCGCGTCATCGACTTTGCCTCGCCCGGCCAAGCCGTCGGCATCAACCCGGTGGGCCAAAGTGGCGTGCTCTTTGATGCGCATTACCACGACCAGGCGCTGATCTTCATTGCCGGGGGCTACCTGTCGCAGCACTTGAGCGAAGCGGATGTCGCCGCCCATACCCACAGCACGCTGACGCTCAGTCCGGCACCAGCCCTGCCATCGCCACCGGCCAATTGAGACTTTGGAATGACGCCCTGGCGATGTCAGGAGGTCAACGCTTACCGCGACTTCGCCTTGGCTTCGCTATAGCCCGCATACAGTTGCGCATAGACGGGACCGGGCTTGCCCGAGCCGACTGGCTGACCGTCCAGCAGGGTCACCGGCAGCACCTCTTTGGTGGCAGACGACAGCAGCACTTCGTCGGCGTTTTTGACTTCTTCACGGCTCAGGCGGCGCAGCTCAAACGGGATGCCGCGGGCGCGGCAGATGTCTTCAATCAAGCCGTAACGAATGCCCTCGAGCACCAGATGGTCCTTGGGCGTGCCCAGCACCTTGCCGTCTTTGACAACCCAGACGTTGCTGGCCGCCGCTTCGCTTAAAAAACCATCGCGGAACATGATGGTCTCGACCGCGCCGGCGTCATAACTGATCTGGCGCGCCAGCACCGCGCCCAGCAGGCTGGTGCTCTTGATGTGGGCTTTTTCCCAGCGGAAGTCATCGGCCGTCACGCAGGCCACGCCCTGGCTGCGCTGCGCCTCGCTCGGCAGCTTCATCGTGTTGATCATGACGAACACGGTGGGCGTGATGTCGGTCGGCATGACATGGTCGCGCAGGGCGACACCGCGGGTGATCTGAATGTAGATCAGTTGATCGATGTTCTCAGCGCTAGCCCCCGTGGAATGGGCGTGAGAAGCTATTAATTTATGGGCAATTTCCGCCCATTGAGCCGGCGTCAAAGGGTTGGCAATGCGCACCTCTTTCAGGCTGCGGTCGAGCCGGGCCATGTGCTTGTCAAAGCGGAACAGCTGGCCGCCATACACCGGCACCACCTCATAGATACCGTCGCCAAAGATGAAGCCGCGATCCATGACGCTGATCTTGGCGTTGGGGAGTTCGGTGAACTCGCCATTGAGGTAACAAGGCAGGGGGGGTAATGTGTTCATGTTTGGATTATCCATGGGGTGGTGTTGTCAACAAAAGAAATTCAGGCTGGACATGAAACAAATGTTTCACTATTATCAAACTTGATTAATTGTTTCATTACGTTATTTTGCCTTACCGCCAACTCAGCCACTTGCTCGACAGCCACTTTGACCGCCTGAGCCCTGAACTGCAGCGTGCCGCCCGCTGGGTGCAGGCGCATCCGGCCGAGTTGGGCCTGCAGTCGATGCGTCAATCGGCGCAGGCGGCGAGTGTGTCGCCCGCCACCATGACGCGCCTGAGCCGGGCTTTGGGGCTGGACAGCTTCGAGGCGATGCGCCGGCCATCGATGCTGGCGTTTGCCGAGTCGGTGGGGCGCACCGCCGCGCGCGCCAGCGCCTCCGACCACGACCTGGCCCCGGCGCCCCTTGACCATTTGGCGCAGGCGCAAGTGGACAACCTGAACTCGGTGCGTACGCGCAACACCGCGCAACAGTTGCAGGCGGCGGCCCAATCCATTTTGGATGCGCGCGAGCTGCTGTTCCTGGGCTTGCGTGCCAGCTTCGGCATTGCCTACCACCTGCACTACACCTGCGACTGGCTGCGCGCCAACACCCGGCTGGCTACGGATGTGGGCGGTGCCTCGGCCGACCAGGTCTTGGCGCTGGGGCCGGGCGACCTGCTGGTGGTGGTAAGCCAGGCACCCTACACGCGCCAGATTGTGCAGGCCGCGCAGCAGGCCCGCGCCCGCAGCGTGCACGTGCTGGCACTCACCGACGGCAATTTGTCGCCCCTGGCGCGGCTGGCCCAGCAGTCCTTGTTTTTTGACACCGCGTCGCCCGCCTTCTTTCACTCCATGACCGGCGCGCTGGCCCTGGCTGAAACGCTGATCGCCTGTGTCGCCGAGCAAGGCGGCGCGCCCGTGGTGCAGCGCCTGGCCCAGCGCCAGCACGCCCTGCAGGCGGCCCACGCCTACTGGGAAAAAAAGCCGACGGCGCAGGTATGACAACCGCGTCTTTCTCTTCACCCCTTCTTGACTGAGACCCTCATGAACACACCCGCCTCAACCCCATTCAACCCCGACACCACCCACGTGTTTCACCGCCAGTTGCACCACAACTTGCCGGTTGCGGTGTCAGGCCAGGGCATCACCCTGCTGGACGCCAGCGGCAACACTTACCTGGACGCCTGCGGTGGCGCCGCGGTGTCTTGCCTGGGCCACGGCCACCCGGAGGTGGTGGCGGCCATGCATGCGCAGATCGACCGGCTGGCCTATGCCCACACCAGCTTCTTCACCACCGACGTGGCGGAGGAACTGGCCGACCTGCTGATCGAATCGGCTCCAAGCGGCATGAGCCACGTCTACTTTGTCAGCGGCGGCTCGGAGGCGGTGGAAGCGGCGCTCAAGATGGCGCGCCAGTATTTCGTCGAGATCGGCCAGCCGCAGCGCCGCCATTTTGTGGCCCGGCGCCAGAGCTACCACGGCAACACCCTGGGTGCTCTGGCGGTCGGTGGCAATGAATGGCGCCGGGCCCAGTTTCAGCCCTTGCTGATGGATGTCGCCCATGTGGCACCTTGCTACGAGTACCGCGACCGGTCGCCCGACGAGACGCCCGAAGCCTACGGCCAGCGCCTGGTGAATGAGTTGGCGCAGACCTGTGAGCGGCTCGGGCCGGAAAACGTGCTGGCTTTTGTGGCGGAAACGGTGGGTGGCGCCACCGCGGGCGTCCTGCCACCCGTGCCGGGCTATTTCAAGGCCATTCGTGAGCTGTGTGACCGCCACGGCATTCTGCTGATCCTGGACGAAGTCATGTGCGGCATGGGCCGCACCGGCACGCTGCATGCTTGTGAGCAGGAGGGCGTGGTGCCGGATCTGCTTACCATTGCCAAAGGGCTGGGTGGTGGCTACCAGCCGATCGGGGCGGTACTGGCTCAGAAAAAAATAGTCGACGTGTTCAGCAAAGGCAGCGGCTTGTTCCAGCACGGCCACACCTACCTGGGCCACGCCGTCGCCTGCGCGGCTGCGCTGGCGGTGCAGCGGGTGATCCAGCGCGACGGCCTGGTCGCGCAGGTGCAGGCACGCGGCCGTACGCTGCAGGGTCTGCTGCAACAGGCCTTTGCCGCGCACCCCCATGTCGGCGATATACGCGGACGGGGTTTGTTCTGGGGCTTGGAACTGGTGACCGATCGGTCCAGCAAACAGTGGTTCGAGCCAAAACTCAAGCTGCACGCCCGCGTCAAACGCGAGGCGATGGCGCTGGGTCTGATGGTGTACCCGATGGGTGGGACGGTCGATGGTCGTTGCGGCGACCATATCCTGCTGGCGCCGGCCTTTATAACCAGCGAGGACGAATTGACAAAAATCGTATCTCTGCTTGGCCGGGCGCTGAACACCGCGATTGCATCTTGTCATCATTGAATGCAGAATTTCTGCATAAGAGAAATGAATGTGGCATGAGCGTTTGGCAGCGCATGGTAAATTGCGGCGTGCCCACCCAGAGGACGGGGTTATCCTCTCCAAAGGAGAAAAGTGTTTTAAAAGATGCGCTTTAATAATTAACGGCGTCCGACGAAGTTTCCCCAAGGCATGAGCCTGTTTAATCCGACCTACAAAGGAGTCAACTTGAAAACCTTCCTGAAATCTTCCACCTCCGGCCTCACCCTGGTGGCCGCCGCCCTGGCCCTGTCTGCCCCGCTGAGCGTGGCTCAGGCGCAACAAAAGTTCATGACCATCGGCACCGGTGGTGTCACCGGTGTGTATTACGCTGCTGGCGGTGCCATTTGCCGCTTGGTCAACAAAGACCGGAGCAAGCACGGTTTTCGTTGCTCGGTGGAGTCCACCGGCGGTTCGGTGGTGAACATCAACACCATCAAGGCCGGCGAGCTTGATTTTGGGGTGGCCCAGTCAGACGTTCAATACAACGCCGTCCACGGGACCAAACAATTTGAAAAAGACGGCAAGCACAGTGACTTGCGCGCCGTGTTTTCAATTCACCCCGAGCCCTTCACCGCGCTGTCGCGCAAAGAAGCCAACATTGCCAAATTCGAAGACTTCAAGGGCAAGCGCATGAACGTGGGCAACCCCGGCTCTGGCAGCCGCGCGGCCATGGACGAGCTGCTGGTTGCCATGGGCTGGAAAACCACTGACTTTGGCCTGGCTGCCGAACTCAAGGCCGATGAGCACGGTGCGGCCTTGTGCGACAACAAGATTGACGGCTTTTTCTATGGTGTGGGCCACCCGTCTGCCAATATTCAGGACCCCATCACCACCTGCGGTGCCAAGCTGGTACCTTTGACAGGCCCCGCCGTTGACAAGCTGGTCAAAGCCAACAGTTACTACGCCAAGGTGAACATTCCCGGCGGTCTGTACGCAGGTCACCCTAACCCCACACCGACCTATGGGGTGCTGGCATCGTTTGTGGCATCGGCCAAAGTGTCTGATGACGCGGTTTACACCTTGACCAAGGCGGTGTTTGAAAACTTTGAAGAGTTCAAGAAACTGCATCCGGCGTTTGGCGCACTTGATCCCAAAAGCATGATCAAAGACGGCTTGTCAGCCCCCTTGCACCCCGGTGCAGTGAAGTACTACAAGGAAAAAGGCTGGATGTAATCCAGACCCGTTGAAGTCGCACTGACTCAAACCCCAAAAAGCTCTGACCTGTCAGGGCTTTTTTGTTAAACAAAACCCCTGCAAGAGCTCAGCATGAAATCAACCCCTGCACCCGGCGCGGCGCCCGAGATCGACGTCAACAAGTTCGTCGCCGACAACGACACCGGCGCACGCACACCCGGCCCGTTGATGAAAAGGTTCTTGCTGTATATCGCCTTGGCCTGGTCGCTGTTTCAGTTGTGGATTGCCTCGCCCTTGCCCTTCAGCCTGGGCGTGCTGGTTTTCAACGACACCGAAACCCGCGCCATCCATTTGTCGTTTGCCGTGTTTTTGTCCTTCATGTCGTACCCTGCCTTCAAGCGCTCACCCAGCGCCCATGTGCCGGTGACGGACTGGATTTTTGCGATTGTGGGCACGTTCTGTGCGTCCTATTTGTTTATTTTTTACCGCGAACTGGCCACACGCCCGGGTCAACCCACGCCGATGGACGTCTACACCGCGCTCGTCGGTATCGTCCTGTTGCTGGAGGCCACACGCCGGGTGCTGGGCTTGCCGATGGTGATCGTGGCACTCGTCTTCTTGGGCTACACCTTTGGCGGGCCCTACATGCCCGACATGATTGCCCACCGCGGCTTCTCGCTGAACCGCGCCATGAGCCACCAGTGGCTCACCACCGAGGGCGTCTTTGGCGTGGCGCTGGGCGTTTCCAGCAGTTTCATATTTTTATTCGTGTTGTTTGGCTCGCTGCTGGACAAGGCCGGCGCGGGCAACTATTTCATCAAATCGGCCTTTGCCCTGCTCGGCCACATGCGCGGCGGCCCGGCCAAAGCGGCGGTGCTGTCGTCGGCGGCCACGGGCATCATTTCCGGCTCGTCGATCGCCAACGTGGTGACCACGGGCACCTTCACCATTCCGCTGATGAAGCGTGTGGGCTACCGCCCGGATCAGGCTGCGGCGGTCGAGGTATCAAGCTCGGTCAACGGGCAGCTGATGCCGCCGGTGATGGGTGCGGCGGCCTTTCTGATGGTGGAGTATGTGGGCATTCCCTACATCGAGGTCATGAAGCACGCTTTCCTGCCGGCCATCATCTCCTACATCGCCTTGCTCTACATCGTCCACCTGGAGGCACTCAAGGCGAACATGGTCGGCCTGCCACGGCGCAACATCGGCTCGGCCGGCTCACGCTGGCTGTCAATGGGACTGACGTTGGCTGGTTTTGTCGTGCTGTCGGGTGTGGTGTACTGGGGCATTGGCTGGATCAAGACGGTCATGGGCGACGCCGCCGTCTGGCCCGTGGGCGCAGGCTTGCTGGCCGCTTATGTGGGCTTGCTGTGGTTTGGCGCCAAGCAGCCCGAACTGGAGCTAGACGACCCCGAAGCGCCGGTATTCGAGCTGCCCGAGACCGGTCCTACCGTCAAATCCGGCCTGCATTATCTGCTGGCCGTGGTGGTGCTGATCTGGTGCCTGATGGTCGAGCAGATGTCGCCCGGCCTGTCGGCCTTCTGGGCCACCATGTTCATGATCTTCGTCATGCTGACGCAAAAGCCCATCATCGCCGCCTTCCGTGGGCATGGCGGGCTGGGGCAGGCGGCCAAGCTGGGCTTTGCCGACCTGATCGACGGCCTGTCCACCGGTGCGCGCAACATGATCGGCATTGGCGTGGCCACAGCCGCAGCGGGCATCATTGTGGGGACCGTGTCGCTGACCGGCATCGGGCTCGTCATGACCGAACTGGTCGAACTGTTGTCGGGCGGCAACCTGATGCTGATGTTGGTGCTGGTGGCGGTCATCAGTCTGATTCTGGGCATGGGGCTGCCCACCACGGCCAACTACATCGTGGTCTCCACGCTGATGGCGCCGGTGGTGGTGGAACTGGGCGCGCAGAGCGGCCTGATCGTGCCACTGATCGCGGTGCACCTCTTTGTCTTCTACTTTGGCCTGATGGCCGACGTGACGCCGCCGGTCGGGCTCGCGTCATTCGCCGCGGCGGCCATTGCGCGTTGCGACCCCATCAAGGCTGGCATCACCGCGTTTTTCTACAGCATGCGCACCGCCGTTCTGCCCTTTTTGTTCATTTTCAACACCCAGTTGCTGCTGATCGGGCTGGACGGGCCGCTGCACCTGATCTTGACCGTGGTGAGCGCCACGGTGGCGATGCTGGTGTTTGCTGCGGCAACGCAAGGTCACTTTTTGGTGAAGTCGCGCTGGTACGAGAGCGTGGCCCTGCTGCTGGTCACCTTCACGCTGTTTCGCCCCGGCTACTGGTTGGACATGGTCTACCCGCCTTTCAACGAAGTGCCGGCGTCGCAAATCAGCCGGCTGGTCGAGGAAGCGCCCGCCAATGCCGGCAAGCGCGTCTGGATTGAGGGCACCAACCTGGATGGCAAGGACATTCGCAAGGGCGTGTTATTGCCGCTAGGCCCCAAAGGCACGTTCCGTGAACGTTTCGCCAGCGCCGGCGTGAACGTGATGGCGCAAGGCAACGACCTGTTGATTACCCAGGTGCGCTTTGGCAGCCGGGCCGAAAAATTGGGCATGGAGCAGGGCTTTCGCATCGTCTCGGCTGAGATACCGGCGGATCGGCCAAGCAAGGAGTGGCTGTTCGTGCCCGCCCTGGCGCTGTTGCTGCTGGTCATTGCCCTGCAACGCGGGCGCGCGGGGCGGCTCAAAACCCCGCAGGGTGGCCAGGCCAGCGCATGACCCGGGTTGCCCTGATTCATGCCCTGGCGCACTCGGTGGCGCCGATCAACGAGGAAATGCTGCGCGCGTGGCCCGACTGTGAGCGCATGAACCTGCTCGACGACAGCCTGTCAGCCGACCTGGCGCGCAGCGGCCGCGGGCTTGATGCGGCCATACACCAGCGCATTGAAGCGCTGGCGGCTTATGCCGAAGGCACAGGCGCGCAAGCCATCTTGTTCACCTGCTCTGCCTTTGGGCCATGTATCGAGGCGGTGGCGGCAAGGCGCCCTCACATGCCCGTGCTCAAACCCAACGAGGCGATGGTGGCCGAGACTGTGACGACGGGCGGGCGCATTGGCCTGATCGCGTCATTTGCCCCGACGCTGGCCTCCATGCCCGCTGAATTCCCCCCTGATGTCGACCTGGTGACCTGCCTGGCTGCAGGTGCTTTGGAGGCGCTCAACCACGGCGATCTTGACAGGCACGATGCGCTGGTGGTGGAGGCCGCGCTGCACTTGCAGCAGCAGGGCTGCGACGTGATTGCGCTGGCCCAGTTCAGCATGGCGCGCGCGCAAGCGGCCGTGCAGCGGGCGCTTGATCTGCCCGTTCTGACGACGCCCGCCAGTGCGGTGCGCCTGCTGCGCCAGCTCCTGGGCGCCTGACCAAGGGCTTGGACTAAGGCGCGCGGGAAGAACTGCGCGAAAATGCGCCGATGTCTTTCCTCAAACTCTCCCCCTTCGCCCCCGAGCCCCCGTTCAGCCACGGCCAGGCGCCCCGCACCGCGGTGCTGTACTGCAACCTCGGCACCCCCGACAGCCCCAGCACCGGCGATGTCCGGCGATTTTTAAGCGAGTTTTTGAGCGACCCGCGCGTGGTCGAGATCCCGCGCCTTTTGTGGCTGCTGATCCTGCACGGCATCATCCTTCGGGTGCGCCCCGCCAAGTCTGCCGCCAAGTACGCCAGCGTCTGGCTGCCCGAGGGCTCGCCGCTCAAGGTCTGGACCGAAAAGCAGGCCAAGCTGCTTGCGGGCTGGCTGGGCCAGCGCGGCCACCAGGTGCAAGTGCGTTACGCCATGCGCTATGGCAGCACCTCGATTGCCTCGCAACTCGATGCGCTCAAGGCCGCGGGCGCGACGCGCGTGCTGATTTTGCCGGCCTACCCGCAATACTCCGCCACCACGACGGCCAGCCTGTTTGATGCGGTCTATGCCTGGGCCGGCCAGGTGCGCAGCCTGCCCGAGTTCAGATTCATCAACCATTACCACGACGACCCCCGCTACATTGCCGCGCTGGCGATGAGCATCCAGCGCTACTGGAAGAGTCACGGCCGCCCGGACCAGCTGGTGATGAGTTTCCACGGCGTGCCCGAGCGCACCCTGCACCTGGGCGACCCCTACCACTGCGAGTGCCGCAAGACCGCGCGCCTGCTGGCCGAACAACTGGGCCTGCGGCCCGAGCAGTTCAAGGTCACTTTTCAGTCGCGCCTGGGCCGCGCCAAATGGCTGGAGCCCTACACCGAGCCGAGCCTGATCGCCATGGGCCAAGCGGGCGTCAAGCGGGTCGATGTAGTGTGCCCGGCCTTCACCAGTGATTGCCTGGAGACACTGGAAGAAATCAACATGGAAGGCCGTGCCGCCTTCCTGCAGGCGGGTGGCAAGGAATTTCATTTCATCCCCTGCCTCAACGACGACCCCGAGTGGATCACCGCGCTGTGTGACATCACGCAGCAGCACCTGGCCGGCTGGCCGACGCAGGCCGCGCCCGATCCGGCGCGCTTGGCCGCCTCACGGGCTGCAGCGCTGGCGCTGGGTGCCAAGCAGTAGAGCAACAGGCGCATCCGACGCCGGACGGGTGTCGGGCTGGGTCTGAAATGCTATTTTATTAGGAGCAATATAGGCTTATTCCACGCGGGCTACGAGCCAATCTAATACAAATTATTGGTAAATGAGAGGCGCAGTCCAGCCCCTGAATCAAGCACCCTAGGGCGTGAGCAACTGCGCCAGTTCATTGACGCTCGTCAGATGGATGCCCCCTGCTTTGGCAAAACGCTTCGCGCTGTCGCTCACTGGGGCCAGGCTGATGAAGGTGCTGGCGCTGGCGCCCAGCGCCGCTTGGGCCGCTGCCAGCTCCTGCAGCGGCTGCACGCCGGTGTTGGCCGCCTTCCAGCGCTTACAGCTGACCAGCGTGATGCGATCGCCCTTGACCAGCTGAAAATCCGCCCCCGGCTGCTGGAGCCGCGTGACGACAAAACCCTGTCGCTGAAATGCCGCCTCGATCAGCGCAGAAAAGGCGTGCCACGACATCACGGCCGCTTGCCCGAGCACCTCCGCCACGCGCGCCGGGTTGGGGGCATTGCGCTGGCGCCAGGCGGCCACCAGCGCGATGCCCAGAAACGGCAGCGCGCCCATCATGCCAAACGGCACATAGGCCGCAGGCAACAGGGCACCGGAGGCCAGCACAATCACGGCCACCACCAGCAGGCTGAGCCACCACGGGGAGCGCAGCAAGACCGCATACAGCGAGTTTTCGGACATCTTGAATTTCATCGGATTTCCAGTCGGTTCCTGTCAGTTCCATGCGTTTTCCGTCTGATTGACGGCAGCGCCGCCCACCACGCGCCCGCCCTCAACGCAGACGCAGCACCTGGTCGAAGTCGCCTTTGCGAATCTCGACCAGCGCCTCCAGCGCCTTCACCATGGCAGAGAAACTGGCGTAGCCATGGTCCTTGGTGTCGAACGTCGGGTCCAGCCGCTTGATCATGTGCCAGATCGACGCCTTGTTGACCCAGGCATCCCCCTGGGTCTCGGCCAGCAGGCGAATGGCGCGCTTGAAGATCTCGGCGGCAGCATTCACGGGCACCGACGGCGCGCTTGGTACTGGCACATCCGGCGCCGATCCCTCAGGGGCCAACGGCGCTTCCACCAGGTTTTCGTAGTAACGGAACTCATGGCAGCTCTTGGCCCAATGCCGGTTGGTCGACTTGCGCGCGCCCACGCCGATCAGCGTGCGCCCGGCGGCCTTGATTTTTTGCGACACCGGCATGAAATCGCTGTCGCCGCCCACAATCACGATGGTGCCGATATGGCCAAAGCGGCTGATGTCTTCCACCGCATCCAGGCAGAGCTTGATGTCGGCGCCGTTTTTGGCCGACGCACCGGGTGAAAACAATTGAATCAATTCCACCGCGCCCTGCAGCAGGGCGTCGCGGTAGCGGCCAAAATACTGCCAGTTGCAGTAAGCCCGGTTGATCGCAATCGGGCCAAAAGAGGCCGCCAGTTCCACAATCGCCTGCACATCCACCAGCGGCTCCTGCGCCTTGAACCGGCCATCGGGCTTGTTATAAGCGCCCTCACCGAAGCGCTCCTCGCACAAGCTGGCGTGCAGGTTCTCAAAGTCCCAATAAAGCGCGACCGACTTGTTTTCTTCTCTGTCACTTCTGCTCAAGGTATTTTCCTGGTGATGGCGGTTGCCGCAATGCTAACCGGCACCCCATCTTGAAAACCGCCTTATCAGGGCTCGATGGCGTTTTGACGCATCAATTCTTCCGCCTGAGCGACTTCGTCGTCCGTCGGGTGGTCCACCATGACTGGCACATGGGCCTGCGTCAGGGTCTTGAGCGCGACGCTGCCCAAAAAAGCGCGGGACAAGCCGCCCCGCCCGTGCGAACCCATGAAGATCATGTTGCAGCGCTCGCGCTGGGCGACCTCCACGATGGCTTGTGCCGTATTGCTATTGAATTCAATGCGCGTCTGCACGGGCACGCCCTGCTCGGTGCCCGCATCGGCTACCAAGCCCAGATACCTTTGCGCGATGGCGCGGCATTGCGTCTCGTAATCCGCCTCCGACGGGTACTCAAACGGAATGCCCCCCACATACACCGGGTACTGGTAAACGGGTATCGAGCTGAAGGCAACAAGACGGGCCTGCAGGCGTTTCGCAAACTCCACAGCCTTGAGTGCCGCCGCCATGGAAAGCGCCGAACCATCGATCGCAACCAGAATGGACTCAAATTTGGAACTGTCCCTCTGCAACGGCACAACGTTGCTGGATGCCATGATGGCTAATGCTCAAATTTGCGCAGCGCTTCGAGCGAGAGGATTTTCACTTCACGCCGTTCCACCGCGATGATGCCCAGATGATCCAGGGCCGAGAAGGCACGGCTCACCGTCTCCAGCGTGACGTTCAGGTGGTTGCCGATGTCGCGCCGCGTCATCGGCAAGGTGAACCGATTGGGCGAGTAGCCCATGGTGTTGAAGCGTTCTGACTGAATCCGTAAAAACCGCGCCACGCGAGCTTCCGACTTGGTTGAATGGTAGGACGCATAGGCCGACTGCTCCTGAACAATCTCCCGGCTGATGGCCCAATAGGCCATGCGTTCAATGTCGTTGCAACTGCGCCCGGGTGTAAACAGCTCACTGGAGGGAATCTTGATCAGATCGCAGTCGGTCAAGGCCGTCACCTCACTGAGGTACTTGTTCTTGCAGACGCCGTCAAAGCCGAGCAGATCACCCTTCATGGGGAAAGCCAGCACATGCTCGGCGCCGTCCACATGCGTCATGGATGTCTTGAGCGCGCCCAGGCGAACCACATAAAGTCCTTCAAACGGCTGACCCATGCACAGGGCCGTCTGGCCGGCCTTCAGACGCCGGCGCCTGAACAAGGTCGTGTCACTGAACCCCTGCAAATTGCCGTCAAAACGCAAGAGGCTCAGCACTTCAGGGAAGTCCGACCAGCGTTCGTCGCTCTCGAGCTTGAGTGCAGGTTGGTTGAATGACTGGTTCCAGCGCGCCGCGCTCGGGAGTGTTTGAACGTTCATCATGTCAAGTTATCCTCTTGCCGGAGGCCGCGCCCGGTGGGCGTCTAAGCCAATCCCTGAGGCAAATGTAAGCGTCGCCTTACGCCTCGTCTGTAGGGAGATATCGACGCCTTGCGCAGGCAGCGGTGGACAGCAAAGGCAACAGAGCAACCGGATTGACGGCTGTTTTTTCGCTGCTTTTATCGCCCATCCGTGACGCGGCGGCGGCGGCTGGCTGACTCGTCGGCATCAATCAGTTTGTGACGCACTGCCAGCCGTACCAGGCTTGGGACGTCCCGCACACCAAGCTTGGCCATCAGGCGGCTGCGGTAGGTCGCAACCGTCTTGGGTGACAAGTGCAGTTGAACGCCAATTTGGGAGCTGGAGGCGCCCTTGACCACCATGATGATGATCTGCTGTTCACGCGGTGACAGCGTGCTTAATGGATCTTCGTCCTTGAGCGTGAACACCTGGAGCGCGAGGTCGGCCACTTCGGCACCCAGATGCTTCTTGCCGCTCGCCGCAGCGTCGATGGCGCTCATCAGATCGCTGGCCGCTGAGCCTTTGAGCACATAGGCGTTGGCCCCCATGCGCAGGGCCTCTGCCACTTGGCGCGGCTGCGAGGACATGGTCAACACCACGCAGCGGGTCGGCAGGTGCCGTCGCTGCATCTCGGCCAGCAACTCCAGGCCCGAGCGGTCCCCCAGGTTGAGGTCCAGCAGCAGCACGTCCGGGCGCAGGCGCAGCAGGTCGGCCAGCGCTTCGGTCGGGTCGGCCGACTCGCCCAGCACTTTGTGGCCCTTAGCCTCGAGCAGGGCGCGCAAGCCTTCACGCATGATCTGGTGGTCATCGACTAGGTAAATACGGGTCATGAGGCGCACCATGGCGAAGCAGGGCCCGGTTGCCAGCTGAAACGCACGCGCGCCCCCTGGCCTTCTGCCGCGCCCACCGTGACCGTCGCGCCGATCGCCTGCGCCCGCTCGTGCATGCCGAACACCCCCAGGTGGCCAATCGGCGCAGTCGCGCCGACCTCAATGCCAACCCCGTTATCCAACACCTGCAAGTGCAAGGACATGGCCGTGCCTTCCAGACGCACCGCTATGGTGGACGCGTTCGCGTGGCGCAAGGCGTTTTCCAAGGCCTCCCGGGCCACCATGAAGGCGGCATATTCGACCTCGCTCGGCCAACGCATCGGCTCAGTTTCGGGCGGCACGTCAATGGAGAAATCGATCTCGGGGTGGGTCAGTGAACGGTTGCGCAACTCATTGTCCAGCGCGGCGATGAGCCCTTGGTCCTCCAGCAAGGGCGGGCGCAAATCAACCAGCACCTGCCTGACCTGGTGGATCGACTGGCCAATGAGTTTGCCCAGTTGCGCCTGTTGCCGCTGAACGGCCGCGGGCGTCTCTTTGGGCTGCAGAGCCTGAATGGTTTCATGCGCCATGCGAACAGCGGCCAGGGTCTGCCCGAGTTGGTCGTGCAGCGCCTTGGCCAGCTGCTTGACCAGCGTTTTCTCCTGCGTCATGAGCCGCTGCGTCAGCTCCGAGAGCTGCGCGCGCGACTGCTGAAATTGGGCTTCGGAACGGGCACGCTCGGTGACATCGCGCAGGCAGGCAATCAGCCGCCGCTCATGTTGGACGTGCACCTGGGAGAGCGTGCCTTCCAGGTCCAGCTCCTGGCCATCAGCGCGCAAGCCCTTCACAATCCCCATGCCCATCATGTGGCTGGTCGCCCCGGATTCGGCAAATGAGTGCAGTTGCTGCGGATGCGCCAGCCGATAGCGCTCGGGCAGCAGCAGCGCCATGTTTTGCCCCAGCATTTGCTCGCGGCTGTAGCCGAAGATGCGCTCAGCGCCGGGGTTGAACACCTTGATCTCACCGTCAACCGTGATGCTGATGATGGCGTCGGTGGTCGAGTCAAGCACCGCGGACAGCGTCTGATGCTCCTCGCGCACCTGCTGCTCGGAACTCCGCTGCGCCGTCAGGTCGCGCACCAGCGCCAGGCGCGCCTGGATGCCGTCGAGCTCGACGTACTCGGTCACCACCTCGACGTCAATCAGCTCGCCATTGGCGAGCCGGTGCTGCCACAGCTTCTGGTTGACGGGTGCGCCGGGCGCCAGTTGCAAATGCTGCTGCGCTTGCGCCGCCTGGCCGGGCGGGTGCAGATCGAGTACGCTCAAGCCGACAAACGCCTGCTTGCTGTACCCGTACTGCGCCAGGGCGGCATCGTTGACTGCCAGCATGCGCAGTGTTTGCACGTCATAAACCCACATCGGCAGCGGATTGTTCTCAAACAGCAGCCGATAGCCGATATCGAGCCTGCGAGCGGTGTCTTCAGAAAGAGGCGTTTCCATGCGCGGCTTCAGTCAGGGCAGATGTGATGGACGACGATCATGATTTTTTCAAGGTCATAGCCAGGCGAGTTACTGAAACGGACACGAAAAATTTACAAAGTATTACATGGACGAGCGTATAGCTTAAACGACCCGGCCAGCAACGCGGGCATTACCTCAAACGCGCTTGCGACTTATCAAATCACCAACCCGTGCCCTGACTAACCTTGATTTGTTGCAATCCTTCCGGCTGATGCCAGAGCGAGCGCGACGCACACACGCGTGTGCAACCCTCTATTGAAAGGAACCATCATGGCCAGCTTACGCTTGTTTGAACCTGCCCTCACCGACCCTTTTGACACCATGCTGCGGCGCTTCGTGGCACCGATGCGCACCGACAGAACGCTGGACGATCTGGACATCCGCGTCGATGTGGTCGAGAAGGAGGGCATGTACAAGGTCCGCGCCGACCTGCCCGGCGTAAAAAAAGAAGATATCAACGTGCGCATCGACGGCAACCTGGTGCAAATTGACGCCGAAACCAAGGGTGAAAAAGAATTCAAGGGCGAGGGCGGCAAAGTGCTGCGCAGCGAGCGCTACTACGGCTCCGTCTCCCGCTCCTTCACGCTGGCGCAAGACGTGGACGAAAGCAAGGCCATCGCCAAGTACGAAGACGGCGTGTTGTCCCTGGATCTGCCCAAAAAGGCGACCACGGAAGCCAAGAAACTGACAGTCCAATAGAAGAATAAGGGACAGACCACGTTTTCTCGTGGCCTGCTCCCTTTCAGGTGCTTTTTTCCACTGATTGCCCCGCGTCGTTCATCTTCTGGCGCTGACGCCAGAACGTCGATTCTTGGGTGTTAAATCGGCCCCGACAGTCGATAACGGCAAGGCTGATCTGCTACGCTCAGCCCGATGCCTGCTCGACCCGCCACCCCTGCCGTTGCCGCCATGCCGCCCGGCTTGGTCATTTTGCTGCTCTCTTTGCTGCTGGGGCTGCAGCCCATCACCACCGATCTGTACCTGCCCGCCCTGCCAGCACTCACGGTCGGTTTTGGCGCGCCCATGGCGCAGGCGCAGCTCACGCTGAGCGCCTTGCTACTGGCGTTTGGTCTGTCGCAACTGGTGTGGGGGCCACTGTCGGACCGCTTTGGTCGGCGCCCGATTCTGCTGCTGGGCATGGCAGCCTATGTGCTGGCGTCGATTGCCAGCACGCTCGCTCCCAGCATGGACATGCTGATTGTCTGGCGCACGGTGCAAGGCGCCGCCATGGGCGCGGGCGTGATGTGCGCGCGCGCCATCGTGCGTGACCTGTACACGCCGATGCAGGGTGCGCACGTGATGTCCAAGGGCTTGAGTGGCCTGGGCGTCATCGCCTGCCTGAGTGCACCACTGGGCGGCTTGCTGGCAGGCTGGTTCAGCTGGCGCGTGGCGCTGCTGGCACTCGCGGTTTTCGGTGCCGTCTGCCTGGCACTGATTGCCTGGCGTTTTACCGAGACTCTGGCGCAAAAAAACCTGAAAGCATTGCGCCCCGCCGCATTGGCGCGTACCTGGCTGGCGATTGTGCGCAACCCGACCTTTGTGGCGTTCTCCGCGCTGTCTGCGGCATCGTACGGCGGCTTGTTCACGTTTTTGGCGGCGTCCTCCTTCGTCTTTATCCAGGTGCTGGGCTGGCGCACCAGCGCCTACGGACTGCTGATGTTCAGCAATTCGCTGGCGTATCTGCTGGGCACTTTTTTGTGCCGCTACTGGCTGGTGCGTTTTGGCGTGCGCCGCGCCGTGGCGCTGGCAGGTGGCCTGTCGCTGAGCGGGGGCAGCCTGATGGGCGCCATGGCGCTGGCTGGGCTGCACAACGGTTGGGCCATCATGCTGCCGCAGTACCTGTTCATGCTCGGCCATGGGGTGCACCAGCCGTGCAGTCAGAGCGGCGCCGTCGGGCCGTTCCCGCAGGCGGCCGGTGCGACCTCCGCCTTGAACGGATTCTTGATGATGATCGCCGCTTTTGTCATGGGCGGCTGGCTTGGGGGCCACATGGATGGCACGGTGATGCCGCTGGCGCTGGGCGTCTGGTTCTGGAGCGTATTGATCGCGCTGGCGGCGTGGACGCTGGTGCAACGACAAGGCCAACATGATGAACACTGAGCGCCCGGCCCGCCCGCCAAGCCACCTGGCCATTGCGGGCCCCACCGCGTCCGGCAAGACCGCTGCGGCGCTGGCGATTGCGCGCGTGCATGAGGTGGAGATCATCAGCGTCGACTCGGCGCTGGTGTACCGCGGCATGGACATCGGCACGGCCAAGCCCAGCGCCGACGAGCTGGCGGCTGTGCCGCACCACCTGATCAACATCCGCGACCCGCTGCAGGCCTACAGCGCCGCCGAGTTTGTGGCCGACGCCCAGGCCCTGATCGCCGACATCACGGCGCGCGGCAAACTGCCGCTCTTGGTGGGCGGCACCATGCTGTACTTCAAGGCGCTGCTGGAAGGCCTGGACCCGATGCCCAAAGCCGACCCGGCCACGCGCGCCGAGATTGCGCTGCAAGCAGCCGAACAAGGCTGGCCCGCGCTGCACGCCGCGCTGGCCGAGGTGGACCCGGTGACCGCCAAGCGACTGCACCCGGCGGACTCACAACGGATTGCTCGGGCCTTGGAGGTTTACCGGCTGTCGGGGCAACCGCTGTCGTCCTTCCATACTACCAAATTGGCAGCTACTCACGAAGATACGACGGGGGCTATAGCCTTAAATGATATAAATTATCTGGCGAATGAGCGCTTGCTGATTTCACTCGAACCGCAAGACCGGGCCTGGCTGCACCAACGCATTGCCGAGCGCTTTGACGCCATGCTGGCGGCCGGCTTTGTGGACGAGGTGCACACCCTGCGCGCGCGCGGCGACCTGCAGGCTGATTTGCCCGCCATGCGCTGCGTCGGTTACCGGCAAGCGTGGCAGGCGCTCGATGGTCTGTGGCCGATGAGCGAGCTGCGCGACCGGGGCATCTGCGCCACGCGCCAGCTCGCCAAGCGCCAGATCACCTGGCTGCGCTCCATGCCAGAGCGCCGCGTGGTGGCGTGTGACGCGCCCGATGCGCTCGATCAGGTGCTGGCGCTGGCGCGCGACTTTGTGAATGCCAGCAACAAGCGGCAAGGTCAACCATGAGTCTGGTGGTCTCCAATTTAAGCAAGCATTACGGTGCGGTGCCGGTGTTTGCCAAGGTGTCTTTGACCGTGCCCGACGGCGAGTTTGTGGCGATCGTGGGGGAGTCTGGCGTTGGCAAGTCGACCCTGCTCAACTGTCTGGCCGGGCTGGACCAGTGGGACAGCGGCTCAGTCGTTCTCGATGGCCTTGACCTGGGGCAGCTGGACGACGACCAACTGGCGCGCCTGCGGCGTGAAAAAATCGGTTTTGTGTTCCAGGCGTTTCACGTGCTGCCGCACCTGGATGTGGCGCAAAACGTGGCGCTGCCCTTGATGCTGCTGGGCCAGCACGACGATGCCCGGGTGCAGGCCATGCTGGCGGCGGTGGGCTTGGGGGGCCTGGGCGAGCGCCTGCCGCAGCAACTCAGTGGCGGCCAGTTGCAGCGCGTGGCCATTGCCCGCGCGCTGGTGCATGCTCCGAAGCTGCTGCTGGCCGACGAGCCCACCGGCAACCTGGACCCCAGCACGGCCGCCAAGGTGATGGACGCCCTGATCGAACAGGCCCACCAACAACACGCCTCGCTGGTGCTGGTCACCCATTCGCAGGCCGCCGCCACGCGGGCCGACCGGGTGCTGCGGCTGAGCGCAGAGGGTCTGGTGCGCCTGTAGCGGCGAGCAGCCTCCTTTTTTGAAATGACAGCCATGCCTGAACTCTGCAATCCTTTCACCCTGCGCGTCTATTGGGAGGACACCGACGCGGGCGGCGTCGTGTTTTATGCCAATTACCTCAAGTACTTCGAGCGTGCCCGCACCGAGTGGCTGCGCGCCATGGGGGTGGAACAAAGCACCTTGCAGGCGCAAACCGGCGCCATCTTTGTCGTCGCTGATGTGCAATTGCGTTACCTGGCGTCGGCCAAACTGGACGACCTGATCCAGGTGACGGTCAAGGTGGTGGCGCAGGGGCAGGCGTCAATGCAACTGGAGCAACAAGCCTGGCGCGGTGACACGCTGCTGGCGCAAGGACGCATTCGCGTGGGCTGCGTGCAGGCGGCCAGTCTGCGCCCCCGGCGCATGCCAGAGCAGGTGCTGATGGCCTTGGCCTCTCGGGCTTAGCGCCACCAGCGGTCGCACGCTGATTCGAGCCCCGCCCCTTCTAAGTTACATTCTTTCGAAGCTGGCGTTCGCGCTGGCCCTCGCTGTCGATGGTGGCCACCAGCAGCCCCAGTTCTTGCGCCAGCACGTCGAGCACATCGTCGAGCGTGACGACCCCGATCAGTTCGTCCTGGCCGCCCACCACCGGAATGCGCCGCACGCCCTTGCGGCGCATGGTGTGCATCAGGTCAATCAACGAGTCGTCCTCGCGCGCGGTGACCAGATCCGTGCTCATCACGTCTTCCACCCCCAGCGTGGCAGGATCAAGCTCAGACGCAATGACCGCCGTGACGATATCGCGGTCGGTCAGCACACCCACCACAATGCGCTTGCCCCCAACCTCGTCCACCACGACCAGGCAGCCGACATGGTTCTCCCGCATCAAGCGGGCCGCGCCCGGCAAGGTCGTGGTCCTGAAAGCAATGGTCACGTTGCGGGTGCAAATCTCGCCAGTGGTTAAACGTTCCCCCATTTTTTTTCTCCCTGTATTGCTGCGTGTGACAAATTCGTTGCTGGCCATGGCGTCCATCCGCTGCGACTGATTCTGCAAGCTGACCAAGCCCGAGCGCTTGAGCGTTGTCAAGAAGCGCACCACAAGGTTGAACCGGCACCGGACCCTAGAATGAATCCAGAAATGCCCGCCATGACACCGGACCTGATAACGCCGGGCTTGGCCCTTCTTAATCCTGACTCTTCCTTTTTTCCCCGTTGCTTGATGTTCGACCTTCTGAAAACCTTCTCCTGGCAGGAGCTGATCCAGCACCCCTGGCGCAATGCCGCCGCCGTAGTGGCGGTGATGCTGGGGGTGGCGCTGGCGTTTTCGGTGCAACTCATCAACGCCTCGGCGCTGGACGAGTTCTCGCAGGCGGTGCGCTCGGTCAACGGCCAGCCCGACCTGGAGTTGCGCAGCGTGCAGGGCAGTTTTGACGAGACGCTGTTTACCCGGGTCTCACGCCACCCCCAGGTCCAGCTCGCCAGCCCGGTGCTGGAGCTGGGCAGCTATGCCCTGGCGCCTGACGGGCGCCGCGCCGCCGTGCGCGTGGTGGGCATCGACGCACTGGTGGTGCCGTTTGTGGCGCCGGACCTGATGCCGCTGCCGTCAAAAGCCACCGACCGGCTGGCGCTGTTTGCCCCCGACACAGTGTTCTTGAATGCCGCGGCGCAAAAGCTCGCGCCGGGGGCACTGTTGCGCCTGCAAAGCGGCCTGCAGATGCACACCGTCACGGTGGCGGGGAAGGTGCGCGCCGGCGGTGCCGCGCTGGCGGTGATGGACATTGGCGCCGCGCAGGAGCTGTTTGGCAAGCAGGGGCAGCTCACGCGGGTCGACCTGAGGCTGCAAGCGGGCGTAGATGCGATCGCCTTTGCGCGCACGCTGCAGGGCGCCCCGGACTGGCCCGCTGGCCTGAGCTTGAGCCCACCCGGCGACGCGCAAACCCAAGCGCAGGACCTGTCGCGCGCCTACCGCGTCAACCTCAGCGTCCTAGCCTTGATTGCGCTGTTCACCGGGGCCTTCCTGGTGTTTTCGGTGTTGTCCTTGAGCGTGGCCAAGCGCGCGCAGCAGTTTGCCTTGCTGGCGGTGCTGGGCCTGAGCGCACGCAAGCGGCTGGCGTTGGTGTTGTGGGAATCACTGGCACTGGGCCTGGTCGGCAGCGCGGCCGGTATTGCCTTGGGCACGGCCCTAGCGGCGCTGGCGCTGCGTCTGCTCGGCGGCGACCTGGGCGGCGGGTTTTTTGCCGGGGTCTCACCCCGTTTGCAATGGAGCGGCTGGGCGGCGCTGGGCTATGGCGCCTTGGGGCTGGTCGCCGCGCTGGTGGGCGGCTGGTGGCCCGCACGGCGGGCGCAGGGCCTGCCGCCGGCGCAAACGCTCAAGGGGCTGGACAGCAC
>NZ_JAAFHA010000060.1 GCF_010365055.1 Rhodoferax sp.
TTCTCCTTCTAAAGGTTGCAGATTGACTTCCAAACCCAATCTTGGCACTTGATGCCGTTACCGGGAAGCGGGAAGTCCCTTCGTATTCGTGTAATAAGCGTTTGAAGCTATCGAATGTATAGCTTTTCGGCGAGACGGCGCTAACCGAGGCCACGCCTGCCTGTTTATTGGGCTTCGCTGCCCAACCCGCGCCCACGCTGGCTTTGGCGGCTTTCCAGCCGGGTGGTCCACAAAGTTGTCCACAGAAGTTGTGCATGGCTGCCGGGCAGATTATGTTGCCGCGCTGGCGCGGGCAAGTTGACTTTTTTCTTGTAAAACTAACTTGAAATAATTTCCGCCAGCGGCCTTCTTGCCCATTTTTCTGGTATGAATTTGTCTCTGATCGACCCGGAATTGGCGACTTATACCAGTTGCCTATTTTCAAGGCATCGTGTTGCAGCCCGCGTCCAGTAAGGGTGTGCCGGGTTGTCCCTGAGCTGGTGCACAAAGTTACCCACAAAATCTGTGGAGCAAATGGCGGTGGCGGCCAAAGCGCGTGCCGGCGGTCACGACCGGCTCCAGGTGGTTTGTCTCAAAGCGCGCGCCAGTGCCGGCTTTGCCTGGCGGGGCTCAGGGTCAGCCCGTCAAGTTATCCACAAAATTAATAGCAGAGAATCCGCTCCCGGCGGGGCTCACGTCTTTGCTGGCAGCCCCGCGCGCCGGAACTCGGCCGGCGAGGTGCCGGTCCAGCCGCGAAAGGCCCGGATAAAGCTCTTCTCGTTCTGAAAGCCGGCCCCTTGCGCCACCTGCTTGATCGGGCGCGAGGTGCGCAGCAGCAGTGCCAGCGCGTGGCTTTGCCGCACCTCGTCCTTGAGTGCCTGCAGCGAAGCGCCTTCTTCCTTGAGCTGGCGGTGCAGGGTGCGCGGCGAGAGTTGGAGCAGCCCGGCCAGATCATCGGCGTTGCGGCTTTGCTGCGACTGGCTCAGCAGCGCCTGGCGCACGCGCTGCACCAGCAGGCGGTCGCGCCGGTATTGCAGCACGGTCAGGGGCAGCGCGCGCTGCAACATCTGCTGCAGGGCCGCCTCGTCGCGGCGCAGCGGCAGCGCCAGGTAGCGTGCATCGAAGCGGATGGCGGCCGGCCCCGTGCTGAATGCCGTCGGACCGGAGAACAGGACGCCATAGACATCCTGGTGTGCGGGAGCGTCAAACGGAAACTGCGCGCCCTGCAGGGGGATGCGCGAGTCGATCAGCCAGCAGGCCAGCCCGTGGATGTTGCGCAGCACCGAGACCAGGCAGAACTCGCGCAGGGTGCCCAGGTCGCGTTGTTCGGTGATCCTCAGGGTGGCGCTGTCGCCCGTGACCGTCAGTTGCAGGCGGATGTCATCGGCCAGCAGCCCATGGTGGCGGCACCAGCGCTGCAAGGCCAGGCCCAGGCTGGGGGCGCTGATCGAGGCGCGCGCCAACATGCCGTAGCTGCCCCAAGGCAGGCGCCGGCTGAACCAGCCCAGCGCCTCGTCATCGAGCTCCTGCATGGCGGCGCCCGAGATGCGCTCCATCTGCGCGGCCGTGATGCGTGCCAGCGGGTCAGCCAGGGATGCTGGCGCAATTTGTGCCAGCGCCAGTGCGTGTGCCGGGTCCTGCTGCTGGTGCGCGTAGGCTTGCACAATGGCATTGACAAAGGCGATGGGCGTGACGGCCGGGCCGGCATTGAGATTGGCGGCGGCCAGCGCGGGCGGCAGCGGGCGGGAAGGCATGGGCTGGAGTATGCGGCGATTTGGCACGATTTGCAACCTTGACGACGCACACCGGGGCCTTGAGGCAATAAAGGGGCCGGGCTCGAATTAAGAATTAAATTACCAGCCCCCAAGGATCGAAAGTCTCTACCCCCGTCCCTTTGAAATCGCGGACATTGCGTGTGGCCACCGAATAGCCGTGTGCCCGCGCGATGGCTGCAATGGCGCAATCGGCAAAACTGATGGTGTTGCCACTGACCACTACGCTGGCATTCACCCGTGCGAAAGCTTCGGCTGCCTTGTTGTCGAACGGTAATATCCGTCCCTCAAAAAGCGGCTCCAGTTGGGCCGTGAGCGCTTGCCGCAACGCATCCCGTCTGCGACCTGCGGGCAAGACTTCAACCCCGGCGAGCAATTCGGCCAGATTTACAGTCGTCAGATACAGCGTTTGCGGCTCTTGGGCGTTAAGCCAATCCAGCACCGTTGCATTGGGCTCGCGCTTCAGAGGTTCTGACACCACATTGGTATCGAGAATGATCATGCAAAGCTCGCTGGTTCAACCGGACTTGGGTTGCCCTTCAAATCCAACTCGGCACCCCCCACGCTGCGACCAATGGCAGCCAGTGCGGCGCCAATGCCCATCTTGGGAACGACGGCGCTCTCCAGGATGTACCGGATTTCGGCTTCAGTGCTGCGCCCATGCTGCGCGGCGCGCAGTTTGAGTGCCCGATGCGTTGCGTCGGGCAGGTTTCTGACGGTGACGGAAGACATTGATATCACTCCTATTGTTTGAAATCAATGATATCAAATAACGAAATTGATGCCAAGGAATAAACGGGCCAGGCTCGAATTAAACCCGCCGCCCAGGCTGCAGGCCAGGGCAAACGCGAACAGCTTTTGCCCGGCCTGTGATTTCAGCAGCCACAGGATGAACCCGGCGGCCCGAGATGCGAGCCAACGGGTCGGCCAGGGACGCTGGCGCAATTTGTGCCAGCGCGAGTACGTGCACCGGGTCTTGGCGCTGGCGCACGCAGGCTTGCACAATGGCATTGACGAAGGCAATGGGCGTGACGGCCGGGCCGGTGCTCAGGTTGGCGGCGGCGAGCGCGGGCGGCAGCGGGCGCAAAGGCATGGGCTGGAGTACGCGGCCACGTGGCACGATTTGCAACCTTGACGGCGCACGCAGAGTGCGTCGAGGCGCTATGCTGGTCACTGCGATGGCTATCCGGGCTTGTGCCCACTTGGGGGAATTACCATGACACCAACTACCGCGAACGCGTTGACTGCGCCCGCCTCGAGCCGCAGTTTGTCCAGCGGCGCGACCAACGTGCCGTTGATCGAGCAAACACTGGGTGAGTTTTTTGACGCCATGGTGGCGCGCCAACCCGAGCATGACGCCCTGGTCAGTGCGCACCAGCAGTTGCGCTACAGCTACCGCGAACTGCAAACGGCGAGCAAGCAACTGGCCAGCGCTTTGCTGGGCTTGGGTTTGAAGCCGGGCGAGCGCGTGGGCATCTGGTCGCACAACAACGCGCAATGGCTCTTGACGCAGCTCGCCACCGCCCAGGTGGGTTTGATTCTGGTCAACATCAACCCGGCCTACCGCGTGGCCGAGCTGGACTACGCGCTCAACAAAGTGGCGTGCAAGGCACTGGTGACCATGGCCCGTTTCAAGACCAGCGATTACGTCGGCATGTTGCGTGAACTCGCGCCCGAACTGGCCACGGCCGAGCCGGGCGCGTTGCAGTCCGCCCGCCTGCCGCATCTGCGCACCGTGGTGTGGCTCGACGAGCCGGGCTCGAGCGAGGAATTGCCGGGCCTGCTGCGCTTTTCCACGCTGCTGGCCAGCGGCGATTGCGCCGACCCGCGCCTGGCGGCCACCGCCAAGCTGCTGCACCCGTCTGATCCAATCAACATCCAGTTCACCAGCGGCACCACGGGTTTCCCCAAGGGCGCCACGCTGACGCACCGCAACATCCTGAACAACGGCTTCTTCGTTGGCGAGGCCATGAAGCTCAGCGCCAAGGACCGCCTGTGCATTCCGGTGCCGCTATACCACTGCTTCGGCATGGTGCTGGGCAACCTGGCCTGCCTCACGCACGGCGCCACCATCGTTTACCCAAGCGACGGTTTCGATCCTTTGGCGGTGCTGCAGACGGTGCAGGATGAGCAATGCACCGGCCTGCACGGCGTGCCGACCATGTTCATCGCCGAGCTCGACCACCCGCGCTTTGGCGAGTTCGATCTGTCGAGCCTTCGCACCGGCATCATGGCCGGCTCGCCCTGCCCGATCGAGGTCATGAAACGCGTGATGCGCGACATGCACATGCAGGAGGTCACGATCGCCTACGGCATGACCGAGACCAGCCCGGTCAGTTGCCAGAGCAGCACCAGCACGCCGCTGGAAAAGCGGGTGTCCACCGTCGGTCTGGTGCAGCCGCACCTGCAGGTCAAGGTGATTGACACCCTCACCGGCGAGATCGTGGCGCCCGGCGTGTCGGGCGAGATGTGCACGCGTGGCTATTCGGTGATGCACGGCTACTGGGAAGACCCGAGCCGCACGGCCGAGGCGATTGACGCCGAGAAATGGATGCACACCGGCGACCTCGCGACCATGGACACTGAGGGTTACGTCAACATCGTCGGGCGCATCAAGGACATGGTGATCCGCGGCGGCGAGAACATCTACCCGCGCGAGATTGAGGAGTTTCTCTACCGCCACCCGAAGATTCAGGACGTGCAGGTGGTGGGCATTCCGGACCCCAAATACGGCGAAGAGCTGTGCGCGTGGATCATCGCCAAGCCGGGCCAGACTCTGAGCGAAGAAGACATCAAGGCTTTCTGCAAGGGCCAGATTGCGCACTACAAGGTGCCGCGCTACATTCGTTTTGTGAGCGAGTTCCCGATGACCGTGACCGGCAAAATCCAGAAGTTCAAAATCCGTGAAGACATGAAGCAGCAGCTGGGGCTGCAAGACGATAAAACTGCCTGAAAGACCTGCTATGCCCATTCTCGACACCAAACTCAATGCCCGATCCAAGGATTTCCAGGCCAACGCGAGCGCCATGCGCGCGCTGGTCGATAACCTCAACGCGCAGACCGCCCGCGCCGCTCTGGGCGGTGGCGAGGTGGCGCGTGCCCGCCACACCGGGCGCGGCAAGCTGCTGCCGCGGGACAGGGTGCAGATGCTGCTGGACCCTGGCACGCCGTTTCTGGAACTGTCGCCGCTGGCTGCCTTGGGGCTTTACCCGGATCGCGACGGCAGCGACAGCGCGCCTAGCGCCGGTGTCATTTGCGGCATTGGCCGCATCGAAGGCGTGGACTGCATGATCGTGTGCAACGACGCCACCGTCAAAGGCGGCACCTATTACCCGATGACGGTCAAGAAGCACCTGCGGGCGCAAGAAATCGCGCAGCAAAACCGCCTGCCCTGCGTCTACCTGGTCGATTCCGGCGGCGCCAATCTGCCGAACCAGGACGAGGTCTTTCCCGATCGCGACCATTTCGGCCGCATCTTCTTCAACCAGGCCAATATGAGCGCGCAGGGCATTGCGCAGATTGCCGTGGTGATGGGCAGTTGCACCGCAGGCGGCGCCTATGTGCCGGCCATGAGCGACGAGGCCATCATCGTCAAGAACCAGGGCACCATCTTTCTGGGTGGCCCGCCGCTGGTGAAGGCCGCGACCGGCGAGGTGGTCACGGCCGAAGACCTGGGCGGTGGCGACGTGCACACGCGCCTGTCGGGCGTGGCCGACCACCTGGCACAGAATGACCTGCACGCGCTGGCGCTGGCGCGTCAGGCGGTTGCCCATTTGAATCAAATCAAGCCTCCAGCCCCCGCTCTGCTTGCCTCAGTAGCTCCTAATTTTGCAGTTGAAGAACTCTACGGCGTGATTCCGACCGACACGCGCAAACCGTTTGATGTGCGCGAAATCATCGCCCGCATCGTCGATGGCTCCGAGTTTCACGAGTTCAAGCCGCGTTATGGCGCCACGCTGGTCACGGGCTTTGCCCACATTGAAGGCATGCCGGTCGGCATCATTGCCAACAACGGAATCTTGTTCAGCGAATCGGCCCTGAAAGGCACGCACTTCATCGAGCTCTGCTGCCAGCGCAAGATACCGCTGGTGTTCTTGCAGAACATCACCGGCTTCATGGTCGGGCGCAAGTACGAGAACGAAGGCATCGCCCGCAACGGCGCCAAGATGGTGACCGCCGTGGCGACCGCCGCGGTTCCCAAATTCACCATCATCATCGGCGGCAGCTTTGGCGCGGGCAACTACGGCATGTGCGGACGCGCCTTCAGCCCGCGTTTCTTGTGGATGTGGCCGAACGCGCGCATCAGCGTCATGGGTGGCGAGCAGGCGGCCAGCGTGCTGGCCACGGTGCGCCGCGACGGGCTCGAGGCCAAGGGCGGGCAATGGAGCGCGGAAGAAGAAGAAGCCTTCAAGGCGCCGATCCGCAACCAGTACGAAGTGCAGGGCCACCCCTATTTCGCCACCGCGCGCCTGTGGGACGACGGCATCATCGACCCGGCCGACACCCGCCGCGTGCTGGGTCTGGGCCTGAGTGCGGCGCGCAATGCGCCGATCGAAGACACCCGCTTTGGCATTTTCCGCATGTAGTTGCGCCGCAGCAGCACCGATTTTGATGTGATGAGAACCTGGCGAGGGCGACCCCTATGGCAACACTGACTATTCAACCCGGCGCGGTGGCGCAGATCACCCTGAACCGTCCCGAGGTGCGCAACGCCTTCAATGACGAGGTGATTACCGAACTCACAACGGCCTTCACCGAACTGGGGCAAAACAATGAGGTGCGCACCATCGTCCTGGCCGCTTCAGGACCGGCCTTTTGCGCCGGCGCCGACCTGAACTGGATGCGCCGCATGGCCGACTACAGCCATGCCGAGAACCTGCTTGACGCCGCGCAGCTGGCCGAGATGCTGCGCGTGATCTACACCTGCCCCAAACCCACCGTGGCGCGCATTCAGGGCGACGTCTACGCCGGCGGTATGGGCCTGGTGGCGGCGTGCGACATGGCGGTCAGCGTCGACAGTGCCAACTACTGCCTGAGCGAGGTCAAGCTGGGTTTGTACCCGGCCACGATCAGCCCCTATGTGATCCGTGCCATGGGCGCGCGCGCCGCGCACCGTTACTTTTTGACCGCTGAGCGTTTTGATTCGGTTGAAGCCTTGCGCATTGGTTTCGTCCATGCGGTGGTGAGTGCTGAGCAGCTGGATGCGAAGGTGGACGAACTGACGAAGGCGCTTGTCAGCGCCAGTCCGCACGCGCTGCAGAAGTGCAAGACCCTGCTGCACGAAGTCGCCGGGGAAACCATCGATGCGGCGCTGATTGCCCGCACGGTCGAAGGTATCGCCAGCATCCGCGCCAGCGCCCAAGGCAAGGAAGGCGTGCAGTCCTTCCTGCAAAAACGCAAGCCGGGCTGGCTGCTTTCCTGACCCCATGACTATGCAGTCACTCGACACCGCACAACTGATTGCCCTGGCCGGCGCCCTGGGCTGGGCCAGCGGCGTGCGCTTGTACCTGGTGGTCTTCTTGACCGGTCTGGCGGGCTTCATGGGCTGGCTCGCGTTGCCGCCGGGCCTGCATCTTTTGGCGAATCCCGTGGTGCTCGGTGCCAGCGGCTTCATGGTGTTCATCGAATTTTTTGCCGACAAGATTGCCGGCCTGGATTCGCTCTGGGATGTGGTGCACAGCGTGATCCGCATCCCGGCCGGCGCCGCTCTGGCCGCCGGCGTCTTCAGTGCCGACAGTGGCGTCATGGCGCTCGTGGCCGCGCTGCTGGGCGGGACGCTTGCCGCCACCAGTTTTGCTACCAAGGCCACGACACGCGCCGCCATCAATACCTCGCCGGAGCCGTTCAGCAATGTGGGCGCATCGTTGCTTGAAGATGGCCTGGTGCCGGCGGGCTTGTGGCTGGCGATCGCGCACCCGCTGTGGTTTGTGGTCCTGCTGGCTTTGGTGTTGGCGTTGAGCGTGTGGTTGATCACGCTCTGCTGGCGTTTTTTGCGGCAGTTGTTGACGCGCGTTGCCTGTATTTTTGGTGGCCAGCCAGACCCTGGCGTATTGCCTGCTTTTAGTTTCAAGTCTCCTTTTTCAAAGAGCGATAAACATGTTTAACAAAATTCTGATTGCCAACCGGGGCGAGATCGCCTGCCGCGTAGCCGCTACCGCACGTCGCTTGGGCCTAAAGACGGTGGCGGTTTATTCCGATGCCGACGCCAACGCCAAACACGTCAGTGTCTGTGACGAGGCCGTCTATATCGGAGGCAGCGCGCCCAAGGACAGCTACCTGCGCTGGCAGAAAATCATCGACGCGGCGCAGGCCACCGGGGCGCAAGCGATCCACCCCGGCTACGGTTTCCTGAGCGAGAACGAAGAGTTTGCCCGCGCGTGTTTCGACGCCGGTCTGGTGTTCATTGGCCCGCCGTCGTCGGCCATTCTGGCGATGGGCCTGAAAGCCGAGTCCAAGCGCCTGATGGGGTTGGCCGGGGTGCCGCTGGTGCCCGGCTATCACGGTGCCGACCAGGACCCGGCTTTGTTGCAGCGCGAGGCCGACGCCATCGGTTACCCGGTGCTGATCAAAGCCAGTGCGGGCGGCGGCGGCAAGGGCATGCGCGTGGTGGCCAACTCAGCGGAGTTTGCGGCCTCGCTGGCCTCGTGCCGGCGCGAGGCCATCAACAGCTTTGGCAATGACGCGGTGCTGTTAGAGAAATACGTGCAGCGCCCGCGCCACATCGAGATCCAGGTGTTTGGCGACACGCTGGGCAACTATGTGTATTTGTTTGAGCGCGACTGCTCGGTGCAGCGCCGCCACCAGAAGGTGCTGGAAGAAGCCCCGGCGCCGGGCATGACGCCAGAACTGCGCCAACAGATGGGCGAGGCGGCGGTGGCGGCGGCCCGCGCCGTGGACTATGTGGGCGCCGGCACGGTGGAGTTCATCGTGGAGCAGCGCCAGGACGGCTCAATGGACTTTTTCTTCATGGAAATGAACACGCGCCTGCAGGTGGAACACCCGGTCACGGAGGCCATCACCGGCCAAGACCTGGTGGAGTGGCAGCTGCGCGTGGCCTCGGGCGAGGCGCTGCCGCTACGGCAAGACCAGCTCAGGATCACCGGCCACGCGATCGAAGCCCGCATCTGCGCGGAAAGCCCGGACAACAACTTCATGCCCGCCACCGGCACGCTGCAGGTCTATGGCTTGCCCGACTGCGTGAGCTTTGAGCGCAGCAACGGCGGCGTGCGCGTGGACTCGGGCGTGCGCGAGGGCGATGTGATTTCGCCGTTTTACGACTCGATGCTGGCCAAGCTGATCGTGCATGGCGACAACCGGGAGCAGGCGCTCTCCCGGTTAGATACCGCGCTGGCCCAGACCCACATCGTGGGCCTCAACACCAATGTGCAGTTCTTGCGCCAAGTGGTGCAAAGCCGCTCTTTTGTGCAGGCCGATCTGGACACCGGGCTGATTCCGCGTGAAGAAGCGGTGCTGTTCAAGCAGGAAAAAGTGGGTTTGAAGCTGGCGGTGGCCAGTGCCATTGCGCACAGCTTGCTGCAAGAAGCGGCGGAGCAGGCGCAGCTGGCCGGGCGCACTGGCTGGCTCGACCCCTGGGCCCGGCGCGACGGCTGGCGCTCGCACGGACCCAGCACGCGGCGTTTTGACTACGAGTTTCAGGGCCAGGTGCAGATCGTGCAGCTCACGACCCTGCACGACGGTGCGCTGCAGCTGGCAGTGGCGGGCGAGTTGGGTGGCTTCTCGTTTGCGGCCTTGACCCAGGGCATCGACGTGCGCTTTGCAGCCCAGCGCCAGATTGTCAGTGTGTATACCAACGGGGCTGTAGCCCACGTGTTTACTGCGCAGGGCGCTACACAAATAACAGCTATAGACGCCTTGGCGCACGCCGGCGACAGCCAGGTCGAAGGCGGCCGCCTGACCGCGCCGATGCCGGGCAAGGTGGTGTCGTTTGCGGTCAAGGCTGGCGACAAGGTCAGCAAGGGCCAGCCGCTGGCGGTGATGGATGCCATGAAGATGGAGCACACTATCGCGGCCCCACAAGACGGTGTGGTGGCCGAGCTGCTCTATGCGCCCGGTGACCAGGTGGTGGAAGGGGCCGAACTGCTCAAGTTGGTGGCGACGCCAAGCTAGGTCCAAGGTTTGAACGTTTCTGGGCTCTAGCCACCGTGTTTATTGGCTTTGCTGCTATTGAATTGGATTAATCGATGCCGTCATTGCGTATTGCCTTCTGCTGCACCGGCACCGAGCCCGAGCCTTGGTTGCAGGGCTTGCGCGCGGCTTTGCCGCAGGCGCAAGTTGCGCTCTGGCAGCGCGGCGCCGCCCCCGCTGATTACGCGCTGGTCTGGGCGCCGCCGCAGCTGTTCTTTGACGAGCAGCCGCAACTCAAGGCGGTATTTGCCATCGGCGCCGGCGTCGATGCCTTGCTCAAGCTGCGTCTGCCGCCCAACGCCGCCCTGGTGCGCTTGGACGACGCCGGCATGGCAGTGCAGATGGCCGAGTATGTGTGCCATGCGGTCATCCGCCACTTCCGCGAGTTCGACGTCTATGCGGCCGAGACCCGCCAGGGTCAGTGGAGCTCCCACCAACCACGCCACCGCGTTGACTTTCCCGTGGGCGTCATGGGTCTGGGCGTGCTGGGCCAGCGGGTGGCGCGGGCTTTGAGCCAGTTCGAGTTCCCGGTCAACGGCTGGAGCCGCTCACCCAGGGCGCTGGACGGTGTGCGAACCTTCAGTGGTCCAGCTCAGTTGGATGGGTTTCTCTCAAGCAGCCGCGTGCTGGTCAATCTGCTGCCGCTCACGTTGGATACCCAAGGCATCATGAATCGCGCCACCTTGAGCCGCCTGCTGCCAGGTGGCTACGTCATCAATGTCGCGCGCGGCGCGCATCTGGTGGATGAGGATCTGCTGGCCTTGCTTGAGAGTGGTCACCTCGCCGGCGCCATGCTCGACGTGTTTCGCGTGGAGCCCTTGCCGCCAGGGCACCCGTTTTGGCAGCAGCCCAAGATCACGATCACGCCGCACACGGCAGCCCGCACCCTGCGCGCGACCAGCATCGCGCAGATCGCGGGCAAGATCGAGGCGCTGGAGCGCGGCGGACCCGTGGCGGGAAGGGTTGATGCAGGACGGGGCTATTGAGTTGTGCCTGCCCGATTGCACGCCGAACCGGGGTAGCCAGCCTGCAAAAGAGACCTTTTTTGGCATGCTGGCGGCAGGCGGGCCGTTACGGTGCACTTGATAAGACGCAAATTGCGCGACAAATTCAGAGAGATCATTCATGGCGTACTTGGCCAGGATTGTCTCGGACGACCTGGGTTTTCTTGTGCAATTGGTTGGCCGCGAGCCCAGGGAGGATTGTCATGAGGTTTTATCTATTTGAAGGACAGACGGATGCGCACATTCGCAAATCCCGCGAGTATCTGGAAGAAGCGCGTGTGAGGCGCGTCGAGCATCAGGCGGCGGCCGAGCACCACAGTGCACTGGCCAAAATGTATGAGGAGCGGATCGCCCGCATCGAAGCCGAAATCAGCGAGGCGTTTCAGCTTCGTTCGAACAGTGGTGAGCGGTGCGAGGAAGCTGGTGAGGACAACGTTCGCCTGCCGTCCAGCCCTGTGATGATTTATCCGTCGCGGGTTTCGCACGCCTGAGCTGTGAAAAGACGATTTCTCGCGTAAAGAAATGCGAGCCGGTTCCGACCGGCGCCGCGGGCGGCTGCGACAAAAATGCCCCGTGGGGAGAATGGGCGTGGAAATTCCCGCTCTTGGACGGTCAAATCAAGGGAAAATGGATTTCCATTTCAGCGAGTTTTTATGTCAATTCCTACCCGAGTCAAGTTAGTCGAAGTCGGCCCGCGTGACGGCCTGCAAAACGAAAAGCAGGCCGTGCCCGCCGCGGTCAAGATCGAGCTGGTGCACCGCTTACAAGCGGCTGGGTTGAAAGAAATTGAAGTCACCAGTTTTGTGTCACCCAAATGGGTGCCGCAAATGGCCGACAACGCGGAGGTCATGGCCGGCATCACGCGCCTGCCCGGCGTGCGCTACTCGGTGCTCACGCCCAACCTCCAGGGTTTTGAAGCGGCACGCTTGACAAAGCCGGACGAGATCGTGGTGTTTGCTTCGGCCAGCGAGGCCTTCAGCCAGAAGAACATCAACTGCAGCATTGCCGAGAGCATTGAGCGGTTTGCGCCGGTGGTGGATGCGGCGCGCGCGGCAGGCATTTATGTGCGCGGGGCCATGAGTTGCACCGTGGGCTGCCCGTATGAGGGCGAGATTGCGCCCGCGCGCGTGAGCTACCTGGCGGGCCTGATGCGCTCCATTGGCGTGCAGCATGTGGGCGTGGCCGACACCATTGGCGTGGGCACGCCGCTCAAGATGCAGCGCGCCATGGAAGCCACGCTCAGGCATTTTGATCTGGACGATGTGTCCGGTCACTTCCACGACACCTACGGTCAGGCGCTGGCCAACACCTTGATCTGCCTGCAAATGGGGGTCTGGCAATTTGATGCGTCGGTGGCGGGCCTGGGTGGCTGTCCTTACGCCAAAGGTGCCACCGGCAACGTGGCGTCTGAGGACGTGGTCTACCTGCTGCACGGCATGGGCATCGAGACCGGCATCGACCTGGACAAGTTGATCGACGCCGGTCAGTTCATCAGCGACTTCTTGGGACGCCCCACCAACTCGCGTGCTGGCAAGGCCTTGTTCAACAAACGCCCGGTTTGACATGAACCGGATGCGCCAGAACGACGACGTACCCGCCAAGCCGCTGTCTGCCGCAGTGCAGCGCGTGGCCGCTGCGCTGCAGGCGCAGGGCCACCCGCATGCACCCGTGATGCTGGTTGAGGCCGCGCGCACCGCGCAACTTGCGGCGGATGCGCTCGGCGTGCAGGTCGGGCAGATCGCCAAGAGCATCATCTTCAGGCGGCTGCTGGACAATGCGGCGGTGCTGGTGGTGACGGCCGGCGACCAGCGCGTGGACGAGGCTAAGGTCGCCGCGCTGCTGGGGCCGCTGGGTCGCGCGGACGCCGCTTTCGTCAAGGCCAGGACCGGCTTTTCGATCGGCGGCGTAGCGCCGATGGCGCACGCCTCTGATTCAGTGACGCTGATCGACCAGACACTGTTTCGCTTTCAGGCCATCTGGGCCGCCGCCGGTCACCCGCACGCTGTGTTCCAGCTCAGTCCTCCAGAGCTGGCGCAATGGACCGGCGCACCGGTGGTCGATGTGGTGCTGGCCCCGGCGCTGGAGCCTGCGCCAAATACTCTTGAATCAATAGCTGCTCGTGCAATACTGGCGCGGGCTACAGGCCAAATTGTGCCTTCGCCCTGTGTGTCGGTGTGCCGCATGAGCGAGGACACGGGCCTGTGCGAAGGCTGCTGGCGCACGCTCGACGAGATTATTGCGTGGAGCACGGCGGATGAGCCGGCCAAGCGCGCCATCTGGGCGCAGATTGAGCTGCGGCTTGCCGCATTGAAGACCACCACCGATTAGCGATTCGTGTGGCCCGGATGGTCTTACTTGATCATAAAAGCCAGCGCGACGGCTGCGAGCGCGAGCAGACCCAGTCCGGCCACAAAAATCACCTCGGCACGGGCTTCATAGGATGTGCTCAGTGGGTTGAGCCGCATTGAAATGAAAGACAAAAGTGCGCTGGCCAGGAATACCAGCGCGTCAATGGCCAGCAGTTTGTCAATCACCATGTGCCACGCGCCGCCTGCGCCAAGATGACCAATCGATAAAACGGTCATGCACACGCCGATCATCGTGGCCGAGGTCGGCAAGATATGGGTCGAGAGACCGCGTGGCGGCGGTTTGTCCGCTGTCGCGGTCTGGTGGATCAGGAACTGCATGTCAATTCATCAACCCAGGCGCACCGGCACAAAGATCTTGTCACCGTCACGCTGAATCAGCAGCGCCACCGATTTGCTGGCCTTGGCCACTATCGCGCGAACTTGATCCGCACTGTCAATCGGCGTTCCGTTCACCGCCACCAGTACGTCACCCGCTTGCACGCCCGCCAGGGCGGCAGGGCCAGCGGCATCCTCGACCAGCAGCCCCTGGTTCACGCCGGCGGCGCGTTTCTCTTGCGGCTGCAAGGCACGCAGTGCCAGCCCGAGCTTGCCTTTGCCGACGGCCTCGTCTGCCTTGGCAAGCTTCTCTCCCTTGGCACTGGCGTCGCCCAGCCTGGCGCTGAATTGTTCGCGTTGGCCCTGACGCCAGATTTCAAGGCTGACCTTGTCGCCCGGTGCTGCTGCGCCAATCAGGGCGGGCAGATCGCTGGACGCGATGATCGGTTGACCATTGACCTTCAGGATCACGTCACCGCTCTTGAGCCCCGCCTTGTCCGCTGGGCCGTCCTTGTCAACGTTGGACACCAACGCGCCTTCGGGTTTGTCGAGATGGAAGGAGTCGGCAAAAGTCTGGTTGACCTCCTGGATCGCGACACCCAGGCGCGCGTGGCTGGCATGTCCGGTGGCGACAATCTGGTCCTTGACCTTGCTTGCCAATTCGATCGGAATGGCAAACGACACGCCTTGATAGCCACCGCTTTGACTGTAAATCTGCGAGTTGATGCCGACCACCTGGCCGCGGGTATTGAACAGCGGCCCGCCTGAGTTGCCTGGGTTGACGGCCACATCAGTCTGAATAAATGGCACGAAACTGTCGTCCGGCAGCGAACGGCCTTTGGCGCTCACCACCCCGGCGGTCACGCTGTTCTCGAAGCCAAACGGCGATCCGATGGCAAGTACCCATTCACCCACATTGAGGTCGCGCGTGTTGCCCAGCGTGATGGTTGGCAGGTCTCTGGCGTCGATCTTGAGTACCGCTACATCGGTCTTCAGGTCGGTGCCGAGCACTTTGGCGCGGAATTCGCGCCGGTCGGTGAGCTTGACGGTGACATCTTTGGCGTCACGCACCACGTGGGCGTTGGTCAGTATCACGCCGTCGGGGCTGATGATGAATCCCGAGCCCTGGCCACGCATCGGCATCTGGGGCTGGCCCGGAAAGCCACCGTTGGGACCTTGAAAGTGCTTGAAGAACTGGAAGAATGGGTCGTTTGGGTCAAGGCCTGGCATACCCGGCCTGGCGCCGTGTCGTGCGCCAGCACCATCGCCGTTATCTTCACCCGAGGTCCTGATCATCCCGGTCACGCTGATGTTGACCACTGCCGCGCCATTGCGCGCCGCAATCTGGGCAAAATCGGGCAGCGCCAGCACCGGCGCTGTTGCTGCTGTGGCTGCATTGGGTGCCGTGGAAATGGCAGCTTGCGCGTGTGAGAAACCCAAGGCACCAACGCCCGCCGCACCCAAGATGCCCGCTGAAACGAGTGCCAGCACCAAGCGCCGCGGGGATAAGAGAGAGGTATTCATGAGAGGCCCTTTCAGGAAGTTGAGTGAAACCACAACTTGATTGTCAGAAGCTCAACTTAGGCCAGACTTAAATCACTGCACTTTCACACGGCTTGCGCCGACCGGGCCCTGACAAGCCGTCTTGTTGAGTCAGGAAACGCCGGTGAACGTGACCGTCGCGCGCAGGCCGCCCAAGCTCTCCGAGCGGTCTAGGGACAGCGTCGCCTGGTGCAAGTCCGCAATCGTCTTGACGATGGCGAGCCCCAAGCCACTGCCGCTGCCCTCGGTGCCGGCAACGCGATAGAAGCGATCGAGCACACGCTGGCGATCCTTTGCGGCAATACCCGGACCACTGTCGTCAACGGTCAACAGCGTCTGCCCACCATGGCAGCGGATCGCGAGGTTGACCGTTCCGCTCGCCGGGGTGTACTTGATGGCGTTGTCGAGCAGGTTGCGCAGCAGAATGCGAAGCGCTTCCTCATGCCCCATCACGATGTCGCGATCTGCCTGCACCAGGCCGAGGTCAATCTGGCGTGATGCCGCCGATCCAGCGGCGTCGGCCAGCGCGAGCCGCGCCAGGGTGGTCAAGTCAATCGGCGCCGCTTTGGCACCAGCCGCGGCGTTCGATTGTTGTCGCGCCAGCACCAGCAGTTGCTCAACCAGCCGCGTGGCCCGGTCGATGCCTGCATTGAGGCGGTTGACGGCGACCTCACGCGCGGCGTCGTCAGCAGCCCGGCGCAGCCCCTGCACTTGAAGCTTGAGCGCGGCCAGCGGTGAACGCAGCTCATGCGCAGCATCCGCCACAAAGTTGTTTTGCGCATCAAACGCCTGACGCACCCGGTGAAACAAAAGGTTCAATTCATGCACCAGAGGGTGAATTTCATCGGGCAGATCATCCTCGTTCAACGCGCTCAGATCATCGGCCTGGCGTGTCGCGACTTGCTGGCGCACCCGCGACACGGGTGCCAGCGAAGCACTGACCACCCACCAGACTACCAGCATCAGTAGCGGCACCATGACCACCATGGGACTGACCGTGCGCAGGGCCAGAGTCCCGGCCATTTCACGACGGGCCGCCATGTCCTGTGCCACTTGAATCACTTGCGCGCCCGCGGCGACCGAAAACAAGCGGTAAGTGCTTCCCCGCGCCTGAACGGTGGAGAACCCCAGCACCGCGCGTTGCGGCAATTCAGCCCGTGCCGTTGACTGAAACACACGCAAACCGTCGGCAGTCCACACCTGGATTACGAAATCAAAGTTCTCTTCATCTTTCGTTCCAAACGGCTCACCCAGTGCGCCGCCTACGGGCAAGCCGGGGCGCAGCGACAGGGCCATCTGCTGCATTTGGTAATCAAAAATGACATCCGCCTCGGCCAGCGCCGTGCGGTAGGCGACGACGGCTTGCGCCCCGGTCAAGAAAATAATGGCGACCAGAAGCAGCCAAAGCAATCGCCCGCGCAGTGAATGCGACAGAGGCAGACTCATGGGGCGCTTCTGGGGATCATGTAACCCACACCCCGCACATTCTGGATGAGGCGGGGGCCCATTTTTTTGCGCAGTCCGTGGATGTACACCTCGACCGCATTGCTGCTGAGGTCATCTTTCCAGCTGTAGAGTTTCTCTTCAAGCTGCCTGCGGGAAAGCACCATGCCCGGGCGCGCGAGCAGCAGTTCCAGGATGGACCATTCTCGTGCCGACAGCACCACGGCCTGTCCATCACGCAGCACCTCACGCGTGACCGGGTCAATGCTGACACCCAGGTGTTCATAGACCGGCTCGGCACGGCCAGCCGCCCGGCGGATCAAGGCCCGTATGCGAGCCAGCAGTTCATCGAGTTCATAGGGCTTGACGATGTAGTCATCGGCACCCATGTCCAAGCCTTCAACGCGTTGCGCAACGGCGTCGCGTGCCGTGGCGATGAGCACCGGTGTGCGGTCCTTGCGAGCGCGCAGTCGGCGCAACACCGCAAGCCCATCGCGGCGCGGCAGCCCGAGGTCGAGCAGCACCAAATCGTAGGTGTGGGAATCGAGTGCGGTGTCGGCCATCTCCCCATCCTTGACCCAATCGACCGCGTAGCCCTCTGCCCGGAGCAAGTCCAGCACAGACTCCCCAATCATCAAGTCGTCCTCTGCCAGCAGCAAGCGCATGAGATTGACCCCGCGTTCAGCTATTTGATGCTCTGCGCATTCATGATCTTCAGAACCTTGTCTGTGATGTCATGCTTGGGGTTGACATAGACGGCATCCTGCAACACCAGGTCATATTTATCTGCCGCGGCCACCTGTTTGACGACCTTGTGGGCGCTTCGACGTCAAATCTGTCGGCCGTCGATTGCGGCAGTGCATCTTGCGCAGCAATCTCTGTTTCGCGCTTGGAAAATTCCCGCTCCAGCCTGGCTTGGGCTAGCTTCGCGCTGTTGGCCCCGTTGAAGATGCGGTCGGTTTTGACAAACCCGAGGTGAAATTCCTCAGCCTGCGCGCCGACTAGCAGGCCAGCAAAAATAAGGCCAGTGCTGCATCGGCGTAAAAAGTTGTTCATTTGAAGCTTGTTCCGATCTGTGCTTGCGCGGCTTGTATCTGCGTCACACTTGGTGCATTTCGGCTGGCTCTATCCCACCTTGATGCAGCGCCCAAGCGGACTGCGCGATATTGTTGCCCATCGACACTTAGGTGAATCTTAAGGCGTCCTTGACGGCGCCAGCCCGGCACCTCGGTGACGAACGTGGCCAACCTGTGATGCTCACTCACGTGAACGCGAAGTGGCAGCAGGCCTGTGCTGGCTGCCGTCTCATGGAAAAATTGATGTCGGGCCTGAATCCACATTTTGGAACGAACGCATCGCTGAATCCGCAAGATACTGCGCTGACCGCTGATTTTCTGGTAAAAAATGCGTCAATCCGATGGACATCCAGCGGCGCACCGCTGCGAATTACGGATGGCAAATGGAACACAGCAACGCACAGTGAACTTGCGACAGCGGTCTGCCAGGGTGTCCGTGGCAAGCCACAGCAACTGCGCAGCTTGGCACGCTGGTGCGGACAAGGGCATCGTCGCTGAGCATCGTGTCAAAATTCCACGCTGAACGACAGCAGGCTTTAAAAATTGCTTGCAAACCATGAAACACATCACCTTCTATCTCGATTTCATTTCTCCCTACGCCTATCTGGCTTTCGAAAAAATGCCCGAGGCGCTGATGGGGCACAGTTACAGCGTGACCTACCAACCGATCCTGCTGGGCGCGCTGCTCAAGCACCATGGGCAATTAGGGCCGGCCGAGATTGCGCCCAAGCGCGACTGGACCTACCGTCAGGCGCTGTGGCTGGCGCGCCAGCAGGGCGTGGACTTGCAGTTGCCAGCCAGCCATCCCTTCAATCCGCTGGCGCTGTTGCAGCTGGCAGTGGCCTGTGAGGCGCAGGGTCTGCCCAACCGTTATGTGTGCGAAACGCTGTTCAAACACGTCTGGCACGGCGGCTTGGATGCCGCCGACGCCCAGCGTCTGAAGTCAGTGAGCCAACAACTGGCGCCGCAGCGGTCCCCCGACAGCGACGCGGTCAAAGCGCAACTGAAAGCGCACACGGATGAGGCTCTCGCACATGGCGTTTTTGGCGTGCCGACCTTTGAGGTTGATGGCAAGCTGTTTTGGGGTTTTGATGCCCTGCCGATGCTGCAGGATTATTTGGCGGGGGATGCCTGGTTTGCCACCGCGTGGAACGCCGCCGCCGCGGTGGCACCCGGGGTGCGGCGCTGAGCTGGCTTACCTTCGGAACTTGCCGTCCGCGCTGACAATGGAGAGGTCGGAAAAATCCAGTCCGGTGTGATCTTCCTGGCTGAAGCTCACCTCCAGGCCGCCAATATCGAACTTCCGAAGACCTTCCAGCGCAGACTGAATGTGCTCGCGGCTGGGTTTGGGGCCGGCCCGCCGCAAGGCCTCAACCAGTACTTTGGCGGATGCGAATCCTTCCAGCATGGCGGGGCTGACATTGGGGAGGTTCTTGGCCCTTGCCAGATCGTTGGCTTCCTTGACAAGCGCAAAACCGATGGATTGGGGAAACACCTGCGAGACGATGACGCCGCGGGCGTTGTCTCCCAGGCCCTTGATAAACCCGCCGGACGCATTGTTGGACAGTGTCACAAACTGGGCGTTGCTGCCGGCCGCTTTCAATGCCTTGATGCAGTCAACGACGGCGGTGGCGGAAGCGATCATCATGACCGCCTGCGCGTCAGTTTTGGCGATCCTGGGGGCCAGTTGGGAAAAGTCGGGCTTGGAGCGGTCGAACTTCTCCACCGCAGCCGCAGTCAGCTTGGCGGCGGCCAGGCCTTTTTGAGCGCCTGCCACGCCATCCGCACCAAAACTGTCATCGACGTACACGAGAGCAATCCGGGTAATGCCGATGGTGGCGAGATGGGCGATGGCCCTTTCGGCTTCCCGCTGGTAGGTAGCCCGAACGTTGAAAACATGTTTTTTGACCGGCGTGTGCAACACCATGGCGCCAGTCGATGGTGCGATCAATGGCACGCCATATTTGTCCAGCAACGGCAGAATGGCTTCGGTCTGTGGTGTGCCTCGTGTGAGGAACATGGCCGCGACGTTCTGCTCCTCGATCAGTTTCCGGGCGTTTTCGCCGGCCAGTTTGGGGTCGAATTTGTCATCAAGTGAAATCAAGTCGATCTTTTGGCCGTTGACACCGCCCTTGGCGTTGACTGCATCCAGGTAAAGCTTCGCGCCTTCCGTGGTCTCTTTCACGCCGGCGGCGACGGCACCGCTGAAGCCTGCCGTCTGACCGATCAAAATTTGCGCATGGGCTGTCACGGCCATCGCCGCCAGCAAAAATGCCCCTAACACTGAATGTCCAAGCTTCATGGTGAGATTCCTATAAGTCGGTCCGACTGTATCCGGATTTTTGGACAGGCAGCATTGTGGAAACTACCTGTACCCGAAAACTCCTTTTTCTGATGGCGTCAGGAAAGCCATGCGGCAGTCATCCGGCAGGATGAACTGCCTAGAATGTCTGGCTCTTACAGAAAGACTTCAAGTCATGCCTCAGGGAATCATCCGCATTCGCGGTGCGCGCCAGCACAACCTCAAAAACCTGGACCTCGACATTCGCACCGGCGAGCTCACGGTCGTGACAGGGCCCAGCGGCTCGGGCAAGTCGAGCCTGGTGTTCGACACCTTGTTTGCCGAAGGCCAGCGGCGCTATGTTGAAACCTTCAGCGCCTACGCGCGCCAGTTTCTGGACCGCATGGACAAGCCCGCGGTGGACAAGGTCGAAGGCGTGCCGCCCGCGATTGCGATCGACCAGACCAACCCGGTGCGCTCCAGCCGTTCGACCGTGGGCACGATGACCGAGCTCAATGACCATTTGAAGCTGCTGTTCGCCCGCGCTGGCCAGTTGTTTGATCGGGTCACGGCGCAGCCGGTGCGCCATGACTCGGCGGAGACCATCTATGCGCAGCTGCTCGAGCGCTCCGCGGACACGGATGCCCGATTGGCCATCACCTTTCCGGTGGAGTTGCCGGCCAGCGCCACGCCCGAAGAAGTTGAGCAATGGTTGTCGCTGAGCGGCTTTACCAAGGTGCAGGCCGAGCGCGAAGTCGACGTGGCGGCGACGCCGGTTGCCAGTCCAAAGAAGCCGGGCAAATCCGCGCCGCCGGTCGCCACCCGGCGCAAAGTGCTGGACGTGGTGGCCGACCGCTTCAGGCTGGGTCACGCTGAGCGTGCGCGCGTGCTGGAGGCGATCGAGGTGGCGCTCAAGCATGGCAGCGGCTCTATCAATGTTTATGTATTAAATGAGGCTCCACCCCCCGTCGAACAAGCGCATGCAGCTACAGATTCAATAGTGAATGCAGCGCCCGAGATCTGGCGCTTCTCCACCGGTCTGCACTGTCCCGAGAGCAACCTGCGCTACACCGAGCCGCTGGCATCAAGCTTCTCCTTCAATTCCGCCGTCGGGGCTTGCGACAGCTGCCGCGGTTTTGGCCGCGTGATCGGCGTCGATTACGGCCTGGTGATCCCGAACGACAAGCTCACCTTGCGCGCCGGCGCCATCAAGCCGATGCAGACGCCGGCCTGGAAGGAAGCGCAGGACGATTTGATGCGCCACGCCGAGACCGCCGGCATTCCGCGCGACACGCCCTGGAACAAGCTCACGCCAGAGCAGCAGCACTGGGTCATCGACGGTTCCCCCAACTGGAATGGCAAGTGGAACCAGCACTGGTTCGGCATCAAGCGCTTCTTTGAGTACCTGGAAACCAAGTCCTACAAGATGCACATCCGCGTGCTGCTGTCCAAGTACCGCAGCTACACGCCCTGCCCAGCCTGCGGCGGCGCGCGGCTGAAAACCGAGAGTCTGTTGTGGCGCATCGGAGCGAAGGCCGATGCGGATGCCGTGCTGGCGCCAGCCGAGCGCTTCATGCCGGTCGGGGTGTCGTGGTCGCGTGGCCAGTTGGAGGCCCTGCCGGGCCTGTGCTTGCACGACTTGATGTTGTTGCCGCTGGAGCGGGTACGTTTGTTTTTTGACGCGCTGCAGGCTCGGCTTGGCGTGTCGGGGGGCGCCGCGTTGGAGACAGGCAGGGAGCCTGGTTTGCCTGTGGCGGTGGTGACTTCCGAGGCTGACGCCAAAGCCCTCAAGCTGCTGTTCGAAGAGATCAGCACGCGCCTGAAATACCTGTGTGAAGTGGGCATTGGCTACCTCACGCTGGACAGGCAAAGCCGCACGCTCAGCGGCGGCGAGGTGCAGCGCATCAACTTGACGACGGCGCTGGGTACCTCGCTGGTCAACACCCTGTTTGTGCTCGATGAGCCCAGCATCGGCCTGCACCCGCGCGACATGCACCGCATCATTGTGGCCATGCAGCGCCTGCGTGATGCGGGCAACACGCTGGTGGTGGTGGAGCACGACCCGGCGGTGATGCTCGCGGCCGACCGCATGATCGACATGGGGCCCGGGCCGGGCGAGCGCGGCGGGCAGATCGTGTTCGACGGATCAACTGCCGACCTGCGCCATGCCGACACCCTGACCGGCGCTTACCTGGGCGGGCGCAAGCAGGTCGGTCTGGGCTTTGCGCGGCTGGTCTCAAGCCACACGCCGCGTTTGATTCTGGAAGGCGCCCGTGAGCACAACCTGAAGAACGTCAGCGTCGAGTTTCCGCTCAATCGCCTGGTGTGTGTCACCGGTGTCAGCGGTTCCGGCAAGTCGACCCTGATCCAGGACATCCTGGCGCCGGCGCTCAAACGGCACTTTGGCAAGCCGTCGGAGTCACCCGGCGTTTTTGAACGCCTGCTGGGAGCCGAACAACTCAGCGACGTGGTGTTTGTGGACCAGTCGCCGATTGGCAAGACGGCGCGCTCTAACCCGGTGAGCTATGTGGGCGCTTGGGATGCCATCCGCGAGATTTTTGCCACGGCGCCCCTGTCGCGCCAGCGTGGCTACACCGCGACCAAATTCAGCTTCAACAACGGTGACGGCCGCTGCCCGACCTGCGGCGGTTCCGGCTTTGAGCACGTGGAAATGCAGTTCTTGAGCGATGTGTACCTGCGCTGCCCGGACTGCGATGGCAAACGCTACCGCCCCGAAATTCTGGAGATCATGATTGAGCGACGCGAGCCCTCGGGCTCATCGATTGCAGCAACAGGCGCCAGCGCAACAGTGCGCCACCTCAACGTCGCCGACGTCCTGAACCTCACCGTCAGCGAGGCCGCTGCGCTTTTTACAGCCGACCGCGACGTCATCCGTGCGCTCCAGCCGATCATGGATGTGGGTCTGGATTACGTGAAGCTGGGCCAGCCGGTGCCCACGCTCAGCGGTGGCGAGGCGCAGCGCCTCAAGCTCGCCGGTTTCCTGGCCGAGGCGGCCAGGAGCAGCACCGCCAGCCGCCAGGCGTTGGCCAAACGCGGCACGCTGTTCATGTTCGACGAGCCCACCACCGGCCTGCATTTCGACGATATTGCCAAGCTGATGCGCGCCTTGCGCAAGCTGCTGGATGTCGGGCATTCGCTGGTCGTGATCGAGCACAACCTGGATGTGATCCGGGCCTCGGATTGGCTGATCGACCTCGGGCCCGAAGGCGGTGATGCCGGGGGCGAGGTGGTGGCCTATGGCACGCCAGAAGATGTGCGGCAGCATCCGACTTCGCATACGGGTCGCGCTTTGCGCGAGTACGTGGCGGCGATGGGGGGCCTGCATGGGGTCAATGAAGTCAGCGCGCCATATTTGGTGCGCGCTACGGTGGGCGGGGTCACGCCGGGCGCCTCAGACGCAGGCTCAACATCGTTGCCCGGCGCAACCCCATCCGCCGCGGGTGGCGTTGTGCCGGCAGATTCCATCCAGATCATCAATGCGCGCGAGCACAACTTGAAGTCGCTCAGTGTCAATATTCCGCGTGGCAAGTTCACGGTGGTCACCGGCGTGTCGGGTTCGGGCAAATCGACGCTGGCCTTTGACATCTTGTTCAACGAGGGGCAGCGCCGTTATCTGGAGTCGCTCAATGCCTATGCGCGCTCCATCGTGCAACCGGCGGGCCGGCCGGAAGTGGATGCGGTCTATGGCATTCCGCCGACGGTGGCGATCGAGCAGCGGCTCTCGCGCGGCGGTCGCAAATCGACGGTTGGCACCACCACCGAGGTCTGGCATTTCTTGCGCCTGCTGTTTGTCAAGCTGGGCACGCAGCACTGCATTCATGACGGTACGCCCGTGGCGCCGCAAACGCCCGACAGCATTGCCGCCCAACTCATGAAAAACTTTCGCGGCCAGCACATCGGCCTGTTGGCGCCGCTGGTGATGAACCGCAAGGGCGTCTACACCGAGCTGGCTGATTGGGCGCGGCCACGCGGCTTCACGCACTTGCGGGTGGACGGCAACTTTTTGCCGACCACGGCATTTCCGCGCATCGACCGTTTCAAGGAGCACACGATCGAGCTGCCGGTGATGAGCCTGGACGTGTTGCCGGAAAACGAAGCGCAACTGCGCGCGGCGCTGGCTACAGCGCTGATGCACGGCAAAGGCGTGGTGCATGTCTTGAGCAACTTGGGTGGCTTGCGCTCCGCCATGCTGGCGGGCATGCCGACCGCGCCCATTGGTACGCTGCAGGCGTTTTCGACGCTGCGCGCCTGTCCGGTGTGCAGCACCAGCTACGCCGAGCTCGACCCGCGCCTGTTCTCCTACAACAGCAAGCACGGCTGGTGCCCGGACTGCGTCGGCACCGGCGTGCGCCTGACCAAAGAGCAGCGCAAGGTGTTTGACGACTCGGTGCGCGACGATGACAACAAGGGCCGCGAGCAGACTTTTGCCGAGCCCGAGGTGGAGGATTTGGTCGATGCGGTGTGTCCCACTTGCCAGGGCACGCGGCTCAACGCCACGGCGCGGGCGGTGCGGCTCGAATTGGGATCGAAGCCCAGCTCAGCGTTAACCCGCAG
>NZ_JAAFHA010000182.1 GCF_010365055.1 Rhodoferax sp.
TGCGCAATGCGCCAACCAAGCTGATGAAAGAGCTGGACTACGGCAAGGGCTACCGTTATGCCCATGACGAAGAGGGCGGTTTTGCCGCAGGCGAGCGCTACCTGCCTGACGGCATGGCCTCACCCGGCTTTTACCGTCCGGTCGAGCGCGGGCTGGAAATTCGCATTGCCGAGAAGCTCAGACAGCTGCGAGCATTGGACCTGCAACACCCGAAAAAATAGATCAGTCAATTTGATCCAAGTGCTCCTGGGATCGATCCATCGCCAACAATTTGACTGCCACCTTGACCCGTCTTTGCCGCTATCGCATCTCGCCGCCAAGCGCGTTTTGAACTGACCCCTCTAAAGCCAAAAGCCATGCGCCTGGCGGGCGTCATCAGCCCAAAGAGTCGTGGCCACTGTCTAAGGGCTTGTCCTATGTCAAGCGCCCCAATCGCCCCCTATACTCGCCACACTTATTATTTGGAGGTTGGCAATCCGATAGACCGGGTTGACCCCTTATTTCAATTAAAGGATATACAGTGCAAGTCAAATTTAGCCAACTGATCGCCTCCTGCGCGTGCGCGCTGGGACTGGCTTTACCTCTGCTGCCCGCAATGGCACAGGCCCAGCCGGCCCCAGCCCCTGCGACAACCAGCGCTTCGCCAGCTGATTTGCCAGCTGCCTTGCCTGTGATTACCGACGTCAAACCGGTCGGCGCTTCTGCTGCGCCCATGAAAGCCGCTGAATCCACTGACAACCCCTATGGCCTTGAATCCCTCTGGAAGACGTCTGATGCCGTTGCCAAGACGGTCTTGCTGTTGCTGCTCATCATGAGCGTCGGTAGCTGGTACATCATGATCGTCAAAGTACTGGAGCAAGCCAAGATGGGGCGCCAGTCAAAAGCCGCAGTGAAGAATTTCTGGACTGCCGGTACCGTGCAGCAAGGTGCTGCGGCGCTGGAAAAGAACAGTCCTTTCCGCTTCATGGCCGATGCGGCCACCAATGCCATCAGCAAACATGAAGGCCTGATGGGCCACATTCCGCTCAATGACTGGATGGCGATGGGCATTCAGCGCGCGGTTGATCGCATTCAAAGCAACACCCAGGGTGGCCTGGCATTTCTTGCCACCGTTGGCTCCATCTCTCCCTTTGTGGGACTGTTCGGCACGGTTTGGGGCATTTACCACGCACTGACCGCCATCGGCATCTCCGGCCAGGCTTCCATCGACAAGGTGGCAGGCCCGGTGGGAGAGGCGCTGCTCATGACCGCCATTGGTCTGGCCGTTGCCGTGCCGGCGGTGCTGGCCTACAACTGGCTGGTGCGCCGCAACAAGGCGGTGATGGACGATGTGCGCGCCTTCAGCAGCGATCTGCATGCGGTCGTGCTGGGTTCGGTGGCCAAGGCTTGAGCGTCGCGCGCAGCCGCAGACCTCTGTCCTTTAGGAATCCGCTATGTCCATGAATGTCGGCTCCAATGACGACAACGGCGACGACGCCGTCATGTCGGCCATCAACACCACGCCCCTGGTCGACGTGATGCTGGTGTTGTTGATCATCTTCCTGATCACGATTCCCGTGGTCACCACCTCCATCAAGCTCTCATTGCCGAAAGAGCGTGTTGAAGTGCGGGAGACCAAGCCCGAGAACATCATCATTTCAGTCGACCAGACCGGCAACATTTTCTGGTACGACGCCCGCATCAAGAATGTTGATGCCTTGGTGGAGAAGCTTAAAAAAGTCTCCACGGTGAAGCCACAGCCCGAGGTGCAAGTGCGCGGCGACTCGAATGCGCGCTACGAGGGTGTCGGCAAAGTGCTGCTGGCCTGCCAGCGCGCGGGCATCGTCAAGGTCGCCTTCATCACTGAACCACCGCCATTGGGCGGTTGATACCCAACAAGGATTCAATCCATGTCAATGCACATAGGAAACGCCAGTGGCTCGGGGGACCCCGAGATGATGATGGAGATCAACACCACCCCGTTGATCGACGTCATGCTGGTTTTATTGGTCATGCTGATCATCACCATCCCGATTCAACTGCACTCAGTCAACCTGGAAATGCCGGTGGGCGCACCGCCTACCAGCCTGGTCAAGCCGGAAAAAATCCAGATTGATATTGACGAGCAAAGCGTTGTCTACTGGCAAGGCCTGCCGGTGTCAGCGCAAGAACTTGATGAGAAAATGAAACTGATCGGTCAGCAATCGTTTCAGCCCGAGGTGCATATACGGCCCAACAAGGCCTCGCAATACGCCGTGTTTGCCAATGTGCTCTCCAGCAGCAAACGCATGGGTCTGAACAAAATAGCCGTTATTGGCGCGGAGCAATTTATCCAATGAATAGCCTCGCCATGGATTACCGCTTTGAGCCCCGGGACCCGTCCCGACGGCTCAAGGGCATTGTCATCGTCGTTGTGTTGCACGCGCTTCTGGGCTATGCCTTGGTGTCTGGCCTGGCACGCAAGGGACTCAATTTCGTCAAGAAGCCGCTGGAAGCGGTGGTAATTCAGGAGGTGATCATTCCACCGCCGCCACCGCCGCCGCCACCGCCCAAGAAGATCGAGAAGCCGCTGGTGATGCCCAAGCTGGATGCGCCGCCGCCGCCGTATGTGCCGCCACCGGATGTGGCGCCCCAGGTAACAAGCACGGCGCCCTCGATTGTGTCGGTGGCAACACCGCCCACGGCCCCCGCGGTGATTGCACCGCCGCCGCCCCCGGCGGCCCCGGTGGCCGCCGGCCCCAAGCGCACCACCATTGGCGTTGCCTGCCCGACGCAGGTGGCACCCGAGATGCCGCGCAAGGCGCTGCAGGATGGCACTGAAGGTGTGGTCAAGGCGCAGATTCACATCAAGGGCGGCGTGATTCAGGATGTCACCATTCTGTCGGGTCCCCGCGTGTTCCACGCCGCCGTCAAGGCTGCCATGATGCAGTACACCTGTGTCACCGATGGCGG
>NZ_JAAFHA010000183.1 GCF_010365055.1 Rhodoferax sp.
GGCTCGACCACGACACTACCGGCATGCTGCTGATGTCAGACGACGGCCCCTTCATCCACGCGCAATCGTCGCCGAAACGGCATATTCCGAAGATATATGTCGCCACTACGGCCGAACCGGTAACAACGGAACTGGTGGCGCAATTGCTGGCCGGCGTGCAGTTGCACGATGAGCCGGCGCCGCTGTCAGCGGTGACTTGTCGTCAGCTGGGTACGCATAGTCTGGAAATTGTGCTGGAGCAGGGCAAATATCATCAGGTCAAACGCATGCTGGCAGCTGCCGAGAACCATTGCACGGCCTTACACCGCAGTGCAATTGGCAGCCTGACGCTGGAAGCGCTGGGTCTGGAGGAAGGCGAGTGGTGTTATCTGGATGCGGCGCAACTATCGTTGCTGGTGCCGGCATCGATTGAATAGCAATGCAGTGATTTTATAGAGTATTTTTTATAACTCATCGGATATATCCGGGAGTGCCACTATTTTTTGGCTATGTCGCAGTTACCTGTTGAAAGTGTCTTTCTTTCCCAAGAGCAGCACGCAAACACATGCCGGGAAGAATGTCTTTGCCGAATCGCTCCAGCATCCTGCGCCATCCCAGGTAGCTTTCAAGGTAGTCGGTTGCCACGCCATGAAAGCGCAGCAGCCATTGCTTGAGCCGACTGTCGTAGGCATTGACGTTCTGGATGTGGTACGCGCCCCTGCGCACATGCACGCCTTGGGCCAGGTTGACCGGATGGTGCTCCACGCCCAGGTTTTTGGCGATGACGGTATAGGCCGCAGCCCCATCGGTGCACAGGATGACATCGGCAGCCAGCAACGGCCCCAGCACTGGCTCAATCTCCCTGGTGCCCACACCCGTGAGGCGGAAATCGGCGGTGGCGCCATCCCGGTCGCGCACCACCAACACCGGAATTTGCTCCACCGAAGTGCCCCGCTTGGCCGCCTTGCCGCCACGCTTGCGTGCTTTCCTGGGCAACTGTCGCTTGCCCTTGAACGATTCCAGGAAAAAGGTTTCGTCCGCTTCTGCAATGCCATGCATCTGTCCGGCTTTCTGCCGGGCGGGCGATGATAAAAAGCGGTGACGCCACTTGAAACTGGTGTTCTTGGCCACGCCGCAGGTGCTTGCCGCCTGGCGCACGCTGGCGCCGTCAATCAGGGCCTGGGTGTAAGGGAGCCAGCGGTCTTTGTGACGCAGGCGCGCCAGCGGCGTGTGTGTCAGGGCATTGAAGGTGTGCCGGCATTGGCGGCACCGGTAGCGCTGCAGTTTGCAGCTGACACCCCACCGTTGCAACTGCGTGTTGCCGCAATGCGGGCAGAGCGGCTTTTCCTGCAAATCGTGCTCTATGAGCCGAATGACTTCGTCTGCATTTCCCCGTCGCTCCAGTTCAGTGCGCAGGCGGTCTTTTTGCCCACGGTTAAGCGCATTGAGTTGCTCCAGCCAGGTTTTGAAGTCCAGCGTTTTCATGACTTTGCCCTCCGTCAACACTAGTTGTCAAAAATTAGACTTCAAATCAACAGTTAAGTGCGACATAGCCATTAATGATGGGGTATGCCAATAAACATGGATATTCCCGCAATTAAAATAAGCTTCTTCAATAATACAATAACCTGTATTTGTCGGCTTGCCAGCTAGTAATCATGCATGTCAAAAGCAAAAAAGGGAGCCCAAGGCTCCCTTTTTCTTGCGGCGTCAGCCGATCTGGCATCAGCTTAAAACTCTTCCCATTCGTCGCTGTCCGCGCCTGCTGGCTTGCTGCCCGGCTTGGCTACGGCTTTGGGTGCGATGGTTTTCGTCATGGCAACGGTTCTGGCAGCTGCCGGGATTTTTGCCGCCAGCGCCGGGATGTGCGGGCCCGGCAAGCCCGGCCGCCCCGATTCTGGCTGGGTTTCACTACCGAGCTTGAACACGCTGACCGCCTGCGCCAGCGCCGCCGCCTGATCCTGCAGGCTTTCGGCGGCGGCGGCTGCCTGTTCCACCAGCGCAGCATTCTGTTGCGTCACTTCATCCATTTGGCCGATGGCCTGGTTGACCTGTTCGATGCCGTCGCTCTGCTCCTGGCTGGCGGCGGTGATCTCGCTCATGATGTCGGCTACCCGCTTGACCGAACTGACAACCTCACTCATGGTTTGGCCGGCATCGTCCACCAGTTTGCTGCCCCGGTCGACTTGCTGCACCGAATCGTCGATCAGCGACTTGATTTCCTTGGCGGCGGAAGCCGAGCGCTGCGCCAGGTTGCGCACTTCGGTGGCGACCACCGCAAAGCCGCGCCCCTGTTCGCCGGCCCGGGCGGCTTCGACTGCGGCGTTGAGCGCCAGGATATTGGTCTGGAACGCGATGCCGTCGATGACGCTGATGATGTCGGCAATCTTGCGCGAACTGGCCTTGATCGAGCCCATCGTGTCGACTACCTGCGACACCACGGCGCCGCCCTTGATCGCCACGCTGGAGGCAGTGGCCGCCAACTGGTTGGCCTGGCGCGCATTGTCGGCATTTTGCCGTACGGTGCCGGTCAGTTGTTCCATCGAGCTGGCGGTTTCTTCCAGCGAACTGGCCTGGGTTTCGGTGCGCGAGGACAGGTCGGCATTGCCGGCGGCGATTTCGCCAGAGGCCAGTGCCATGGTGTCGGTGCCGAGGCGCACTTTACTGACCACGCTGGCCAGGTCCTGGCTGATACCGTTCATGGCTGCGGCGAGTTGGCCGATTTCATCGCGCCCGGTGCTTTTGATCGAGGTGGTCAGGTCGCCTGAGGCAATTTGTTGTGCGGCCCGTGTCGCATTGGCGAGCGGCCGGCTAACCATCTGGCGTATCACCAGATACAAGAGGCTCGCCAGGAGCGCGTTGAGGAGGGTGCCAATGATGGCATACGTGTTGCGTAGTGATGAGACCGCGTTGGTAATTTCGTCGGTATATACGCCACCCCC
>NZ_JAAFHA010000061.1 GCF_010365055.1 Rhodoferax sp.
GCTTTGGTGGCAATCCACTGGATTTTTTTGGCGGCCAGCGCCAGCTTGAGCGGCTGCGTGGCCGGGTCATTGAAGACGAAGGCATCGAGCACGATGTTGGTGTCCAAGACGATCATGTCGTGCGCGCCGAGCCCTTCACCATGTCAAAACGGAACAGGCGGCATTCGATCGGGCCGTTCCACATTGGCACGCGGCGCGATTCTTTGAGGCGCATCTTGCCGGGCAGTTTCAGGTCGGGCGTCAGGATCCAGGCGCTCCAGCCGGGGTAGTTCTTCTTCCAATGGCTGGCCAGCTGGCTGAAGAATTCGCCGCCCTCGGGCGTTTGCGGCAGCTCGCGCGCGCCAAAACGGCCCACTTCGGCATCTTCGTCCTCGAGCTGAGCGCCCGCGTGGCGCGCCCCTTTGGCCACGCCGGCGACCTCTATGCGTTCGCCGTACGGCGGATTGAGCAGCATCACGCCGGGGCGATCGATCGGCGGCAGGCGTTGCAGGGCGTCGCCACCGCGAAACTCGATCACGTCGGCCACACCAGCGCGCTGGGCATTGCGCTGGGCAAAGTCGACCATGCGGTGCGCCACGTCACTGCCGAAAATAATAGGTTTTTGGCCTGGAGCCATCGTCACCTCTAACTCTTTAGCTTCTTTTTTAATAGCATCCCAGACCGGGCGCTGAAACGGCAAATACTTCTCAAAGGCAAAACGGCGCAGCGAGCCGGGCGCGATATTGCAGGCGATCTGCGCCGCTTCGATCACGATCGTGCCGCTACCGCAGCAGGGGTCGTACAGCGGCAGCAGGTCTTCGTCGCCGTCCGCCCAGCCACTGGCGGCGAGCATGGCGGCGGCCAAGGTTTCTTTCAGGGGCGCATCGCCCTTGTCTTCGCGCCAGCCGCGTTTGAACAGCGGCTCGCCCGAGGTGTCGATGTAGAGCGAGCAACTGTCGGTGCTCAGGTGCGTGTAGATGCGCACATCGGGCCACTGGGTGTTGACATCCGGGCGCACGCCGCCTGCCGTGACGCGGAAACGGTCGCACACCGCGTCCTTGACCTTGAGCGCGGCAAAGTTGAGGCTGGTCAATGGGCTGTGCTGCGCCGTCACCTCCACCTTGATGCTTTCCCGCGGCGTGAACCAGCGCTCCCAGGGCACTTCGCTGGCGGCGCGGTACAGATCCTGCTCGTTGCGGTACTCGGTGAAGGACAGCAGCACCAGCACGCGCTGCGCCAGGCGGCTGTGCAGATTGAGCAGCATCGCATCGCTAAGCGATGTGCGCACCGCCACGCCGCCGCGCTGCTTGGTCACGCAGCCCGGCGGCAGGCCGGTGATGCGCAGCACTTCGGGGGCCAGGTAGTCCTCCACACCAGCGGCGCAGGGCAAAAAGAGTTGCAATTGATTCACGGCGTCTTTCTAGTCAGTTGAGGACAGAGCTTGTTCGCTTCGCGTAACTGCGGTCTGTCCCGCAAGGTTTCAGGATAGTTGAGGACAGATACAAGCTCGCTCCGCGTAGCTGCGGTCAGTCCCGCAAGGTCTCACAATGCCTTTCTAAGGCTGGCGGGGGCAATGCGCAGCCCCTCGCGGTATTTGGCGACGGTGCGACGGGCACATTCAATGCCCTGCTCTTTGAGCATCTCGGATAACTGGTTGTCACTGAGCGGCTTGGCGGTACTCTCGGCGCTGATAAATTGTTTGATCAAGGCCCGCACCGCCGTGCTCGACGCGTTGCCGCCGGACTCGGTACCCAAGCCAGAGCCAAAGAAATGCTTGAGCTCGAAGGTGCCCTGCGGCGTCGCCATGTACTTGGCGGTGGTCACCCGGCTGATGGTGGACTCGTGCAGACCGAGCTCTTCTGCAATCTCGCGCAGCACCAACGGGCGCATGGCGAGTTCGCCATGCAGGAAGAAGCTCTTTTGCCGCTCGACGATGGCGGTGCTGACGCGCAGGATGGTGTCAAAGCGCTGCTGAATGTTCTTGATGAACCAGCGCGCCTCCTGCAGGCGCTGCTGCAGGGCGGCGTAGCTGGACGCGTCACTGCCGCCGCCCTTGTGCTGCTTGAGGGCATTGGCGTAGATGTCGTGCACGCGCAGGCGCGGCATCACCTCGGTGTTCAGGCGCACCTGAAATTTGGCTTGGGTGCCCTGGCCGACCTGAATCACCAGCACATCGGGCACCACGATGTTGCGCTCGACATTGACAAAGCGCCGCCCCGGCTTGGGCTCCAGACGCGCAATCAGCGCAATCGCTTCGCGCACGGCAGCGTCCGATGCTTCGCATAGCAGCGTCAAGCGCTTGACGTCACGTCGGGCCAGCAGGTCCATGGGTTGCGCACAAATGCGCAGGGCGACACGCACGGCGGCGTTGCGCGCCGGGTCCGCATGCCCCAGTTGCAAGAGCGCGCGCAGTTGCAGACTCAGGCACTCCGCCAGATCGCGCGCGCCCACGCCCGCCGGCTCCAGACTCTGCAACAGCCCCAAGGCGACCGTGAAATGATGAACCAGCTGCTCCACCTGCGCCTCATCGCCAGCGGCGAGTCCCTCGGCGAGTGAGGTCAGCGTGTCTTCCAGATAACCCTCGTCATTGAGCGACTCGATCAGGAACTGCAAGGCGGCGCGGTCTTCAGGACTCAGGCGCAAGGCCAGCGCCTGCGCATGCAGGTGGCTTTGCAGCGACTCCTGGGTGCGCGCCAGCTCGGTCACATCGGCGGCGTCCTCGCCGTTCAGGTTGTTGCTGTGGGCTTTGGCGTCACCGCCCCATTCGCTGTCGTCGGGCGCCATGGAGGCGCTGCCATCGCCCTCCCAACTTTGCGCATCATCCGCCGAGAGTGGCGAAACATTTTGATCATTATCGGCTGTAGCCCCCGTATCTACTGAATAGTCTGCTATCGACTTTGATGAGTAATCCGCATCCAGATCGTCACCCCGGACCGGTGTATCCGCCTGCGCCAGTCCGAACTCTTCCCGCACCGGCACATCGGCGTTGACTTCCAGAAACGGGTTCTCATCGAGCATCTGATCGACCTCCGCGCTGAGTTCCAACGTGGAGAGTTGCAGCAGCCGGATCGACTGCTGCAACTGCGGCGTCAGCGCCAGATGCTGCGACACCCGAAGGGACAGGCCTTGCTTCATTGGGTCACCGCCGGGCCGCCCCAAGGAGACCCAGCCCCCTCGGGGGGCAGCGACGTACACGTAGTGACGAGCGTGGGGGCCATGGCTACATTTTGAAGTGCTCACCGAGATACACCCGGCGCACTTCGGCATCGTTGACGATCTCGGCTGGGGTGCCCTGGGCCAGCACACTGCCATCGCTGATGATGTAGGCGTGGTCGCAAATGCCCAGCGTTTCGCGCACGTTGTGGTCAGTGATCAACACCCCGATGCCGCGGTTTTTGAGAAAACTGATGATGCGCTGGATCTCGATCACCGCAATCGGGTCGATCCCCGCAAACGGCTCGTCCAGCAGAATGAAACGCGGCTGCGTGGCCAGTGCCCGCGCAATCTCGACCCGCCGGCGCTCACCGCCGGACAGCGCCAACGCCGGGGTCTGCCGCAGGTGCTCCACGCGCAAATCCTGCAACAACGCGGTCAGGCGTTTCTCAATTTCAGCCTTGCGCAGCGGCTGGCCCGCTTCGTCAAGCTGCAATTCCAGCACGGCCCGCACGTTGTCTTCGACATTGAGCTTGCGAAAAATCGAGGCTTCCTGCGGCAGGTAGCTCAAGCCCAAGCGGGCCCGGCGGTGAATCGGCAGATGCTCCACCGACTGGCCATCAATCTTGATGTCACCAGCGCTGGCATGCACCAAGCCGACGATCATGTAAAACGATGTCGTTTTACCCGCGCCGTTGGGGCCCAGCAAGCCGACCACCTCGCCCTTGCAGACCACCAGCGACACATCCTTGACCGCCTTGCGACTGCCGTAGAACTTTTGCAGGTGGCTGACCTCGAGGCGGCTCTCACATCTGACGCCATCGCTGCGCAACGGCCCCTGGCTGACCAAGGCGCCTGGCATCACTTTTTTTCCCCGTCCAGCGTCGTGGTGGCGCGCAGCGCCGCAGCGGGCGCAGAAGCCGCCGGGGCGGGTGGTGTCGCGGCCGCGGCATCCGGTTTGGGCGTCAGCATGGCACGCACCCGCCCGCCTGTCGCGCTGGGTGCTCCCTGTGCCACGCCACCATCGATGGTGAACACATCGGTGCTGTTGTTATAAACAATCACATTTCCGCTCATCTCGTCGTTCATCGTCGCGCCCAAGTAGCGGCGCAACTGAGCTTGCCTGATGAATTTCACGGTGTTGGCGCGGCTGTCGTATTCAATGCTCTCGCCCTGGCCTTCGATAAATTCATCCAGCCCCTCACGCTTCTGGCGAAAAGACGCGAGCTTGCCGGGCTCGGCGGTGACCACGCCATACTGGTTGCCGTCGGGGTCCTGGCGAACTTCAATGCGGGCCCCGCGTATCAGAATCGAGCCCTTGGTCAATACAACCCGCCCAGTAAAGACGCTGGTTTTTTTGGCGTCGTCATAGCGCAAGGCATCGGCTTCCACATTCATGGGCTTGTTGCGGTCGGCTTGTTCAGCGCAGGCCCCTCCGCTGAACAAGGCCAGGGCCGCGGACAGAAGCAAAGTGGAAAGTGATGGTTTCATAAAGGCATGAATCTTGCATTAAATTCTTGTCTTTTCATTGTAACGATCAGAGCCAGGGCTCACCCGGCTGCCGCCCATCAGTCGATGGGAAATCAATACCAGCAAGATCGTTCATCGTCGGCAGTGCCGACGATGGATGCCATGATGGAGACGTTCCGACGCCCGGCTCTTGCGCGACAGCCTGGCAAGCAGGCCGCCTGAGTCATCGACCGCTGCGAACCTGCCCAATCAAGAACTCCACCACTTCCAGCGAGCGCCCCATGCTCTTGGCGAGTGAGCCATCGGTGTAAAAACGCCCGCCCACGCCCAGCGCCGGGACACCCTCGACCTTGTAGGCGTTTTGCAGCTGGGTGGCACGGCCGGTCTTGGTTGAGACCGAGAACGATTTGAAATGCTCCAGGAATTTGGCTTTGTCCACACCCTGTTTGGCAACCCAATCGACGATGGCGTCGCCCGTGGCCAGGCTTTGCTTTTCCCCATGGATGGCGGCAAACACTTTTCGGTGCAGTTGATCGACCAAACCCATCGCTTCCAGGGCGTAAAACAGGCGCTGCTGCGGTGCGAAATCGTCGCGAAAGGCAACCGGCACGCGTCGCACCACTACATCCTTGGGCACGCGCTTGCTCCAGGCGTCAAAAGTCGGCTCAAAGGCACTGCAATGGGAGCAGCTGTACCAGAAGAATTCAACAACTTCGATTTTGCCGGCCGGCGCCTCGACGGCAGCGGGTTTATCCAACTTCAGGTAGTCCGTGCCCGGTTCGGGTTTTTTGCCCTGCACTTGGGCCGGTACGGTCGTCTGAGCCTGTGCTGTTGGCAACACCAGCGCGCTCGCGGCCAGCACCGCGCCACAGCCCAGAGAAAAATCACGACGCTTCATTTTTGAACACTCCAATAAAAAAAAGTAGGACCGGGCGGATCGGCAATAGTTCACCGCTGCGACGGAAAAGCGCTAGCGCGCCACTCGCACCAGCGCGGTTTCGTACCCGGCGGCATCGAGTTTTTCCTTGGTCTGGCCGGCCTCTTCTTTTTTGCCGAAGGGGCCGACGCGCACCCGATACACGGTCCGGCCTGACTGCTCACGCTCGCTCACTTTAGCTTGCACGCCGCCGAGGGACAGCTTGGCGCGCTGGCTTTCAGCGTCTTCTGCGGTGCGAAAAGCGCCGATTTGCACAAAATAGGAGAACGGGTCAGCCACCGCGCCAGCCGCGCGCGCCTGGGCCAGATCACCCAGGGGATCGGCCGACACCGCGGGCTTTTGCTCCGCGCTTTTGCCAGTCGGCGCTGGCACAGCGCCGGTATCCGTGCCCGCTGCGGCGCCGGGACTGGCAGGCGCTGCAGGTTCGGCCGGTTTGGCCGGGTTCTTGCCGTACAAGGGGGCGTTGGGGTCCCAGTTTTTGTTGCGTTCGGACTCCACCGCGTCTTGATCCACCGAGCGATTTTGGCCCTTGTTGAGGAACGGAATCGGCACCTTGGTGACGTAAACCGCCACCGCCAGTGCGGCCCCGAGACCCACCACGACTCCAATGATGAAGCCCAAAATGGTTCCACCGCGTTGTTGTTTCATGCATTGCCTTATCTAATTTGTTGGGGACAGAGCTGAAGGTCTGTCCCGCAAGTTGACGGTTTCAGTTGAGGACAGAGCTGAAGGTCTGCCCCCAAGACTATTGATTCACATTTTTTGCGGGGCACTCACGCCCAGCACCGCCAGGCCATTGTGCAGCACCTGCGCGGTCGCGGCGACCAGCGCCAAACGGGCACACTTGACGAGCTCGTCGTCCACCAGAATGCGCTCGGCATCATAGTAGCTGTGGTAGCAGGCAGCCAGTTCCCGCAGGTAAAACGTGACGTCGTGCGGCGCAAAGTCAAAGGCGGCCGCCGTCAGCATCTCGGGGTACTTAGCCAGCAGCAGCAGCAGCGCCAGCGCCTGCGGGCTTTGCAGCGGGCTCAGGTCGGCTTGTTGCAGGCTGGCCACATCGCCGCCCCAGGCCGTCAGCACCGAGCAGATCCGGGCATGTGCGTACTGCACGTAATACACCGGGTTGTCGTTGTTCTTGGCCACCGCCAGGTCGACATCGAAGGTGTACTCGGTGTCGGGCTTGCGGCTGAGCAAGAAGAAGCGCACCGCATCTTTGCTGGTCCACTCGATCAGGTCGCGCAGCGTCACATAGCTGCCGGCGCGCTTGGAGATTTTGACCTCTTCGCCACCCTTGACCACCCGCACCATCGTGTGCAACACATAGTCGGGGTAGCCTTGCGGGATGCCCACATTGGCGGCCTGCAGCCCGGCGCGCACGCGGGCGATGGTGCCGTGGTGGTCGGTGCCCTGGATGTTGACCACCTTCTCAAAGCCGCGCTCCCACTTGGTGATGTGGTAGGCCACATCGGGCACAAAGTAGGTATAGCTGCCGTCGCCCTTGCGCATGACGCGGTCCTTGTCGTCGCCATACTCGGTGGTTTTAAGCCACAAGGCGCCGTCGTGCTCGAAGGTCTTGCCGGCTTCCATCAACCTCTTGACGACCGCATCGACCCGGCCACTGAGGTACAGGCTGGATTCCAGGTAATAGTTGTCAAACTGGACGCCAAAGGCCTTGAGGTCCAGGTCCTGCTCGCGGCGCAAATAAGCCACGGCGAACAGCCGGATGTCGTCCAGCGCCTCAATATCGCCCGCGGCGGTGAATTCGCGGTCGTCTGACTGCACCGTCTTTTTGGCCAGGTAGTCAGCGGCGATGTCGGCGATGTAGTCGCCGTTGTAGGCAGCGGCGTTCTCGCCGCTGGGCCACGCAGCGTCGCCCGGTTTGAAGCCCCGGGCACGCAGTTGCGTGCTGCTGGCCAGGGTGCCAATCTGCACGCCGGCGTCGTTGTAATAGAACTCGCGGTAAACCTCCCAGCCCTGGGTCTGGAACAGGTTGCAGATGGCGTCACCCAAGGCAGCCTGACGGCCGTGGCCCACATGCAGCGGGCCGGTCGGGTTGGCCGAGACAAACTCCACCAGCATGCGCTTGCCCGTGCCGGGTTGGCTGCCAAACTGCGGGCCCTGTGACAACACCGCGCGCACGGTTTGCTGCTTGGCCTCGGGCTTGAGCTTGATATTGATGAAGCCGGGGCCGGCGATGTCCACCGCCTCGACCCAGCGTGCAAACGCCAGCGCCGCCAGCAACTCGGTGCGCAGGGTTTGCGCCAGCTGACGCGGATTGAGCTTGAGTGGTTTCGCCAGCTGCATGGCAGCGGTCGTGGCCAAGTCGCCATGGGCGGCGACCTTGGGCGATTCAAAGACGGCCTTGGACCCGGCACCCGCGGATAATTTTTCCAGCGCCTGGCGCAGGACATCGAGCAATTCAATTTTTACAGACAACATGCTTTCATTTTACGGGGGGACAAGGACCTATCTGCACGGATGCACGGGCCGACGCAAGGATGGCCGCACGTGGCACACAAAAAAACCCCGCGGGTTTCTCCGAAGCGGGGTTTTCTTTTGGCATGATGCGGTCATGATGTCCCGCTCCAACCCGTCTCCCTCGATCTCTTGCGTCATCCCCGCCTTTAATGAGGCGGGCAACCTTGGCACCGTGCTGCCGCAAATTCTGGCGACTCTCTCCATCCTGAGCCAACGCGTTGAACTGGTCGTGGTCGACGACGGCAGCCGCGACGACACCACCCTGGTCATGCAGGCACTGTGCGCCATTCACCCGGAAATTGTTTACCTCAAGCTGTCGCGCAACTTTGGCAAGGAGCCCGCGTTGACGGCGGGCATAGACGCCGCGCAGGGCGACGTGGTGGTGTTGATGGATGCCGATGGCCAACATCCGGTGGCACTGCTGCCCGACATGTTGAAAAAGTGGCAAGAGGGCGCGGACGTGGTGTACGCGGTGCGAAAGACACGTGACGACCAGTCTGTCCTGCAGGTCAGCCTGACCGGGTTGTTCTACAAAATGGTCAATTTCGGCAACCGGGTGAAAATTCCGGCGAACGCGGGCGACTTCCGGCTGATGGACCGCCAGGTGGTGGATGCCCTGAAAAGCCTGCCTGAGCGCAACCGCTTCATGAAAGGCTTGTACGCCTGGGTCGGTTTCAACAGCACCGCCATCGACTACCAGCCGTTGCCGCGCGCCGACGGCAAGAGCAACTTTGGCCTGCGCGGCTCACTCTCGCTGGCGCTGACCGGTATTCTGGCGTTTTCCATTGCCCCCTTACGCGCCTTGACGGTCGCCGGTCTGGTGCTCTCATTCATCGCCCTGGGCTACGGCTGCTGGGTGGTGGGGGAATACTTTATTGAGGGCATTGACGTGCCGGGCTACGCCACGATTGTGGTCGGCATGATGTTTTTCAGTGGCATCCAGCTGCTGTGCATTGGCATACTGGCGGAATATGTGGGTCGCATCTACGAAGAGGTCAAGCAGCGCCCGCCGTATCTCATCAGCCAGCGCTCGGGCACTGGTCTGACCGAGCCCTTGTATGCGCCGCAGGCGGGCACTGCGCCCTTGATCCTGCAACAGTCTTCCCTGCTTTGAGCGCGTCCACCTTTTGGTTTCTGGCAGTCGGGGGCAGCGCCGCGCTCACGCACATGGCGGTGTTTGCGCTGGCTCAAGATCACATGTGGCCCGAGTTGGCCAATGCACTGGGTTTTTGCGTTGCCTTTTTTGTCAGCTTTGCCGGCCACCGGCTGCTGAGCTTCAAGGATGCCGCCACGAGCGTCAGCACCAGTCTGGGCCGCTTTGCAGTGACCGCCCTGGCGGGTTTTGTCAGCAACGAAATCATCTTTATGCTGTTGCTGCGTACGCTGGGCTGGCCCGCGCTGCTGGCCCTGTTCGTCGCGCTAGTGTTTGCAGCCGGGCAGACCTTTGTGCTCAGCCGCTTCTGGGCTTTCCGCCGTTAGCGGATGGCCGGACTGGTACAGCACCCAGCCCGCGCCTTGGTAAAACAGCTTCCAGCCGGTCAGGCCCTCGGCCATCTTGTTGCCCTTTTGCGCCACAAACCAGTTGCCCACCGCGGCACCGGCAGGCGCCAGCGCCTCGGGTGACTGCAAGACCTGGGCCGCCTGCGCGTCAAAGTCAGCGCCTTCAAACAGCTCGCGCTGCCAGCCGTCCCCGGCGCGCTGGCGCAGCGCGGGCCAGTCCTCCAGTACCACGAGGGGTCGGCTGGTCTGCGCATAAAACGGCAGGTCGTAAGGGTACTTGCCTGACACATAAACAGTGTCGGTTGGCCGGGCGGCACAGGCCAGCACCTGCGCCACGTCCTGCGCGCGACTGGTGAGGGTCAAATCCCCCACTTTGGCCATCAACACCAGCGCGATGCCAATGTTGAGCAGGCACAGGCCAATGAATACCTGGCCGGCGCGTGCGCGGTGCGCCATGGCACGCTCCCAGCCCAGCGCTGCCAACAGCGCCAGTGGCGGCACCACCGGCAACGCATAGCCCACGATCTTGGAATGCGGTATCGAGAAGAAGAAGACGATGGCGATGACCCAGACCCAGCACAGTCTCCACCACGCGCTTGACAAAGGTGTGGCCGCAGCGGCTGACACTGGCACGCCAACCTGCCGACGCCATTGGTTCAGCGAGAAAAAGACCCAGGGAAAGAACAGCAACACCAACGCCAGCAAGTAGAACCACCAAGGTTCCGGGTTGTTGTAAGTTGTGGCGGTGTAGCGGTTGAACTGTTGACCAATGAACATGTAGTCAAACAACCCAGGGTACTTCTGCTGCGCCAGCACAAACCAGGGCAAGGCGATCAGGGCAAACAGGCTCAGGCCACTGAGCCAGGGCAGGTACAGAATCTTTTTGAATTGGCGCGTCCAGAGCAGCCAGACGACCAGCACCAGGCCTGGCAGGGCGATGCCGATCAAGCCTTTGCTGAGCAGCCCGAAGGCACAGGCGGCAAAACCGAGCCGCGCAAGCAGGGCATTGGGTCTGCTACCTGCCATAAAGGCAAAGGCAAAACACCAGATCGCCAGCCCGATCCAGGTGGCCACCAGCATGTCGTGGTTCACATACTGGCCGCCGACCAGAAAGCTCAGGCTGGTGCCCAACATCAGCACCGCGCGCCGGGCGATGGTCTCGGTGCTGATGGTGCGTGCCGCCAGGTACAGCGCCACCAGCATCAAGCCCGCGTGCAAGGCTGGCACCAGCCGCAGCGCGAGTTCGTTGACGCCAAAGGTCGCCAGCGACACCATCTGCAGCCAGTCGAGCAGCGGTGGCTTGTGGAAGAAGGGCAGGCCATTGAGGCGCGGTGTCAGCCAGTCGCCGCTTTGCAGCATCCAGCGACCCACCTCACCGTAGCGGCCCTCGTCGGGCACCGCCAGCGGCCGCATCGCGGACATCAGCAAGAGCAGCAGCCACAGGCCGGCCAGGGTGAGCCAGGATTTTTGTCGTTCAGTCAGGGATTTGATCACCGGCGGATTCTAGCGGGCAGGTCTGCGCTCACCGCCCGGTAGCGCCACGAGACCGCGCACCAGTTGCACACCGGCCTGCGCCAGCGCTTGGGCGAAGTCCGGGCCACTGAGGTAGGCGAACTCCTCGGCCCGTGCCACGCCAATGGGGTCGTCGGGCTCGGCGGCTTGCGCCGGATGGCACATGATGATGCTGCCGGACGGCGCGACGCGCAGCCAGCCCTGCATGAGCTGGCCATAGCGACGCTGGCCGCCCGCGAAATCATAGATGCCTAATAAGGCTGTAGCCCTCGTCAAATGGACTTCAGCAGCTATATTTTCAAGAGCATTCGCCCCCATCGCCGCGATCACCCGGCCTTTGAAATCGAGCGTACCCTTGGGCGGACGCGAAATGCGCAAGTAGGGCATCGCGACTCTCTGAGCGCCCTGAACTGCCGCAGCGCTGTAATCACCACCCGGTGCACCGCTGCCGTAGCGGTGACTCAAGACCTGTACCAGCGCCTGGCGAATGCCGGCGAATTGCTGCACATGCTGGTGGCCATCGACGTAGTCGGGCGGCGCCTGCCATTGGGCTTCAAAGGCATCCAACTGGCGCTCGATGACAACGCGGGCCGCTGTCGCGTCAAAACCACCGAGCGCCGCCCTGAGCATGGCCGCGGCCAGCGACAGGCCATGCCCGGCGGCAACAGCAAAGTCGCTGGTCCAGTCCAGATGCAAACCGACGTCGATGCGACCACGCAGGTCTTGCAGCAAGCTCACGTCCTGCGGCCAGCGCGGCGACAGCACCATCACACTGGTCGCGCTGAGGCGGCCCAGGGCGGCGAGCTTGGCAATGCCCAAAGAGGCGCTGGCGTTCACCGCAAAATCGTCGGCGCACAGGATCACGCCCTTCAGCGCTTTGGCTTGGGGGTCATGGTCTATTTCGCTCACTTGTCCCAATCGAGTCGTGCTTTCAGGAAGCCACCGGTGCCGTAACGTGTGACCCGACTGTAAAAGCGCGCGGTCAAGCGCTTGACCATGGCCGAGTAGGCGTCCACCAAGGTGGGCAGAATCGTGAAGCTGTCGTAATTGACCACCACCGCCACGCGCTCAGCCGGGCTGCTCACCACCGGGGCCAAAAGCCCGGTCACCATGCGCTCGACCTCGGCAATGTCGGACAGGGCGTCGATGGCGAGCCCTTCGCAATTGATGAACAGCACGCGGTGCGCCAGGTCCAACTCAAATCGCTGCGCCAACGGGGTGGCGAGCAGGCGTTCACGCAGGCCGATCAGTCCCTCGGTGAACAAGGCGGCGTCCATCAATTTGAGCTGGTGACTGATGAGGGGCATGAAATCCATCTGCGCGAGCACGTCGCGCTCCAGGTCCATGCCGGGCGCAATTTCGATCAGCTCCAACGCCCCACTGTGGCCATCACCAGTCAGCTGAAAGACGCAACGCTCGGTCACATACAGCACCCTTTGATTGCGCCGGCACGCTTCACGCCCGCTGAAAGTGCGGTGCTCTACCGTTTGCACGAACTTGCGCGTCGTGCCCTCAAGCAGCAGCCGCAAGCGCCCGTTCTCCACGCGCACGTCAAGATCGCCGGCGGTGAAGGTGCCGACAAAGACCACGGTCTTGGCGTTCTGGCTGATGTTGATGAAGCCACCGGCACCGGCCAACCGGGGCCCGAACTTGCTGACGTTCAGATTGCCCTGGGCGTCTGCCTGCGCCAGTCCCAGAACCGCGATGTCCAGGCCGCCGCCATCGTAAAAATCAAACTGGTTGGGCTGGTCAATCACCGCCTGGGTGTTGACCGCCGCGCCAAAACTCATGCCGCTGGCCGGAATGCCGCCGATGACACCGGGCTCGGCGGTGAGCGTCATCAGGTCGATCACTTTTTCTTCAGCGGCCACGTCCGCCACGCCTTCGGGCATGCCAATACCCAGGTTCACCACATTGTTGGGTCGCAGCTCCAGCGCGGCGCGCCGGGCGATCACCTTGCGCACGCTCAAAGGCAAAGGCGCCAGCGTGTCCATCGGCACCCGGATTTCACCGGAATAGGCCGGGTTGTACTGCTCGGAGAAGGTTTGCATGTGGTGCGCCGGGTCGGTCGCCACCACCACCGCATCAACCAGCACGCCGGGCACCCTCACCTGGCGCGGATGCAGGGTGCCGCGCTCGGCCAGGCGCTCGACCTGGGCAATCACGATGCCGCCCGAATTGCGCGCCGCCATGGCAATCGCCAGCGATTCGAGCGTGAGCGCTTCGCGCTCCATGCTGAGGTTGCCATCGGGGTCGGCGGTGGTGGCGCGGATGATGCCCACCGAGATCGGAAAGGCCTTGTAAAAAAGATACTCGCGGCCATCAATCTCCATCAAGCGCACCAGTTCCTCGGTGGTGCGGGCGTTGATCTTGCCACCGCCAAAGCGCGGATCGACAAAGGTGTCGAGTCCGACGTGGGTGAGCGTGCCGGGCTTGCCCGCGGCAATGTCACGAAACAAATGGGAAATCACGCCCTGCGGCAGGTTGTAGGCCTCAATCGCGTTGTCGACTGCCAATTTTTGCAGTGCCGGCACCAGGCCCCAATGGCCACCCACCACGCGGCGCACCATGCCGGCATGGCCGAAGTGGTTCAGGCCGCGGCTCTGGCCGTCGCCCTGACCGGCCGCGTAGACCAGCGTCAACTGGCCCGGCACGCCGACACCGGTTTCACGCTGGTTCTCCAGAAAACGCGCTTCCAGCGCCACCGCAATTTCCTCGGCAAAACCGATGCCGACGAACCCGCTGGTGGCCACGGTGTCGCCGTCATGAATCAGCCGAACGGCCTCCTGCGCCGTCACTACCTTGTTGCGCCGCGTGCCCGGCCCCACGTGTTCGTCAAGATTGAAATTGGTATGCAAAATGTCTCCTCGTCTGTGGCGCGCTCATGCTTGAGCTGACATGGCGCGCAGTAAACTGCGACCATGTGCCAATTGCTCGGAATGAACAGCCATCTGCCCGCCAGTCTAACGCTGAGCTTCACCGGTTTTTCGCAGCGTGGCGGCTCAACCGCCCACCACAGCGACGGCTGGGGCATTGCCTTCTTTGAAAGCGAGAGCAGCACGCCGGATCAGCCCGGCAAGGGCGTGCGTTATTTCGTCGACAAGGAGGGGGCCGCGAGCTCGCCGATTGCCAAGATGCTGCGCACCTACCCCATCAAGAGCCACAACGTCATCGCCCATGTGCGCAAGGCCACGGTGGGTGCCGTGGCACTGGAGAATTGCCACCCGTTCGTGCGCGAGCTATGGGGCCGCTACTGGGTCTTTGCGCACAATGGCGACCTGAAAAACTATGCGCCGAGCCTGCACGGCAGTTTTCGCCCGGTCGGAAATACCGACAGCGAACTCGCGTTTTGCTGGCTCTTGCAGGAACTGTCCAAGTCGCATGTTGGCGTGCCCAGTATTGAAGAACAGGGCCGCACGCTGGCCGAGCTGGTGCCGCAGATTGCCAGGCACGGCACCTTCAATTTTTTGCTGAGCAACGGCCAGGCCCTGTGGGCGCATGCCAGCACCCAGCTGCATTACGTGCTGCGCCAGCACCCGTTCAAGCCCGTCCACCTGAAAGATGACGACGTGAGCGTGGACCTGGCCAGCCTCAACAGCGCGCTGGACCGGCTGGCCATTGTGGTCACCGAGCCCTTGACAACCGATGAAGACTGGGTCGCCATGACGCCCGGCGAACTGCTGGTGTTTGTCGATGGCGAAATCGCGCAGTGCAGCGGGTCGAGCTGCAAGCCCGCGTGTCAGTTGCTGGCGGCTTGCTCCAGCGCATCGATGAACATGGCCGCCACGTCAAAGCCGGTCTGGTCAAAAATTTCCTGAAAGCAGGTCGGGCTGGTGACGTTGATCTCGGTCAGGCTGTCGCCAATCACGTCCAGCCCAATCAGCAGCAAGCCCCGATCAAACAGAATCGGCCCGAGTGAGTCGGCAATGAAACGGTCGCGCGCGCTCAAGGGCTGCGCCACGCCTTTGCCGCCCGCCGCCAGGTTGCCCCGCACTTCGCCGCCTTGCGGGATGCGCGCCAGGCAGTAAGGCACCGGCTTGCCACCAATGACCAGCACGCGCTTGTCGCCGTCCACGATCTCGGGCAAAAACTTCTGAACCATCAGGCTCTGCGCGCCATGGCGGTTCAGCGTCTCGGTAATCGACCCCAGGTTCAGGCCGTCCGGCCCGACGCGGAAGATACCCATGCCGCCCATGCCGTCGAGGGGTTTCAAGATGATGTCCTGGTGCTCGGCGTGGAAACGCTTGATGTCGGCCTCATCGCGTGTGACCAGTGTGGGCCCAATGAACTGCGGGAACTCCATGATGGCGAGTTTTTCCGGGTGGTCACGCAGCGCGCCCGGCTTGTTGAACACGCGGGCGCCTTCGCGCTCGGCCTGTTCCAGCAGGTGCGTGGCGTAGAAAAACTCGGAATCAAAGGGCGGGTCTTTGCGCATCAGGATCGCATCGAAGTCCCTCAAAGCCACAGCGCGCGACTGACTGACCTCAAACCACGCATCGGGCTGCCCGGTCAGCGCAATATCGCGCACATGCGCGGTGACCCGTACGCCGCGCTGCCACATCAGGTCCTGCGGCTCACAGGCTGCCACGGTGTGGCCGCGCTTTTGCGCCTCGCGCATCATGGCAAAGGTGGTGTCCTTGTAAATCTTGAAGGTTTCAAGCGGATCGGTGATGAAAAGAAGGTTCATGGGCTACTTGATTGGTTGGGGACAGAGCTTATTCACTTCGTGTAACTACGGTCTGTCCCGCAAAAACACTCTTGATTGGTTGGGGACAGAGCTGGCTCACTTCGTGTAGCTGTGGTCTGTCCCGCAAAAACACCCTTGATCAGTTGGGGACAGAGCTTGTTCACTTCGTGTAACGGCGGTCTGTCCCGCAAAGTCTCAGATTTCAATCTTCGAGCCCAGCTCGACCACCGCATTATTGGGCAGGCGCAAGAAATCGGCGGCGCCGCTGGCATTGTGGTGCATCTGCGCAAACAGCTTCTCGCGCCAATGCGACATGCCACTGCCAATGGTCGGCACGATGGTGTCGCGCGACAGAAAATAACTGGTGCTCATGGGATTGAGATCGCAACCCCTGCCTTTCATGTGTTGCAGTGCCCAGGGAATGTTGGGATCATTCTTGAAACCGTAGTTGATGATGACCTGCCAGCAATCGTGCCCCAGGGATTCGATCTCGAGTCGTTTGGCCAAGCCGATCCAAGGCACTTCGTGGTTGCGCACCGTGACAAACAGGTTATTGGCGTGCAACACCTTGTTGTGCTTGAGGTTGTGAAGCATGGCGTTGGGCACCGTGCCCGCCTCGGCGGTCAGGAACACGGCAGAGCCTTCCACCCGCAAGGGCGGACTGACAAACACCGCTTCTAGAAAACTGCCCAGGTCAATCGCGTCCGCACGCAATTTGTCGTTGAGCAGGCGCCTGCCGTCTTTCCAGGTGATCATGAGGATGAAAATGGCGCCGCCAATGAGCAGCGGGAACCAGCCGCCCGCGAACAGTTTGAGCAGGTTGGAGGCCCAGAACGCAAAGTCGACCACAAAGAAGAAACTGGTCGCGCCAATACACAGCGCCAAGGGAAGTTTCCAACTGTACCGAATCACAAAATAAGTCAAGATGGTGGTGATCAGCATGTCGGTGCAGACCGCAATGCCATAAGCCCCCGCCAGATTGCTTGAGGACTTGAAGATCATCACCGCCAGCACGATGGTCACAAACAGGCCCCAGTTGACAAACGGCAGGTAGATCTGCCCGGTTTCCTTGACGCTGGTGTGCATGATCTTTAGGCGTGGCAGGTAACCGAGCTGAATCACCTGCTTGGTGATCGAGAAGGCGCCGGAGATCAGCGCCTGCGACGCAATCACGGTTGCCAGCGTGGCCAGGCCAACCAGCGGCAACAAGGCCCATTCGGGTGCCATCAGAAAAAACGGGTTGGTCACGGCGGCCGGGTTGTTCAGCAACAGGGCGCCCTGGCCAAAGTAGTTGAGTACCAGCGCGGGCATGACGACGGCAAACCAAGCCAGTCGGATCGGCTTCTTGCCGAAATGCCCGAGATCGGCATAAAGCGCCTCGGCGCCGGTCACGCACAACACCACCGCGCCCAGAATGATGAAAGTGATACCGGGCTGGCGCCAGATGAAGCCCAGCGCGTAGTGCGGGCTGACGGCCCACAAAATGCTGGGGTGGGTGACAATTTGCACCACGCCCAAGACGGCAATGCAGACGAACCAGAGCACGGTCAACGGGCCAAAAAACTTGCCGATGCCTGCGGTGCCGCGTTTTTGCACCCAAAACAGGCCAAACAAAATGATCAGCGTGAGCGGGATCACGTATTTCTTGAAGGCGGGCGACACCACCTCAAGACCCTCGACCGCCGACAGCACCGAGATCGCCGGCGTGATGACACCGTCGCCATAAAACAGACAGGTACCAAAAATACCCACCAGCAGCAGCACCTTGCGCAGCGCGGGCTTGTCTTTGACCGATTGCGACGCCAGCGCCAGCATCGCAATCAGGCCGCCCTCACCGTTGTTATCGGCCCGCAACACCAGCGTGACATACTTGAGCGACACGATGACGGTCAGGGTCCAGAAGAAGATCGACAAGACGCCATAGACGTTGTCAGGCGTGAAGGGCACATGGCCAGAGCCAAATACCTCTTTGACCGCATACAACACACTGGTGCCGATGTCGCCATAAACAACGCCGATGGCGCCCAGCGTCAGCGCCGAAAGGGAGGATTTGGTGGCTGCCACGGGTTGCGCTTAGTCGTAGACCTCGGCCTCGGGATCGGTCGCTTCAAGCTCATAGCTGGCGGCCAGCATCGCCAGACGCCCCACCACGCCGTACATGTAAAAGCGGTTTGGGGCGCTGGCCCCGGGGCGCACGCCAGGCTGTGGCATGTGGGTGCTGTGCTCAAACGCCAAGGGGACGAAATCGGCGCCCGGCGCGCTCAAGTCTTCATCGGCGCCTTGACCGGCATGGATGCGGTAAAAGCCGCCGACCACGTAGCGGTCCATCATGTAGACCACGGGCTCGGCGACCGCGTCGTTCATGCGCTCCTTGGTCAGCACGCCTTCCTGGATCAGGATGTCGTGCGGCACCTGGGCACCGCGTGTGCCGCTGGCGTGCTTTGGTGAAATCAGACTCAACGCGGGCAGTTCTTTGGCATCGCGCACGGTCAGGATGCCCATGCCGTGGGCGGCGTTATCAGCCTTGACGACCACAAACGGCTTTTCCTTGATGCCGTATTCCTTGTACTTACGACGAATTTTGCTGAGCAGGACGTCAACCTGGGCGCTCAGGCATTCCATGCCGACACCCTGGGCCAGATTGACTTCGCCGCATTTTTCAAACAAGGGGTTGATCAGCCACGGGTCAATCCCCAACAGCTTGCCCATGCGCTTGGCCACCTCTTCATAACACTTGAAGTGGGTGCTTTTGCGCCGGGTGGTCCAACCGGCATGCAAGGGCGGCAATACATATTGCTCGTAAATCTCTTCCAGAATACCGGGCACACCCGCACTCAGGTCGTTGTTGAGCAAAATGGTGCACGGGTCAAAATCTTTCACGCCCAGGCGGCGCTTGCCACGGATGACGGGCTCCAGCGTGATCGATTCGCCATTGGGCAAGGCCAGCGTCGTTGTTTTCTTGATGGCAGGATCAATCGAGCCGAGGCGCACATTCAGGCCGGCCATGTTAAAAATCCGCTGCAACTGCGACAGACTGGCCAGGTAACTGGTGTTGCTGGCCTGGTTCTCGGGAATCACCAGCAGGTTGCGCGCCTCCGGGCAGATTTTCTCGATCGCGGCCATGGCGGCCTGCACCGCCAGTGGCAGCATCTCGGCGGTCAGGTGATTCCAGCCGGACGGGAACAAATTCGTGTCCACCGGCGCCAGCTTGAAGCCGGCATTGCGCACATCCACCGAGCTGTAGAACGGCGGCGTGTGCTCCATCCACTCAAGCCGGAACCAGCGCTCGATGGCCGGCATGGAGTCGAGCACACGCTGCTCCAGTTCGTTGATCGGGCCGGTAAGTGCAGTGACGAGATTTGGAACCATACGGTCTTTTTTTATTACTTAAGGGTCACAATTTTAGAGCTTGAGCCTGACTCAATAACCCAACAGTCGCGACGTTACGGTCAGCGCGATTCAGTGCGCGCCTTCAGCCAGCCAGTGCACCAGTGCCTTGGCGGAGTTGGAGCTTAAGCGCTCGTGCGCGTCAATGTGTCCAAACATCTCACCGGCGCGATATTTATCAACAAATTCTTTCTGTGCCGCCGCGTCGCCCTTGTAGTTGGCCAATTTCTGCGCCAGCCGCTCAAAACTCGGCGCTTCCGCCCGCAAATTGGCGCCATGGCAGCTGTAGCAACCCTGGTCGAGCGCCAGTTGGGCGCTGGCATTCGCCCCCAACGGCCACGCCAGCGCCAGCAACAGGGTGCCGGCGCAGGTGATTTGGCGGTGCAAGGCATGACGCATAAGATGTCTCCTCTGAAGGGGGTGCCAGCGAGATTGTCGCCCGAAGGCAGGCGCGCCGGCGAGTTTAGGTGCGTAATTCGCCGTCGCCCAGCACCACGTACTTGAGCGAAGTCAGTCCTTCAAGGCCGACCGGGCCACGGGCGTGAAACTTGTCGGTGCTGATGCCAATCTCGGCGCCCAGGCCGTATTCAAAGCCGTCAGCAAAACGGGTGCTGGTGTTGACCATGACGCTGGCGGAATCGACCTCGCGCAGAAACGCCTGGGCATGCATGTGATCGCGCGTCAGGATGGCGTCGGTGTGGTGACTGGAATAGCGGTTGATGTGGGCAATGGCCTCGTCGACACCGGCCACCACCTTGATGCTGATGATCGGGGCCAGGTATTCCTCGAACCAGTCCGACTCTTGTGCCAACACCAGGGCCGGCTTCAGTGTTACTTCTGAATTTATAGCTGTATAGCTTGTATCCACGGGGGCTAGAGGCTCATTTTCCTTGAATATGGCGAGCGCCTCGGGGTCGCAGCGCATCTCCACTCCTTTGGCGGCGTAGACCGCGCCAATGAGGGGCAAGAACTCGGCGGCCACGGAGCGCGCCACCAGCAGGCTCTCGGTCGCGTTGCACGGGCTGTATTTGTTGGTCTTGGCGTTGTCGGCCACTTTGACCGCCATGGCGATGTCGCACGGGTCGTCCACGTAGGTGTGGCAGTTGCCATCCAGGTGCTTGATCACCGGCACTTTGGCGTCGCGGCTGATGCGCTCGATCAAGCCCTTGCCGCCACGCGGGATGATCACATCCACATACTGCGGCATGGTGATCAACTGACCCACCACGGCGCGGTCGGTGGTTTGCACCAGTTGCACGGCATCGGCCGGCAGGCCGCTCTCAAGCAGGGCTTGTTGCACCAATTGGGACAGCGCCTTGTTCGACTCGATCGCCTCGGAGCCGCCCCGCAAGATGCAGGCGTTGCCGCTCTTGATCGACAGGCTGGCGGCCTCAATCGTCACGTTGGGTCGGCTCTCAAAGATCATGCCAAAAACCCCGATCGGCACCCGCATCTGCCCAACGCGGATGCCACTGGGCTGCTGGCGCAGGGCCGTGATCTCACCAATGATGTCCGTCATGTTGGCCAGCTGTTCGCAGCCCTGGGCGCAGGTCTCGATCACCTGAGGGCTCAATTTCAGCCTGTCCACCATCGGGGCGGCCAGCCCGGCAGCCACGGCGCGCTCAACGTCCTTGGCGTTGTCAAGCTGCAGCGCATCCACATTGGCGCGCAACAGCGCGGCGAGTCTGCGAAGCGCTGCATTTTTAATAGCTGTATTCGCCCGCGCCATCAGGGCCGAAGCCTGTTTTGCCCTAAAACCAAGCGCATTGGCGTAGTCGGTGATATTGAGGGAATTCATGTGCTTTTTTCTTGGCTCAGATTCGGGCGTCAAGCGGGCGATCCCAACCGGTGCCGGTCAACATGACACAGGCCGGCATCCTCGATGACGTGCGGTTCGATCGGCGTGGGTGACATGGCTGCATTTTGGCAGAGTCACCGACCGCTCGGTCCGAACCTGATGTTGCCCCCGAAAAACGGACTGCCTGGCGGATGTGAAAATTCAGCGCCAGGCGAATCATCACCCCTTGGATCGGCAGGGAAATTCCTGCCGCACACGGCCACAGCGGATTCGCTGATGGGCCGGCAGAGGCTTAACGCTTGCCCGGCGCGCGGGCGCATTCGCGGCAGACATCAAAGGCCAGCTGTTGCAGTGCCGCCCAAGGCTGCGTCGGCCAGTCGGGCGACTTGAGGCCTTTGACCACGCCGTCAACCTGGTGCGCCGCCTGCAGCAAGGCCGCCAGCGCCGCATCGCTCAGGCGCGGCAGCACACGTTCAAACAAACGCTCGCGCGTGCCCCACACGCGCTGCTCACGCAAGGCCATCGGCAGCGGACTGCCCCGATTCATGGCATCTTTGACGCGTTTCAAGGCGCGGATGTCCTCGGCCAAGGTGTAATGCACCAGCACCGCCGCCTCACCCTCGGCCTGCAGGCCGTCCAGCATGCGTTGCACGCGAATGAGCTGGCCCGAGAGCACGGCTTCCGACAGCTTGAACACGTCGTAGCGCGCCACGTTGAGCACCGCGCTCTCGATCTGGTCAAACGTCAGTTCGCCAGGCGGATACAACAGGGCCAGTTTCTGGATTTCCTGATGCGCGGCCAGCAAATTGCCTTCCACCCGGTCGGCAAAAAACTGCAAGGTGTGCTGACCGTCCTCGCCGGCCGCCACCCGCTGCCCTTGCAGCGCCAGGCGCTGCGCAATCCAGGCCGGCAAGGCATTGCGCTCCACCGGCTCCACCGCCAGCGTGATGCCAAAACTCTCCAGCGCGCCAAACCAGGCGCTGCTTTTGCCCAGCTTGTCGAGCCGCGGCAGCATGACCAGGGTCAGGGTGGACTCATTGCCGCGCGACTGTTCGGCCAGCTGTTGCAGCGCTGCGGCGCCCTCCTTGCCGGGTTTGCCCGACGGAATGCGCAACTCGACGATCTGCTTGTCCGCAAACAAGCTCAGCGAACCGCCCGCCGCCAGCACCTCGCTCCAGTCGAAATGAGCACCGGCCACCGTGTGCGCGCTGCGCTCGGTAAAGCCCTGGGTGCGGGCGAACGCGCGAAGGGTGTCAACCGCCTCCTGCACCAGCAGCGGCTCGTCGCCATGCACGGTGTACAGGCTTTTCAGGCCCTTCTGCAGATGGTTGGGGAGTTGATGCGCGGCGAGTTGCATGGTTATGGACGCTGCCGCGGACCGCGCTGGCTCGCTTGGCGTCGCGGCGCTCTAGCGCACAAGTTCTGACGATTTCGCACAGCTATTTGATGGCGGCCAGACGGCGCGTCAACTGGTGCACGAGGTCGGACTGCATGTCGCGGTACAGCAGCACTTCTTCGGCTTCTTTGGCCAGCACGGCCGATTCACTGAAGCTCATATCGCGCCTCTGCACGATTTCGGCCACCGGCATCAGTTCATCCCCCTGGCCGTTGCGGACCCGAAACTTCACGCGGATGCGCAGTTGAAACTCGCGCACCTGGCCGGCGCTGCTGAGCCCGACCACGGTCTTTTCATGCTGCTCCTGCAGGATGTCGAGCACCACCTGGGCCTGAGTGAGCGGCTCATCAGGCGCCAGCACCCGCACCGAGTTGCCAAGTGCACGGCGCAACTCAAGCGCCAGCGGGCCACCCGGATTGGGCATGATGGCCAGGGTCTGAAAGGTGTAGGTTTGCGCACCGCGCAGCTTGAACCCGCAGCCTCCAAGCAGGACGCTGGCCAGACCGGCTTGAGCGAGCAACGCGACAACAGAACGACGTTTCATAGGGATTGCCTCAAACCACCAGATTCACCAGCCGCCCCGGCACCACGATGACCTTCTTGGGCGTCGCCCCGTTGGCCAGCTTGCGATACACCTCGCTCTCCATGGCCGCCAGCTCGATCTCGACCTTGGAGGCACCCGCCGACACCACAATGGCACCTCTGAGTTTGCCGTTGATTTGCAGCATCAGTTCAATCTCATCCCGGAGCAGCGCCGATTCATCCACCTGGGGCCAGGGCGCATCGAGCAGCTCGCCCAGGGTGCCGGCATAACCCAGGTCCTGCCACAGGTTATGCGTGATGTGGGGGGTGGCCGGGTACAGGCAGCGCAACAAGATGCCAAAGCCCTCGATCAGCGCCACTTGCGCACCGCTTGAGTCGGTGGCTTTGAAGTTCTCCAGCGCATTGATCATCTTCATCGCGCCGGACACCACGGTGTTGTACTGCATGCGCTGGTAGTCGTAATCCACCTGCTTCAGCACGGTGTGGATTTCCAGCCGCAGGACTTTCGCTTCCTTGCTGAAATTTATATCATTTAGGTTCACAGCCCCCGTCGTGCTTGCGTCAGCAGCTATCATATCTATAGTAGACAATTTGACGCCAAAGTTCCAGACCCGGCGCAGGAAGCGGTAGCTGCCTTCGACCGCCGCGTCGTTCCACTCCAGCGTGGCCTCGGGCGGCGCAGTGAACATGGTGTACAGGCGCGCGGTGTCGGCGCCGTATTTTTCGATCAGGTCCTGCGGGTCAACGCCGTTGTTCTTCGACTTGGACATGGTGCCGATGCCCTCGTAGTCGATCAGCGTGCCAGCGGGCAAGTCACCGACAGCGACTTTCAACCGGGCCGACACCACCTTGCCGGCCTCATCGGACACGTTTTCAACATCGTTCGGCCAGAAATAGTCCTTGGCACCGTTGGCGGTTTTGCGCGAGTAAATATGGTTGAGCACCATGCCTTGCGTCAGCAGCTTGGTGAACGGTTCATCGACCTTGACCAGACCGAGGTCGCGCATGACCTTGGTCCAGAAGCGCGCATACAGCAGGTGCAGGATGGCGTGCTCGATGCCACCGATGTACTGGTCCATCGGCATCCAGTAAGCTGCACCCGCGCCGACCATCGCCTGCTCATTCTTCGGGTCGCAGTAGCGCATGAAGTACCACGAACTGTCGACAAAGGTGTCCATGGTGTCGGTCTCGCGCCGCGCCGCCACGCCGCAGATGGGGCAGACGACACCGGCGTGAAAGCCTTCATGCTTGTGCAACGGATTGCCCGAGCCGTCGGGCACGCAGTCCAGTGGCAGCACCACCGGCAAATCTTTTTCGGGCACCGGCACGGCGCCGTGTTCGGGGCAGTGGATGATGGGGATCGGCGTGCCCCAGTAGCGCTGGCGGCTCACGCCCCAGTCGCGCAGGCGCCAGGTGGTTTTCTTCTCGCCCAGCCCCAGCGCCGCCAGCTTGTGCGCCACCG
>NZ_JAAFHA010000062.1 GCF_010365055.1 Rhodoferax sp.
TCTTTGCGGTGCTCTGCCTGAGCGCCTTGCTGACCGGTGGTGCTACGGGTGTGGCTGCCATCACGTTGCAGCGCCATGTCGGGCGCTCAGCGCAGAACACGACAGAGCTTAGAAAATTCTTCAGCTGGCTCTCCATCGGCCCGGCGGTGGCGAATTTTGTCGGTCCCATGGCGGCAGGATTGCTGATCGACTACAGCGGCTTTCGACTGACCTTCTTCTGCCTGGCCTTGCTGCCCCTTGCCACTTGGTTGTGGGTGCGCCGCACGCAGGAATTGCCGCCAGTGGTGCAGCAGGCGGGTGCCACTCGCGGCCGGGCCTGGGATTTGTTTCGGGAGCCCTTGATGCGGCGCCTGATGCTGGTCAACTGGCTGCTGTCCTCCTGCTGGGATGTACACACGCTGGTGGTGCCGGTATTGGGGCATGAGCGCGGTTTCAGTGCCTCGGTGATCGGCGCCATCCTGGCCGGTTTTGCGCTGGCGGCCACGCTGGTGCGGGTGGCGCTGCCGCTGTTGGCAGCGCGGGCGTCGGAGCGGGCGGTGGTGACCACTGCCATGGTCTGCACTGCGACGCTGTTTGCGGTCTATCCCCTGATGACGACCCCGCTGGCGATGGGCGCGTGTTCCGTTCTGTTGGGCTTGGCACTGGGCTCGGTACAGCCCATGATCATGAGCACTCTGCACCAGATCACGCCGGAGGCGCGCCATGGTGAAGCGCTCGGTCTGCGCATGATGAGCATCAACGCGTCGAGCGTGCTGATGCCGATGCTGTTTGGCACCGTCGGTGCGGTGGTGGGGGTGTCGGTCGTGTTCTGGACCGTGGGTCTCGCGGTAGGCGCCGGTGCCAGGGCGGCCTGGGGTCTCAGACTGACTTGATTGCCTGCATCTCACCCGAGCTTAGAACGCGCGTGCCGCGTTCGGTGTCGTGGACGGCGCTGAGCATGGCACTCGCGACTTGCGTGGCCGCAACCGGCCGGTAGTTGGCGGGAATCAGGGGTTTGAGGAGCGCCATGGCGAACAAGCCCAGCTTTTCTGCAGGACGGGCGGTTTGCGCCAGGGCGTCGCGGTCACCGCTCAGCAGCGACGGCCGGGCAATCACCAACACCGGGTAGCCCAGTTGGCTGACGGCTTGCTCCATCTCGCCCTTGACCCGGTTGTAGAACACCCGGGATGACGGGTCGGCACCCAGGGCGCTGACAACAGCTAATTTTGTAGCACCCAAAGCTTTACCGACGCGGGCTAGCGCCACAATAGCCTCAAAATCAAGCGCACGAAAGGCGGCTTGGCTACCCGCCACCTTGAGCGTGGTGCCGAGCGCAATAAAGACGTCGTCCACATGATCGATGCCCGGTAGCGCAGACAGCGTGGCGAAATCCGCCACGTGGCTGAACACTTTCGGGTGTTGGGGCGTCAACGCCCTGCGGCCCACACAGTGGACCGCCGCATAGCGCTTATCGGTTAAAAGAGCCGCGAGAACTGCCTGGCCCACGAGACCCGTTGCCCCCGCCAGCAAAGCCACCCGCGCCGCCGCCGGAGCGACCACCTGATCCCGCATAAGAACCTCCCGTGCGGTTGCCACCGCCAAAACCACCGCCGCCGCGGCGCGCGCCGCGTTCGGCCATCATGTCGACACTGGTACGCATCGGATCGGGTTGGCCCGATGGCGACCGCGACGGCGCCGGGTTGCCGCCGCCGTAACCACCCCCATTGCCGCCGCGTCCCTGCGAGGGGCGCTGGCCGGGGCTGCGCACGGCCTGTTCGGCGGCTGTTGCGTGACTGCGTGGTTCTGTCGAGGCGTAACTGCGCGGCTCAGCTGAGCGCTCTCCACCGCCATTTGCACCCCGACCGCCGCCGCCGCTTCGGCCACCACCGGCGCCACTGCGGCCACCGGGACGGCCACCGCGTTCAGCCTGCGGCCCCTTGCTTTCGCGTACGCGCTGCAGCATTTCGGTGCGTGCGTTTCTGGCCGCTGCCTGCATGACGTCGCGGCTCGGCGGCTTGCCCGCGCCACCCCAGATCGTCTGGCGACCCATGGCGATCGGCTCGGCCTGCTCGCCGGGCTCGGGCATGAAGCCTTCAATGATCTTGACTTCAATATCCTGCTTGGTGAAGCGCTCGATCGCCTGCATGAAGCCTTCTTCGTCCAGACACACCAGATTGACGGCAGCGCCATCGGCTCCGGCGCGCCCGGTGCGGCCAATGCGGTGCACGTAGTCTTCGCAGACGTTGGGGATGTCGTAGTTCACCACATGCGGCAGGTCATCGATGTCAATGCCGCGCGCGGCAATGTCGGTGGCGACCAGGGCGCGGATGTCGCCGCTCTTGAACCCGGCCAGCGCCTGGGTTCGCGCTGCCTGGCTTTTGTTGCCGTGCAGGGCCATGGCATTGATGCCGTTCTTGGTCAGAAATTCGGCCACGTTGTTGGCACCAAACTTGGTGCGGGTGAATACCAGCACCTGGCTCCAGTTGTGCTCCTGGATGATGTGCGCCAGCAACGCCTTCTTTTTGCCGCGACCGACCGGATGAATCAATTGCGTGATGCGCTGCACGGTGGTGTTGCGCGGCGTCACTTGAATGGTGAGCGGGCTCTTGAGCAGCGTGGCGGCGAGGTCGCGAATTTCTTCACTGAAAGTGGCCGAGAACAGCAGGCTCTGCTTGTCTTTGGGCACCACGGCAAGGACCTTCTTGACGTCATGGATGAAACCCATGTCGAGCATGCGGTCCGCTTCGTCGAGCACCAGCATTTGCACCTGGCCCAAATCGAGCACGCCCTGCTGCAGCAAGTCCAGCAAGCGGCCCGGCGTGGCCACCAGAATGTCCACGCCTTTTTTGACGCGGCTGATCTGCGGGTTCATGCCGACGCCGCCAAAAATGACGGTTGAGCTCAGCTCGACGTATTTACCGTAGGTCTGGACGGCTTCTTCGACCTGCGCGGCGAGTTCACGCGTGGGGGTCAATACCAGGGCCCGAATGCCGAGGCCGCCGAATTTGTTGCGCGGTGCTTCAGTCTGGCTCAGCTTGTGCAGCATGGGCAGCACAAAGGCGGCCGTCTTGCCGGTGCCGGTTTGAGCGCCGCCGAGCAGATCGTGCCCGTCAAGCACAGCCGGAATGGCTTGCGCCTGAATCGGCGTGGGGGTCTCGTAGCCTTGCTCAAGCACGGCTTTGATAATGGCCGGAGCCAAGTTTAGTTCTTCAAATTTCATGGTTTGGCGCCTATCCTGGGCGCTGTGGCATCGGCCTGCTCGGTGCTTGAAGCACTGAATCAGTCAAAGGCAGATGGGGTACAAAGGGTGAACGTTTGCGCGGGGCTTCGGTTCCCAGCAAGTTGCTGGCGTGGCGGGCAACTGACGCTCCGCAACTGCGCTATTGTCGCACGATCTGGACATTTGCCTATGGCATCATCCAATTCGATGAGTTGACACGTCCTAGGCCAGCCCCCTTGACTTCAGCAAATGGTCGTGTGGATTGTCAATCCAGAGGGATTCGAAACAGTCTGTTACCGCGACCGCCGACACGGGTTGGCAACAGGGAGAATCGGGTCGATAAATCAAATTTTTCGATGGGAGAGCCATTCTTGATGAAGAAATTTCTGCTTCGACGCATCGGCATGGTGCACGATCAGTCCAGTGGTCGCCCCTCCCTGAAGGACTGTCTGGAAGTGGTGTTGATGCAGGCCGATGACCTGATGGATGATGTGCTGGAGGGTTTGGCTGTAGCCGCCGCCACGCCGAAGAGCAAACGCTCTTTTGGCCAACATATTGCTGTCAGCAAAGCCGTCACTGATCTGCTGTGTATGCAGTCCGCAACCATCAAAGCCACTTTCAAAGCCCAACTGCAACATGGCTTGTACAACACCGGTTCCCAACAGAACTCGGCCCATGCGCTGTTGCGTTTTGACGATTTGCAGCAACTCGACGCTCACCAAATTGATGCCAGCATTGAATTTGCGATGGCACAGCAGGAGGTGACCCGCTGTGTCGATGACCAGCTCCCGGCCTTGAACGCACTGGTCAGCAGCATGCTGGGTTGGATTACGGTGCAGCCCCAGCTCAATCCACTGAAACCCGACGCTTTTGTGCGAGCGCTGCAGGCCAGCTTGGCTGAGCATGCGCCCGACGAGCAGGCGCGAGCAGCGCTCATTACGCCGACCGCAGGATTGCTGGGGGTAAGTCTGCGTCAGCTTTACCGTGAAGTCTGCAACTGGTTGCGTTCGCAAGGCATCGAGCCCGCCTCGCCCGTGGGTGCTTTGCCGGGTGGGCGTGCAGCGGCCGGAAAGGGCGCCGAGACTGCGGTGTCGCGCACCCTGGTGACGCTTGACAAACTGCGCCGGTTGCTTTCGGGCGAGCTTGATGCTGCGCAAGGCAACCCGGGCGCGCGGGATTTTCTGCACACGGTGCCCGCCTGCTATGACGCGCTGGAAGACATGAAGTTGATTGAGCCCATGATAAAGCGTCTGGCGCAGCGCGCGAGGCTGCCCGCGGGCCCAAGTGCGCCGGTAACGGCAGGCGCTCAGACGGTCGTGCGTGAGCCGACGCAGGGCAAACAGTTGGGCAAGCAACTGGGTGCCGAAGTTGTGCGACTGATGATTGAAAACCTGATGCAAGATGAAAGACTGCTGCGAGAAGTGCGTGCACTCATCAAGACGCTGGAGCCAGTGCTGTTGATGCTCTCTGAATCCGATCCCCGGTTTTTTAGCGAACGTCAGCATCCGGCGCGCCAGTTTCTGGACCGGCTGACACACCGCAGTCTGGGCTATGGCTCTGAAAATGATGACGGGTTTTACCGGTTCCTGGCGTCTGTTTCAGGGGCCGTTGGCGTTTTGACTGGCGGCGATGGCGATGCTGTATCGTTTGCCCAGGTGGGGAAACAGCTTGAAGCAGGTTGGGCTTTGGACGAGGCCGAGCAACGGCAACAACACGAAGAAGCTGCGCGCGCGTTGCTCCATGTGGAGCAAAGGAACTTGCTGGCGCAGCGGCTGACCACTGAGTTTCAGGAGCGGCAACAGGGCAAGCAGATCCCAGAGTTGGTGGGTGATTTTCTGCGTGGACCTTGGGCGCAGGTGGTGGCAGAGTCGCAATTGGGATGTGCCGATGGCAGCACTGACCCCGGCGGTTATCTGGCGCTGGTGGATGATCTGCTTTGGAGCGTCCAACCTCGGTTAACCCAACGCAACCAGGTCAGACTGGTGCAACTGGTGCCGGACCTGCTAGTCAAGTTGCGCCACGGACTGCAGCTGATTGGCTATCCGGACGAACGCATTCCGGTCTTGTTTGACGCCTTGATCACTTTGCATGAGAAAGCATTTGAAGGGCGCCGCCTGGCACCCGGTGCCAGTGCCGCAGGGTCGACGGCCCAGGCCACTGGGGACCGGTTGAATGGCGCCAGCTTGATGGATATGCCTGACGTGCTGGATACAGAGGGTCTTTGGGGCGCCGATGACGAATCCCAGGAATTTTCCTCTCTGGTGACTGACGTTCAGCCTTCATCGGATGCAGACGTTCAGCGCCCCTGGTCTGCGCAGGAGCTGAACCCGGGGGCTTGGGTGGAACTGATTGTCGATGATGTATGGCTGCGTGCGCAATTGACTTGGGCCAGTCCACACCGGACTCTGTTCATGTTTATTTCCCGCGGCGGCGTGGCACATTCGATGTCGCGACGTACCATGGAGCGCCTGAGGATGAGGGGCAGAGTCCGCTTCATTTCAGATGGTCATGTGGTTGACAACGCGCTTGATGCCGTGGCCCAGACGGCTCTGCAAAACGACCTGGGTCGGGCTGAGCAACAGCCTTAATCTAAGCGGGTGGCGGCGCGGTTCCGGGCGAAGCGTCGATAATGTCGGGTTTCCATTCAGAAATACCCGCACGACACATGGCTCAATACGTATTCTCCATGAACCACCTCGGCAAGATTGTTCCGCCGAAAAAGTTCATTCTCAAAGACATTTCCCTCAGCTTTTTCCCTGGCGCCAAGATTGGCGTACTCGGAACCAATGGTTCCGGAAAGTCCACCCTGCTCAAGATCATGGCCGGGGTCGACAAGGAGTTTGAAGGCGAAGCCATCCCGATGGCGGGCCTGAACATCGGCTACCTGCCACAAGAGCCGCAGCTCGACCCCGAACAGACGGTGCGCGAAAGCGTGGAAGCCGGCATGGGTGATGTGTTCAAGGCAAAAGCCCGGCTGGAAGAAATTTACGCGGCTTACGGCGACGAAAATGCAGACTTTGACGCGCTGGCCGAAGAGCAGGCCCGCATGGAAGCGATCATTGGCAGCACCGGTACCGACACCGAGCATCAGTTGGAGATTGCGGCCGACGCCCTGCGCCTGCCACCGTGGGAAGCCAAGGTCGGCTTGCTCTCCGGGGGCGAAAAGCGCCGGGTCGCCCTGTGCCGTCTGCTGCTGTCCAAGCCCGATATGCTGCTGCTCGACGAGCCCACCAACCACCTGGACGCCGAATCAGTGGACTGGCTGGAGCAGTTTTTGAAGCGCTACCCCGGCACCGTGGTGGCCATCACCCACGACCGCTATTTTCTGGACAATGCCGCCGAGTGGATTCTGGAACTCGACCGGGGTGCCGGTATGCCTTACAAAGGCAACTACAGCGCCTGGCTGGAGCAGAAGCAGGCGCGGCTTGAGCAGGAGCAAAAAGGCGAGGAATCCCGCGCCAAGGCCCTCAAGAAAGAGCTTGAATGGTCACGCCAGAACCCCAAGGCACGCCAGGCCAAGAGCAAGGCCCGTCTGGCCCGCTTTGAAGAACTGTCTGATTTTGAATACCAGAAGCGCAACGAAACCAATGAAATTTTCATTCCCGTGGCCGAGCGTCTGGGCAATGAAGTAATCGAATTCATCAATGTCAGCAAGGGCTTTGGTGACCGCGTGCTCATTGACAACCTGAGCTTCAAGGTGCCGGCCGGTGCCATCGTGGGCATTATTGGCCCTAACGGCGCGGGCAAGTCAACTCTGTTTCGCATGATCGCCGGCAAGGAAAAACCTGATAGCGGCGAAGTCAAGATTGGCTCGACCGTCAAGATGGCGTTTGTCGATCAAAGCCGCGATGACCTCGCCAATGAAAAGACCGTTTGGGAGGACGTCTCGGGCGGCCTTGACATCTTGAATGTTGGCAAGTTCCAGATGGCCAGCCGCGCCTATTGCGGGCGCTTCAACTTCAACGGTGCCGATCAGCAAAAGCGCGTCGGCACCTTGTCAGGCGGTGAACGCGGGCGCCTGCACCTGGCCAAGACGCTGATTGCCGGCGGCAATGTGCTGATGCTCGATGAACCGTCCAACGACCTGGATGTGGAAACCTTGCGGGCGCTGGAAGATGCCTTGCTGGAGTTTGCCGGTTCGCTCATGGTCATCAGCCATGACCGCTGGTTCCTGGACCGGATTGCCACGCACATCCTGGCTTGCGAGGGTGACAGCCAGTGGACCTTCTTTGACGGCAACTACCAGGAATACGAAGCAGACAAGCGCAAGCGTCTGGGTGAAGAAGGCGCCAAACCGCATCGCATGCGGTTCAAAGCGCTGAAGTAATCGCGGATGTAAGCGCCGGGGCTACCCGGCGCGCCGAAAACCTCAAGGCCTGGGGTTTTTGGTGGCGGTCACGACCTGGAAGTTGCCGAAGAACACGGTGCGGCGTTCACAGGTCACACCGCCCAGGGCTTCGAGTTGCTTGACCGGGTCATGTGAATCCCACAGCGCCAGGCCCAGCGGCTCGAACACCTTGAAGTAAGTCCAGCTCAGCGCACGCAGCACCCACAGCTCCGGCCGATGAAATTCGGCCAGGTACAGCTTGCCACCGGGGGTCAGGACGCGCATGGCTTCACTCAGGGCCTTGCCCTTGAGCTCGTGCGGCAACTCGTGCAGCAACAAAAACATCACATTGGCGTCCACCGATTCGTCCGGCTGCTTCATGGCGGTGGCATTCTCCTGCAAAAACTCGAGTTTTCCGGCGAACTCTGGCATTTTGCTGTTGGCATGCACCAGTTCGTTCTTGATGATGTCGGCAATCAGCACACGCTGCGCGCCTGATTTGACCGCAGCGGTGACCACACGCGGAATGACATTGCCAAACGCGCAGGACGTGATGAGCACTTTTTTGCCGCGCAAATCAGTGTGATGCAGGCCATTGGTAATCGTAGAGACCAGCCGGTCGTATTGAAAAAGCAGGATGGCGGCAATGATCGGCTGAAAATCGATGAGTTTGATCAACCGCATGTTCGAGTAAAGGGGGTAGACGTGGGCTGCAGGGTCTTGCGACCGACCCATCGCGCCGCGCACGATGAGGGTGCCGCGCGTCAGCGCGAAGAAGAAGAGGGCCGTGCTGGAAAGAACGACAAACACGCCAATAAAAACATATGAAAACCAGGCAGACATTGCTTTCCTTAGAGAGTCAAGAACAATGTTTAATCATAACTGACGGGTTTACCCGTAGCTCCCCGGAAGATTGACCTCGCTCAATAGATTGATCTTGAAGTGCCGATAAACCCTCACCGCTGCTGCTGGATGTGCGTGCCCAGCGCGCATTCGGTCAACTGGCCATCAAGAGCTGGCGGCCAGTTTGGCTGCCAGCTGACTGAGTGACCGGTAGGCCTCGCCTGCCGTGGCGTTCCACTGCGCGACCGCTTCTCCCTGGCGCTGCACGAGCGCCGTGTCGCCGCGGGCGGCTGGGCCGGTCAGGGCGCCAGCGGGGCCCAGTAGTAGCAGGTTGTCGACCGCGTTGTGCAGCAAGGTGCGGTTAAGCTACGTCGCCACCTCGGTGGGCATGCCGCTGCCCTGCCACAACTGCTGCGCCAGGTCTTGCAGTACTGGCAAAAAGTTGGTGGCAAACACGGCGCCGGCATGGTACAGCAGCTTGTGTTCGGCCGCGAGCCCAAAGCAGCGGGCGCCAAGGGATTCGAACGCAGGCTCCAGCGCGGTGAGTGCCAGCGGGTCTCCTTCCAGTGCGCAGGGCGTGCTTGCCAACTGCTGCAGCGCGGCGGTGGGGTCGGCAAAGCTGAGCAGGCAGTGCGCACTGGCCAGTTGCCAGCCGAGCTCGCGCAGCGGCGCCAGCTCGGCAGCGGCGAGTGCGCCGCTGCAATGAAAGGCGATGGTGCTTGGTTTGTCCGGGGCGGCCTGACCGGCCTTGGCCCGGCGGGTGACGGCTTTCGCCAGCGCGGCGGCCGTTTCTGCAATCTGCCCATCGGGCACCGCCAGCATCCACACATCGGCCGGACGTATCGCTGCCAGCACCGTCACCGCGCGACCGGCCCCGATGAAGGCCACCGCGTGCTCAGCCGATGCCAGCGAGCGCGTCAGCACATCCTGCACACAGAAAGCGCCGCTGCTGTGCCAGGCCCGGCCCAGTGTCTTGCCTACCCGACCGGCGCCAATGATGTTGATGGATTTCATGCCGGCAATGCTGTTGCTATAAAAAAATAGCTGCTTACGCCCGTTCTACGCGGGCTCAGCAGCTATTTTGTCTAAAGTTTTGGATAAACTCAGATCACCTTGGCAATCGACGCGCAGACGTAGTCAATGTTTTTGCTGTTGAGTGCCGCCACGCACATGCGGCCAGTGTCGGTGCCATAGACCCCAAATTCATTGCGCAGGCGAACCATCTGGTCCTTGGACAGGCCGGAGTAGCTGAACATGCCGATTTGCTGCGTGATAAAGCTCATGTCTTGCTTGATGCCGGCCGCTTTCAGGCCATCGACCAGCTTCTGGCGCATGGCCTTGATGCGCACGCGCATTTCGCCCAGCTCCTTTTCCCACAGGGCGCGCAGCTCGGGCGTACTCAGCACGGCGGTCACGATGGCGCCACCGTGGGTGGGTGGATTGCTGTAGTTGGTGCGAATCACAATCTTGAGCTGGCTCAGGACGCGAGCGGCTACTTCCTTGTCTTCACAGAGCACCGACAGGGCGCCGACGCGCTCGCCGTAGAGGCTGAAGCTCTTTGAAAAAGAGGTGGCGACCAAGAACAGCAGTCCAGCAGCGACAAATTTGCCGATGACCGCGCCATCTTCCTTCAGGCCGTAGCCAAAACCCTGGTAAGCCATGTCGAGGAACGGCACCAAATTTTTCGCCTTGACGACGGCAATCACCTGATCCCATTGAGCCGGGGTGATGTCATAGCCGGTCGGGTTGTGGCAGCACGCGTGCAGCACAACCACGGTGCCGGCGGCGGCGGCGTTCAGGTCGGCCAGCATGCCCGCAAAGTCAAGGCCGCGAGTGGCGGCATCGTAGTAACGGTAGGACTCTACCGTGAACCCGGCATTGGTGAACAGCGCGCGGTGGTTTTCCCAGCTCGGGTCGCTGATCAACACCTTGGCGTCAGGGGTGAGCTTCTTCAAAAAGTCAGCGCCCACCTTAAGGCCACCGGTGCCACCGAGCGCCTGAATCGTGGCGACGCGCCCGCCGTTGACCGGCTCGCTGTTAGCACCAAACACCAGGGCCTTCACGGCCGCGTCATAAGCAGCAATGCCGTCAATCGGCAGGTAGCCGTGGGGTTTGGGCGCATCCATCATGGCTTTCTCGGCTGCCAGCACACAGGCAAGCAGCGGTAGCTTGCCGTTGTCGTCAAAGTACACCCCCACGCCCAAGTTGACCTTGTTGGTGTTGGTGTCGGCATTGAATTGTTCGTTGAGACCCAGAATCGGGTCGCGCGGGGCCATTTCGACAGCGGAGAAGAGTGACATGACAAGTTCCTGTTGTGGGTGGATGAAGGGTTGAAAGCGACTGAAAGGAAGAGTGCAATTCTGGTTTACCCGTATTTTACAGATGGTTTTTCCGTCACCCGGGCCACATGGCGGGCGTGGCAAGCGCGCGATCGCGGCTTGGCCTGAACGTTTCGCGCCGATTGGATAACATGCTTGGTTAACCAGCCTGCCGAAACCCAACGTCATGTCCGCACCCACCCCGATTGCTCTTGCTTCTTATGACGACTCTGAACAGTCGCGCCCCGGCATCTTTGTGCGCTACCCCAACTCACCGTTCGAGTTGTATCAGCCCTATCCGCCAGCGGGCGACCAGCCCGAGGCGATCAACCAGCTGGTTGAAGGGGTGAACGACGGCGAGGTGTTCCAGATTTTGCTGGGTGTCACCGGCTCGGGCAAGACATTCACCATGGCCAATGTGATCGCCCGGCTGGGCCGCCCCGCCATCGTGTTTGCGCCCAACAAGACCCTGGCGGCGCAGCTCTACAGCGAATTCCGCGAGTTCTTCCCAAAAAATGCGGTCGAATACTTCGTCAGTTATTACGACTACTACCAGCCTGAAGCCTATGTGCCGCAGCGTGATCTGTTCATCGAGAAGGACTCGGCGATCAACGAGCACATTGAGCAGATGCGACTTTCGTGCACCAAAAGCGTGCTGGAGCGGCGCGACGTGGTGATCGTGGCCACGGTGTCTGCCATTTATGGCATCGGCCAGCCCGAGGCGTATCACAAGATGGTGATGACGCTGCGCGCGGGCGACAAGATGGGTCAGCGCGACATGATTGCCCAGTTGGTGCGCATGCAGTACCAACGTAACGATGTTGATTTCTCGCGTGGCGCGTTTCGGGTGCGTGGCGACACCATCGATATTTTTCCCGCTGAGCACAGCGAGATGGCGATTCGCGTCGAGCTGTTTGACGACGAGATCGAGTCGCTGCAACTGTTTGACCCGCTCACCGGGCGCATCCGCCAAAAGATTCCGCGCTTCACCGTCTACCCCAGCAGCCATTACGTCACGCCGCGCGAGCAGGTGCTGTCAGCGGTGGAGGCGATCAAGATCGAGCTGACTGATCGCATCAAGGAGTTCGTGTCACAGGGCAAGCTGGTGGAGGCCCAGCGCCTTGAACAGCGCACCCGGTTCGATCTGGAAATGCTCAGCGAGGTGGGGCACTGCAAGGGCATCGAGAACTATTCACGCCATTTGAGCGGCTCGGCCCCCGGTGAGCCGCCGGCCACCTTGACCGATTACCTGCCCAAGGACGCGCTGATGTTTCTGGACGAGTCGCACGTCTTAATCGGCCAGTTCGGTGCCATGTACAACGGCGACCGCTCGCGCAAGACCACGCTGGTCGACTATGGCTTCAGGCTGCCCAGCGCCCTGGACAACCGGCCGCTCAAGTTTGAAGAGTTCGAGGCCCGCATGCGTCAGGCCATCTTTGTCTCGGCAACGCCCGCCCAGTGGGAAAAAGACCACGCCGGCAAGGTTGTGGAGCAGTTGGTGCGCCCCACCGGCCTGGTTGACCCTGAGGTGGCGGTACGCCCGGCGGTGAACCAGGTTGACGATGTGCTGCAGGAAATTCGCATTCGCGTCGAAAAGCACGAGCGCGTGCTGATCACGACGCTGACCAAGCGCATGGCTGAGCAGTTGACCGACTATTTGAGTGACAACGGCGTCAAGGTGCGCTACCTGCACAGTGACATTGACACGGTGGAGCGGGTCGAAATCTTGCGGGATCTGCGCCTGGGCGCTTTTGATGTGCTGGTCGGCATCAACCTGTTGCGTGAAGGGCTGGACATACCCGAGGTATCGCTGGTGGCGATTCTGGACGCCGACAAGGAGGGTTTTTTGCGCTCCGAGCGCTCGCTGATCCAGACGATTGGCCGGGCCGCGCGCAACCTGGAGGGTCGCGCGATTTTGTACGCCGACAAGGTGACCGAGTCGATGAAAAAGGCCATCGGTGAGACCGAGCGGCGCCGCATCAAACAGGTGGCGCATAACCTGGCGCAAGGGATCACGCCGCGCTCAATCGTCAAACAGGTGAAGGATTTGATTGACGGGGTCTACAGTGAAAAGGCGGGGAAGGAGGCCGAAAAACTGGAGCGTGACGCAATGCAGCGGGCGCAAGTGGAAGATATGAGCGAGAAAGACGTTTCGCGCGAGATCAAGCGGTTGGAAAAGTTGATGATGGAACATGCGCGCAACCTGGAGTTCGAGAAGGCAGCCCGGGTGCGCGATCAGTTGGGGATTTTGAAGGAGCAGGCCTTTGGCGCGGCTGGCAGTGACAACCTGGCGGTCATCGCGTCTGTCGCAAGGCTCTAGAAAGATACTGATCAGTCTAATTACCTGAGTAAATCAGGTGGTTTATTGGTATACTCGACCTTGTTAGTCAACTAAGTACGATTCAGCTTCAAGGAGTATGCGATGCGTCTCACCACCAAAGGCCGTTTTGCGGTCACTGCGATGATTGATTTGGGTTTGCGCCAGAGCAACGGCCCCGTCACTTTGGCGGCGATCAGCCAGCGCCAGCAGATTTCGCTGTCCTATCTGGAGCAGTTGTTTGGCAAGCTGCGCCGCCATGAATTGGTGGAATCCACCCGTGGCCCCGGTGGCGGTTATACCCTGGCGAGAAGCCCGTCTGAGATCACGGTCGCTGAAATCATAACGTCGGTGGACGAACCGATTGACGCCACCCATTGCGCCGGCAAGGAAAATTGCCTGGGGGAAGGCGCGCGTTGCATGACGCACGACCTCTGGACTTCATTGAATACAAAAATGGTGGAGTTTTTGGACTCTGTCACGCTGCAAAAGCTGGTGGATGACCAATTGGCCAAGGGGATGCTAATTGAGGACAAACCAACGCTCAAACGTGCCATTTCCAACATGCCGACGATCAAGCCGATTCGTATGAACATACCGAATTCCGTATTTGCTTTGGGCAACGCGTTTTCAAAAGTGTAGTTCTGGCCGGTCGATAATTCAGTCCTTTCAAAATAGCAGCACCGAGCCCGCCATGGATACGACACCGCATTTCCCGATTTACATGGACTACAGCGCCACCAACCCCTGCGATCAGCGCGTGGTCGATGCCCTGGTTCCCTGGTTGCGCCAGCACTTTGGCAACCCGGCGTCCCGCAGCCACGCCTGGGGCTGGGAGGCAGAAGCCGCCATCGAGAAGGCGCGGGAGCAGGTGGCGGCTCTGGTGGGTGCAGACCCGCGCGAGATTGTCTGGACTTCGGGTGCGACCGAGTCCGATAACCTGGCGCTCAAAGGCGCAGCGCATTTCTACCAGACCAAAGGCAAGCACATCATCACGGTCAAGACCGAGCACAAAGCCGTGTTGGATACCTGTCGCGAGTTGGAGCGCCAGGGCTTCGCCGTGACTTATCTGGATGTGCAGGAAGACGGCCTGGTCAATCTTGACGTGTTCAAAGCCGCCATCCGGCCAGACACCATCTTGGCGAGCGTCATGTTCGTCAACAATGAAATTGGCGTCATTCAAGACATCGCCGCCATCGGCACGATTTGCCGCGAAAAAGGCATCATTTTCCATGTCGATGCGGCACAAGCGACGGGCCGGGTTGAGTTTGACCTGAGCCAGTTGCCGGTCGATTTGATGAGCCTGACCGCGCACAAGACCTACGGCCCCAAGGGCATCGGCGCCTTGTTTGTGCGGCGCAAACCACGCATCCGCATCGAGGCGCAGATGCACGGCGGTGGTCATGAGCGCGGCATGCGTTCGGGCACCTTGCCAACGCACCAGATCGTCGGCATGGGCGAGGCCTACCGCATTGCCAAAGAAGAAATGGCGGGCGAAAACATCCGCATCAAGGCGCTGCACGACCGCATGCTGGCGGGCTTGAAAGATGTCGAACAGGTGTTCATCAACGGCCACCTCGAAAAGCGTGTGCCACACAACCTCAACATGAGCTTCAACTATGTCGAGGGCGAGTCCTTGATGATGGGCATCAAGGGCTTGGCGGTGTCCAGCGGGTCAGCCTGTACGTCGGCGTCTCTGGAGCCCAGCTATGTGCTGCGCGCCCTGGGTCGCAGTGACGAACTGGCGCACAGCAGTCTGCGCATGACGATTGGCCGTTGGACCACCGAAGAAGAAATCGACTATGCGGTGGAGACCATCAAGGTCAATGTTGCCAAGTTGCGTGACTTGAGTCCGTTGTGGGATATGTACAAAGAGGGCATCGATATATCCACGATTCAGTGGGCAGCCCACTAAAGCGCGTCACCAAAATGTGCCAACCTTTGTCTCGGCCTGACGCATGTGTGGCTTAGCGGTTCAACGAATTTAAGCAGGAAATACAAAATGGCCTATTCAGAAAAAGTGATTGATCACTACGAGAATCCCCGCAACGTCGGCTCCTTTGACAAAGGCGATGAGTCGGTCGGCACCGGCATGGTCGGAGCCCCTGCCTGCGGCGACGTGATGAAGTTGCAGATCAAGGTGAACCATGAAACCGGCATCATTGAAGACGCCCGCTTCAAGACCTATGGCTGTGGCTCGGCCATCGCCTCCTCGTCCCTGGTGACGGAATGGGTCAAAGGCAAAACGCTGGACCAGGCCGCAGCGCTTAAGAACAGCGAAATCGCCGAAGAGCTGGCCTTGCCGCCGGTCAAGATCCACTGCTCCATTCTGGCCGAGGATGCCATCAAGGCGGCGGTCGACGACTACCGTAAAAAGCACATCCAATAGCCTGTGGGACAGCCTGCCCTGACGCAGAGCGAACCGGTTCTGTCCTCCATTGACCAATAAGCGAAATAAATAATGGCTGTAACGCTAACTGAAGCTGCTGCCCGCCACGTCAGCCGCTACCTTGTCAAACGCGGCAAGGGCGTGGGCGTGCGCCTGGGCGTCAAGACCACGGGCTGCTCGGGCCTGGCCTACAAGCTGGAGTATGTGGACGCGATTGAACCCGAAGACCTGGTGTTTGAGGGTCATGGCGTCAAGGTGCTGATCGAGCCCAAGAGTTTTGCTTATCTGGACGGCACTGAGCTCGATTTTGTGCGCGAGGGGCTCAATGAAGGCTTCAAGTTCAACAACCCCAGAGAGCGTGATCGCTGCGGCTGCGGCGAGTCGTTTCGGGTGTGAATCTCCAGTCCAACGATTTCGAGCTGTTTGGCCTGGCGCCCCAATTTGCGCAAGACCGTGCGGCGGTTGACGCGCGCTGGAAAGACCTGCAACGCCAAGCACACCCGGACAAGTTCGCTGCCCAGGGCGCTAGCGCCCAGCGTGTCGCCATGCAGTGGTCGGTGCGCATCAACGAGGCCTACCAGCGGCTCAAAGACCCACTCAAACGCGCCGCTTACCTGTGTGAATTGCACGGTGCTGCGGTGAATGCAGAGAACAACACCGCCATGGCGCCTGAGTTCCTGATGCAGCAGATGGACTGGCGTGAAGCGCTCGATGACGCCAAAAGCCTCTCGGATTTGGATGAATTGGGCCGCCAGGTCACGCTGGCTATGCGTGATGAGCTATTAAAATGCGAGCATCTTCTGGACCAGCAACAGGACTATCTGCAGGCGGTGCAGCAGGTGAGGGCGCTGATGTTCATCGAGCGCTTCGAACGTGATGTGCACGCCCGCCTGGACCAGATGGACCTGCCCGAGCAGGGACAATAGGCGCTTCTTTTCAGAAATACGACCCATGGCGTTATTGCAGATATCCGAACCCGGCCAAAGCCCCAATCCCCATCAGCGACGCATTGCCGTCGGCATTGACCTGGGCACCACCCATTCACTGGTCGCCTGCGTGCGCCACGGCGTCGCCGAATGCCTGGCCGACGCGCAGGGCCGCGTGATTTTGCCCTCGGTGGTGCGTTATCTCGCGGGCGGTGGTCGGCAAATCGGCTCGGAGGCGCAAACGGCGCTCGCGCTTGACCCGGTCAATACCATCGCCTCGGTCAAGCGCTTCATGGGGCGTGGTTTGCCGGATGTCGTTGGCGCGCAGAAGCTGCCCTACCAATTTATCGATCACCCCGGCATGCTGGCCTTGCAGACGGTGCAGGGCGAAAAGTCGCCCGTCGAGGTCAGTGCCGACCTCTTGGCCACCTTGCGCTACCGCGCTGAAGACACCTTCGATGACGATCTGTACGGCGCCGTGATCACGGTGCCCGCCTATTTTGACGACGCGCAGCGCCAGGCCACCAAAGACGCGGCCAAACTGGCGGGTCTCAATGTGCTGCGCCTCATCAATGAACCCACGGCGGCGGCGATTGCCTACGGTCTGGACAACGCCAGCGAAGGCGTTTACGCCATTTACGATCTGGGCGGCGGCACCTTTGACATTTCGATCTTGCGGCTGACCCAAGGTGTTTTTGAAGTCGTGGCAACGGGCGGCGACTCGGCCTTGGGTGGCGACGATTACGATCACGCGCTGGCCGATTGGGTGCTGGCGCAGACCGGTGCGCAGGTGCACAGTGCCACCGACAAGGCCGCGCTCAAAGTAGCAGCACGAGCCTGCAAGGAAGCGCTGACCACTTCAAATACAGTAGCTATAAATGCAGACCTGACGGGGGCTAAGCTACTATTTGATGTAAATATTGCGCAATTTGAGGCTGCCACCCACAGTCTGACCGCACGCACCTTGCGCTGCGTGCGCCAGGCCTTGCGCGATGCGAAATTGAGCGTCGCTGAGGTCAAGGGCGTGGTGATGGTCGGCGGCTCCACCCGCATGCCGCAAATCCAGCAGGCCGTGGCCCAATTTTTTGGCCGCGCACCCTTGAATAACCTCAACCCGGATGAGGTGGTGGCCCTGGGTGCTGCCATTCAGGCCAACCAGTTGGCCGGCAATAATGCCGGGGGCGACTTGCTGCTGCTCGATGTGATCCCTTTGTCACTTGGTATCGAGACCATGGGCGGGCTGGTCGAGCGCATCGTGCCGCGCAACGAGACCATTCCGAGCGCCAAGGCACAGGACTTCACCACCTACCAGGACGGTCAAACCGCGCTGGCGCTGCATGTGGTGCAGGGTGAACGGGACCTGGTGGCCGATTGCCGCAGTCTGGCGCGCTTTGAGTTGCGCGGCTTTGCGCCGATGGTGGCGGGCGCGGCGCGCATCCGCGTCACCTTCACGGTCGACGCCGACGGACTCTTGAGCGTCAGCGCGCGCGAGCAGCTCAGCGGGGTTGAGGCGCACATTGATGTCAAGCCGTCTTACGGGCTGGGCGATGAGCAGATTGCCCGGATGTTGCAAGACAGCTTCACCACGGCCGCAGCCGATATGCAGGCCCGCGCGCTGGTTGAAGCCCGCGTCGATGCCGATCGGATGCTGCTGGCGACCCAAAGTGCCTTGGCGGGCGACGCCGACTTGCTCAGTGCCACCGACCTGACCGCGATTGATGCCTTGATGGCCGCCGTGCGCGCCACGCTGGCGCTGCCAGAGGCGGCCAGGATCGAAGCGGCGACGCAAGCGCTGGCCAAAGGCACCGAGGCCTTTGCCGCCATGCGGATGAACCGGGGCATTCAAACGGCCTTGGCCGGCAGAAACATCGCCACGGTCTGCCCCCCATTCAAAGAGAACTAACATGCCCGTCATCAAGATACTGCCGCACCCCGAATATTGCCCGCAGGGCTTAGAGATATCGGCCCCGGCTGGCACCTCGATTTGTGAGGCCATGCTGGACCACCACATTCACATCGAGCACGCCTGCGAGATGAGCTGCGCCTGCACCACCTGCCACGTCATCGTGCGTCAGGGCTTCGAATCGCTCAATGAAGTGGATGAGAATGAAGAGGACATGCTTGATCGCGCCTGGGGTCTGGAGCCCCAGTCACGTTTGAGTTGCCAGGCCATCCTGGCGCAACACGATGTGTTGGTGGAGATACCCAAATACTCCGTCAACCATGCCAAGGAGAACCATTAGCCATGCGTCAAATCTTTCTCGATACCGAAACGACCGGTTTGTCCTTTGAGAACGGCGACCGCATCATTGAAATTGGCTGTGTTGAGCTGTTCAAGCGCAAGCTCACCGGTAACAACAAGCATTTCTACCTGAATCCCGGGCGCGAAAGCCACGAAGAGGCGCTGCGGGTGCACGGTATCACCTCTGCGTTTCTGCAGGATAAACCGAAATTTGAAGCCGTGGTCGATGAACTGCTGGAGTACGTCAAGGACGCCGAGATCATCATCCACAACGCACCCTTTGACCTGGGATTTCTGAACAAGGAACTGGCCTTGCTGGGGCGCCCCCACTTCAGGGAATGTGTGAGCAGCGTGACGGACACGCTGGTGATGGCCAAGGAAATGTTCCCCGGCAAGCGCAATTCGCTCAATGCGCTGTGCGATCGCCTCGGTGTGGACAATTCGGGCCGTGCCCTGCACGGCGCCTTGCTCGATGCCGAGCTGCTGGCCGATGTCTACATCAACCTGACGCGTGGGCAAGATGCCTTGCTGATGGACGCTGGCGCGCCTGAGACCCAGGGGTTGCAGATTGTGCAAATCGACCTGAGCCGCGTCGCGTTGCCGGTGTTGGCAGCGAACGACCAGGAGGCGGCCGCGCATGATGAAGTTCTCAAACAGATTGACAAAGCCTGTGGCAACAAGACGGTGTGGCGCAAATCGGCCTGAAAATAAGGCATAATTCAAAGCTTTCCTGAATCGAATTCAGGGCGGTTAGCTCAGGGGTAGAGCATCGCACTCACACTGCGAGGGTCGGAGGTTCGAAGCCTCCACCGCCCACCAAAATGTAAAGAGGGACTTGACCAACTGGCCAAGTCCCTTTTCCATTTATTGCATCCGGTGCAGCCCGCCGGACGCTGAGCTCCAGCCTTCAAATATCTTCCGGCACCATCTTGATGGAGCCACAAGGGCATTCAGCGACGCAAATGCCGCAGCCTTTGCAATAGTCGTAGTTGAAGTCAAAACCCTTGCCAGGACCGTGCTTGATGACCGCGTTGTCTGGGCACACGCCGTAGCAGTTGTCGCATTCAAAACAGTTGCCGCACGAGAGGCAGCGGCGCGCCTCAAACAGGGCCGTGCTCTCGTCCAGACCGCCTTGCACTTCCTCAAAGGTCGATTGACGGCGGATGATGTCGAGCATCGGGCGCACCGTCTTGGGTGCGTCGCTGTAATACCAGGTGTTGAGCTTGTCAAAGCTGGCCAACTCACTCTTGGGTGGCGCCGCATAGACTTCAGCTCGGAGCCATGCGTCGATATTGCGCGCCGCCTTCTTGCCATGCCCAATGGCCACCGTGACGTTGCGTTCGGCCGGAATCATGTCGCCACCGGCGAAGATACCTGCGTGACCGGTCATCATCTGGTTGTCAACCACCACCACGCCGTCCTTGACCACCAGACCGGGTACACCTTCAATCAGCGACAGGTCCACGTCCTGGCCGAGTGCCAACACCAGGGAGTCGGCTTCCAGGGTTTCAAACTCGCCCGTCGGTTGTGGAAAGCCCTTGTCGTCGAGCGCCATTTTTTCCACGGTAATGGACGATTCACCCGCCTGCTTGATGGTGGACAACCACTTGATCATCACGCCTTCTTGCAGCGCTTCTTCCACTTCGAGGTCGCTGGCGGGCATTTTTTCGCGGTTGCGCCGGTAGACGATGATCGACTCGGTGGCGCCCAGCCGCTTGGCAGTGCGTGCCACGTCAATGGCCGTGTTGCCACCGCCATAAATAATGACGCGCCGGCCCAGCATCGGCTTGTCTTCGCCCTCCATGGAGCGCAGCACCGACACGGCATCGAGCACCTTGGCCGAGTCGCCGGCCGGAATGTAGGCACGCTTGGCAATGTGGGCGCCAACGGCCAGAAAGACCGCGTCAAAACCGCCCTGTTCCTTGGCTTGCAGGACGTTGCTGACCTTGGTGTTGTATTCAATCTTCACGCCAAGATCCACAATGCGCTGCACTTCGGCGTCGAGCACCTGACGTGGCAAGCGGTATTGAGGAATACCAAAACGCATCATGCCCCCTGGCATGGGGCCGGCTTCAAACACCGTGACTTGATGGCCCAGGCGCGCGAGTTGATAGGCCGCCGACAAGCCCGACGGGCCAGCGCCCACCACCAATACCTTTTTTCCCGACAGCAATGCGGGCTGATTGAACTTCCAGCCCAGCGCAATCGCTTCATCGCCCAGAAAACGCTCCACCGAATTGATGCCGACAGGGGCGTCGAGCTGAGCGCGATTGCAGACTTTTTCACAGCTGTGGTAGCAGACCCGGCCCATGATGGCGGGAAACGGATTGTGTTCGACCAGCTCGCGCCAGGCTTTTTCATAGTCGCCCGATTCGGCATGAAACAGCCAAGCCTGAATATTCTCACCCGCCGGGCACTGGTTGTTGCAGGGCGGGATGCGGCTCAGATAGACCGGCCGCTCGGTGCGCCAGGAGCCGGTGTGGTTGGCCAGCGAGCTGCCGACGTCCAATGTGATTGCAAATGGTTTTTCCAAAATGTTCTCCTTGCGGGACAGACCGCAGCTACACAGCGTGAGCCAGTTCTGTCCCCAACTGATTAGTCCAGCAGGCCAAAACGGCGGATATTACGGTCGGCGCGGGCTTGCAGCCGTGCGATGGTTTCAAGGTCAGGGGTTTTGCCAAACAAGTGGGCAAATCGCTTTTGCGGCTTCAGGTAATCCTCGATCGGCACCTGGCGACGGATTTTTGCCACGCCCGTGACCTCGCCACGCTCGGCTTCGAACACCGGGAATACGCCACTCTCCACCGCCAGCCGGGCCAGCTTGATGGTGTCGTGGGAGGCGGCGCCCCAACCCAGCGGGCAAGGCACAAAGATGTGGATGTAGCGCGCACCGTGCATCGACATGGCTTTCGTGACCTTGTATTCCAGATCCCGCAGGTCGGCCACGGTGGCGGTGGCTACATAGGGGATTTCATGCGCCATGGCGATCTGTGGCACATTTTTTCCCTGGCCAAATTCATTGCCCGGGTGCGGTCCCACCGGCATCGTGGTCGCCGTCCGCGCGGCGGGTGGCGTGGCCGATGAGCGCTGTACGCCGGTGTTCATGTAGGCCTCGTTGTCGTAGCAGATATAAAGCACATCGTCGTTGCGCTCAAACATGCCCGACAGACAGCCAAAGCCGATGTCGGTGGTGCCGCCGTCACCGCCTTGGGCGACCACCCGCACGTCATGCCTTCCCTTGACGCGCATGGCCGCGGCGATGCCGGTCGCCACCGCCGCCGTGTTGCCAAACAGCGAGTGAATCCAGGGCATTTGCCAGGAGGTTTCGGGGTAGGGGGTAGAGAACACCTCCAGGCAACCGGTCGCATTGGCCGCGATCAACTGGCCGTTGGTGGCCTGCATGGCGGCGTCAATGGCGTAACGCGCACCAAGTGCTTCGCCGCAGCCCTGACAGGCGCGGTGGCCGGAGTTGAGCGAGTTGCTGCGCTGGGTGTTGGCCTGCACGCTTCGTTGCTCGGGTGCGAGCAGGCGGTTGCCGACGGTAAAGGTGCCGGTTTGATAAAACTTGACTACAGTCTGTTCCATGAGTTTGTCCCTTAGCCAATGCTTGACGACACTGTGCCGATGTCGCGCAGAATGCCCTCGGCCACCGGGCCGGAGCGACGCTGTTTCTTCTCGCGTTCGAGCACGCGGTTGACGATGTCCCAGTCCAGGTCCAGAAAGGTCAGCAATTCAAGCTTGTCGTCAATGGCATCGAGCAGCAACTTGTTCAGGGAGGCCTTGGTGATGGCCCGTCCGCCCAAGCCGGCGACCACCGTGAGCACGGGTTGGGGCCGGTTGCGCACGGCGCTGCGCACATCGCGTGACACGATGCCGCCAATGCCCACGGCAAAGCATTTTTCGATGACCACGATGCGCTTGGCGTTCGCGGTGGCATCCCGAATGGCGTTGATGGGGAACGGGCGATAGGAGGTAATGCCGAGCACGCCGATCTTGATGCCCTGGTTGCGCATGTCATCCACGGTGTCTTTGATGGTGCCCAGTACCGAGCCCAGCGCAATCACGATGGTTTCGGCGTCTTCCAGCCGGTAGGTCTTGATCAAGCCGCCGGAGTCGCGGCCAAAAATCTGCTTGAATTCCTCGGCAATTTGCGGAATCAGGTCGAGCGCCTGCATCTGCTTGGCGTGCGCCAGGTAACGCACCTCGGTAAATGCCTCGGGGCCGACCATGGCGCCTATCGTGACGGGTTCGTTCGGGTCGAGCACCTGCCGCGGCTCGTAAGGCGGCAAGAACCGATCGACCTGGGCCTGATCGGGCACATCGACGCGCTCGTAGGCGTGCGTCAGGATAAAACCGTCCATGCACACCATCACCGGCAGCGACAACTCCTCGGCAATCTTGAAAGCCTGGATGTGCAGATCCAGTGCTTCCTGATTGGTCTCGGCAAAAATCTGCAGCCAGCCGGCATCGCGCATCGACATGCTGTCGGTGTGGTCGTTCCAGATATTGATCGGCGCACCAATCGAGCGGTTCGCGACCGTCATGACAATTGGCAAGCCCAACCCGGAGGCGTTGTAAACCGCTTCTGCCATGAACAGCAGGCCTTGACTGGCCGTGGCGGTATAGGCGCGTGCGCCCGCCGCCGAGGCGCCGATGGCCACGCTCATGGCGGCAAACTCGGATTCGACGTTGATGAACTCACAGCGCTCCAGCGCGCCGGACTTCACCATCTCGCCCAGGCCTTCCACAATGTGGGTTTGCGGTGAAATCGGGTAGGCACAAATGACTTCGGGGCGGCTCATGGCAACCGCCAGGGCCACGGCATGCGAGCCTTCACATTGTTTAAGCATGGTAGGCCTCCCTTTTTGCGGTGTGTTGTTTGACTATTTCGTAGGCCTCCCGAGCAGCATCCTGGTTGCCCTGCGCGACCGCGCCTTTGAATTTTTGACTGATGGCGGCCTGCACGGCGTCGAGCGTGATGAGTCCAGTCGCAGCGGCGAAGGCCCCTAGTAGCGGCACGTTGGGTACTGGGCGCCCGACGTATTTGATGGACAGTTCGGTCGCGCCAACCGTTAATAAATGGTCGCGTTGGAAGTCCCTGACGAACTCGCCCAAACCTAATTCCTGGAATGTGCGGGTGGTATTGATCAGGATGTAGCCATCTTTCTTGAGACCGCTGAACACATCGACCTGGTTCAGCAAGGTGGGGTCCTGAATGATGATGGCATCGGGCTCCATGACCGGTTCACGCAGGCGGATTTCATGGTCGTCCATGCGGCAGTAAGCCACCACGGGCGCGCCGGTGCGCTCTGAGCCAAAGCTGGGAAAGGCCTGCGCGTGCCGACCTCCTAAAAAACCTGCAATAGAGAGCATTTCTGCGCCGG
>NZ_JAAFHA010000184.1 GCF_010365055.1 Rhodoferax sp.
AGCGCTGCGTGAGTTGGTGGCGCTGAAAGCCTTGAAGGACCGGCTGCGCGAGTTGCATGAAATGGGCCACGGCACCGACTACGCCGACTACCACCGGCGCCAGCCCTTAGCGTGGGAACAGGCGCGGGCGGTCTTGGGGCCTAACGCCGTGGTCAGCGGCCAGCAAACAACAAAGGACACAGAATGAAAACAGACACCACCGCTGGTCCGATGGACCTACCTGTTATGCGGCTTGTGGAGCGCATGCGGGGTTTTGAGGTTGACCACAAGCCAGATGGTTGGCCCGCAATTCGTATGCGTGATGTGACGGCCTTGTGCTACGAGATTGAGGGTTTGATTCTGGCAGAAGAAGGAGCAAAGGAGGCATTCGGGCACGTAGTGCAGGCAAAGCGCGAACTTGAGGCTGAATGCACAAGACTGCGCGAATTGCTCCAGTCTGCCTATGAAGACATTCGGCGGGCTGCGCGGCATAACGCCGTGATGAGGGGTGGCAAAGCCATCCCTCTCGATTAACTGGTTAGATGGTAAATTTTACGGAGAAAAGTATGAACGGACAAACACTCACCTGTGCTTATTGTGGGCACGAATACCCGCAGGACACCCCTGCTGCTGGAAGCCAAGTGCTGACTGAGCACATCAAGGTTTGCGAGCAGCACCCCATGCGGAAAGCAACAAGTGATATTACTCGGTTGCGTAGCGCATTGGTGAGGCTGATCGGCACTGACACGGAAACCGAGTTGCGGCAGATGGAAGCGAACATACGGCTGGCGCATGCGTCGGAAGTAGACAAGGCGGTTTCCATTAACGCGATTCACGCGCTGCTGGCGACTTTGCCGTCTAACTTTCATGCAGCGAGGGCGCAGCACCCCTGATCATGAAAGACACTGCGAAGGTGTGTAGTCGCCCAGAGGCTGAGGTCGCGAAAACTTTTGATGGCAACGACCGCGAAATCTAACTCGACCCGCCACCATTCACTCGTACCCCGGATTGCTTGGCACCGCCTCTTGCGAGGTGAGTGGACAGCGCACGTTAAAAAGAGCCGTCGGGCTTGCCTGACAGGCCGTTGAATGGAGGTGCCTTTGGGCGACAACACGCATTGGAGTGTAGTGTTTTTCGTCAAAGGAGAAGAGTCATGGAACTCACACCGATCTATAAACGCGTCATCGGGCTGGACGTCCACCAAGCCAAGATCAGCGCCTGCGCAGTGGCCGAGCAGGCGGATGGCACGGTCACAGTGGAGAGCCGAGAATTTGGCGGCTTCAAGCGCGACCGCCGGGCTTTGGCCGAATGGGCCAAGTCGTTTGGTCCTGATGTGGTGGTCATGGAGAGCACCGGCATTTACTGGAAGAGCCCGTACGCAGCCTTGGAGAGCGTGGGCATCGCCGCCTGGGTTGTCAACGCCCGACACGTCAAAACCGTGCCTGGGCGCAAGACCGATGTGGCCGATGCGCAGTGGCTTGCCACCTTGGCGCGTGCGGGCTTGCTGCGGGCCTCGTTCATCCCGCAAGCCGACATCCGCCACCTGCGCCTGATCGCCCGCCAGCGCCAAAAGCTCGGTGGCATGTTGGCGTCCGAGAAGAACCGGCTGCACAAACTGCTCGCCGATGCGGGCATCAGGCTCAATGTTCTGGTCTCCGATATTCACGGCCAAGCAGGGCGCGCCATGGTCAAGGCGCTCATCGCGGGCAAGCCGATTCACGAGGTACTTGATCTGGCTGGGCGCCTGCGCGCCAGCCGTGCCGAGTTGTTTGAAGCTTTGCAGCCCGAGGAACTCAGCCGTTCGCACCTGTTCGTGCTCACCGAGATCATGGCGCACATCGAGGAGTTGGAGTCGCGCATGGGGCGCTTCGAGCTGGAATTGCTGCAGGGCTTGTCCGCCTGGCAGCCCCAGCTGATTCTGCTGCAGACCATTCCGGGCATCGACATCATGGGCGCGGCCATGCTGCTGGTGGAGATCAGCGCGGACATGCACAGCTTTGGCAGCGCCGAGCGGCTGGCATCCTGGGTGGGCATTTGTCCGGGTAACAACGAGAGCGCGGGCAAGCGCAAAAGCGGCAAGACGCGCAAGGGCAACGCCTGGGTGAGACGGCTGCTGTGCGAATTTGCCCAGGCTGCGGCCCGAAGTCGTTGTGCCCTGAAGGACAAGTTTGCGGCACTCAGTATCCGCAAGGGACACAAGAAATCGATCGTGGCGCTGGCGCACAAGATGCTGAGGATTGTCTTTGCGGTTCTCAAGTCAAACCAGCCGTATCACGACCGGGCGGTCGACTACGAAGCACTCAGCGTGCAGCGCAATGCACCTCGATGGATGAAGATGCTGGTCAAGCATGGCTTTATTCCAGCTGGCGCCACGCCAGTTGCTATCGCTTGACCGTCCGCTAACTCTATCGTCATCACAGTTGCGTCCAGGCCGACGTCAGGTCAGGGATCGCCACGTCTTGTAGTGGGTGTCTTTCACGTTAACCCGCAGCTGCAAACGCTGGTTTGGTCGCACACCGACCCAACTGCTGCAGGAATCCAAGGATCATGGGGCAAAGCCCGGTCAGCGTGCCGGTGCCCGCCGGGTAGCGTAGCTCAGGCAATCGGCAAACAGGCAGCCCAGCACGCCGATGGTGCGCCATGCCATGGCCGAGAGCGGGCCAAGCGCTCGCACGATTGAAGGAACTCGACAAGATGCTACTGGCGCGGACAGACTATGAGCTCGGGCGTGGTTCAAAACTGGGTAACACTTCTTCCGGTGATTTGTAAGCGTCCGGCCAATACACCTTGAGC
>NZ_JAAFHA010000063.1 GCF_010365055.1 Rhodoferax sp.
GGCGGGGAAAGCCGGCAGCGAGAGCGCAGCGAGGGAGGCCCTGATCGAGGATATCGTTCAGCGCAAGGGACCGTTGCTCACGATGCCTGCATGGGAAGGCGAGCCCCGTGTGAGCGCCCATATTGTGGATCTCTTTGCCTATCTGTCGGCGCGCGCCAACGGTACCCAGGGACCAGGTCGTCCAATTCCGTAGTTCGACACCGCGTTGTTTCCGTCATTTTGACGTGCATTCCTGCCATGCCAGCCGAATGGCCGCGACGAGCCGCTAGACTAGCTGATGACCTACGCTCCAGCGCTCTTTGTGTACGTCAAGATCCCAATCGTCGCAGCCCTCGTTGATCAGGTACGGCAGCGCGCGGACAAAATCGACCAAATTCTGAGGGAGACCGGGATCGGCTCGGTCATCGGCTGGGGTGATTCGTTGGGCGATAAGCAGCCTAACGGCTCTCGTGTCGTCGCCTTCCACAGAATCGACATTGAGGTCAATGACCTTCCCGCGGCGAGACTCGCATTGCAGGCGGCCCTTCCTCTCCTCGATGTGTCCAGGGGTGCCGAGATCCACTACACAATTGAAGGCAAGGCGCTCATGGACGTTTATTCAATATCTGGGTGGTTGGTTGAGCAGCCACTACCGGCTCCGCTCGGGCGCTAAAGTCACGAGGAGACGCGGCTGAGCCGTTCTTGGCAAGGGCATGTCCCGGCTGGCCAGGTCACGGGGCGCTAATAGAACGGTGAACTTCGGCAATCACACTGACTGAGTCTTGACTGAGCACCGTCGACGGCTTGATGTTGAACCTGTTCCCCCCGCTTATTGCCGCAGGGCCAGGTGATAGCAGCGCAGGATGAATGACGACAAGCGCAACGGTGCGTTGCGCACAGAGGCGGGCAACCATCGCGGCGAGTTCAGAGAAAAACGGGTCGACCATCGAATGACAGGGCGCATCCATTGGGTCGATTTCACAAAGCGTTGGTTGTTGATCATGGCCGTCAAGCGCTGTGCTTGCTTTCAAAGAATGTGGAGATTGTGGCGGCTCGCACAAGACCTTGCCGCCGCGGTGACAAAATGACCTTTGCACTTCACCCTGGTACCAAGAATTTTGCTCACTTCAGATAAATCATCGAGCGCGCCCGTCCCCCGTGGACGCCTGTCCCGGTTGGCGCGCCTGGGGAGCATGGCCACCGGGGTTGCAGGCGGCATGTTGATGGAGGGCGCCCGCCAACTGGCCCAGGGCAAACGCCCACGCCTGAGCGACCTGCTGCTGACACCCGCCAATGCCCGCCGGGTGACCCATCAACTGGCGCAATTGCGCGGTGCCGCCATGAAGGTGGGGCAAATGATCTCCATGGACGCCGGCGACATGTTGCCGCCGGAGCTGGCCGCCATTCTGGCGCGCCTGCGCTCAGACGCGCAGGCCATGCCCAGAAAGCAGGTTCAGGGCGTGCTCGATGACAACTGGGGCGCGCAGTGGAAGCAGCAATTTGACAAATTTTCTTTCACCCCGATCGCGGCGGCATCCATCGGTCAGGTCCACCGGGCCAAGACCAAGAGCGGCCACGATCTGGCCATCAAAATCCAATACCCGGGGGTCAGAGAGAGTATTGACAGCGACGTGAACAATGTGGCTTCTTTGCTGCGCATGTCGGGCTTGCTGCCCAACACGCTGAACATCAAACCGCTGCTCACCCAGGCCAAGCGTCAACTGCGCGAAGAAGCCGATTACCTGCGTGAAGCCGACTATTTGCAGCGCTACGCCAGCTTGCTGGCTGACGCGCCAGAGTTCCTGGTGCCCGAACTGCATGCCGAACTGACGACCCAAAGTGTGCTGGCCATGTCCTTCGTGGGCGGTATTCCGGTCGAATCGATGGTTGATGCACCGCAGGAAGAGCGCGACAGGATCGTCGCGCTGCTGGTGCGCCTGTTGTTTCGGGAGATTTTTGAGTTTCAGCTGGTTCAGACCGACCCTAATTTTGCAAATTACCGCTATGACACCGCGTCGCGGCAATTGATCCTGCTTGATTTTGGTGCCACCCGCCCCTACAAGGACACCATGGTCAGGGGCTACCGTCGACTGCTGACGGGCGCGGCGGCGGATGATCAGCAAGCGGTGCAAAAAGCGGCGCTGTCACTGGGCTACTTTGATGCCAGCACCCAGGAAAAGCATCAGGCCGCGGTGCTGGGCATGGTTGCCATCGCACTGGAGCCATTTCGTCTCGGGGGAGACTACGATTTTGGGGGATCTGACATTGGGCAGCGCCTGCATGCGGCCGGCATGGACTTGGCGCTGGGCCGGGATTTTTGGCACATACCACCGGTAGACACCCTGTTCTTGCATCGCAAGCTCGGTGGCATGTATTTGCTGGCAGCCCGACTGAAGGCACGGGTTGATGTACAGCGGATAGCTAAGGAATTTATTTCAAAATGACGGCTGGCGCCGATCCAGAGTTTGGCTGAGTCAGCGCCCTGTTCTCTCTTCCAGACATTTCTTCGAGGACCCACTTATGTCAACCATCGCTTTTCTCGGCACCGGCCTGCTCGGCGCCGCCTTCGCCCAGGCGGCCGCCCAACGTGGCGACACCGTCACTGCCTGGAACCGTTCACCCGCCAAAGTCCAGGCACTGGCACAGTTTGGCGTGATCGCCGCAGTCAGCCCGGCCGAGGCGGTGCGCAAAGCATCGCGCGTTCACCTCGTGCTCAAAGATGACGCGGTGGTGGACGAGGTGCTGGCGGCCGCGCGCGCCGGGCTGGCACCCGACGCCATCATCGTTGACCACAGCACCACGCTGCCACTGCTTACCAAGGCGCGAGCGGAACGGCTGCAGGCTGAAGGCGTGAACTACCTGCATTGCCCGGTTTTCATGGGCCCGCCAGCGGCACGCCAGGCGCAGGGCACGATGATGGTCGCTGGACCCAAGGCACTTTTTGAACGCGTGCAGGCTGAATTGACCAGAATGACGGGCCGACTGGAATACATGGGCGAGCGCGCAGACCTGGCCGCTGTCAACAAGCTGTTTGGCAACGCCATGATCCTCGGCGTTTCCGCATTGATGGCCGACATACTGACAATGGCGCAGGCGAGCGCGGTCAGCGGCGAAGACGCCGTCAGACTCCTGGGTTTTCTCGACGTGAACGCCATGGTCGCCGGGCGTGGGTTGAACATGGCCAAGGGCAACTTCGCGCCGAGTTTTGAGCTGACGATGGCGCGCAAGGACGTGCGGCTCATGCTGGAGACCGCGGGCGATCGACCCCTGGCCGTGCTACCCCTGGTGGCCAGCCGCATGGACCAGCTGATCGCGGCCGGGCACGGCTTTGATGACTGCTGCGTGCTTGGCATTGACGCGGTGCAGCGGCGCTAGCATTCCAGCCTGTTGCAAACGCTCGCCAGCTGGGACGGCGGGCGGGCTGCAGGATGGCGATTTTATATGCCAAATCAGCCTCTAGCCCGCATTCAATAAGCGCTATATGCTACTATTTTAATAGCTATGAAGGTCTGTTTTTTCAGCATGGCCGGCCTCATTGTGAAATATCAAGCCCCCGGTCATCCGTCGCACTAGAGTGGGTGCAGTCCGTTTCAGCGTTCTTCCAGATGAATCAAGCTGGATGGCGCCGGCCCATCGCGGCAGCGGATTGACTCAATCAGACGATCGGAGAAGACACATGCTGGACTCCCTGAAGAAAACCGGTGAAAAAATTGGGCACGAAATCAGTCGTGCCTGGGACAGTCTGTCTGAGGGCTGGCGCGAATTGCTCAGCCGCGGCAGCGAATCGCTGACCAAATTCACCCGCCACAAAGAAGAAACCCCAGCCGCAGGCAGCGCCCTCGCGACGTTTCCCAACTGGAGTCTGCTGGCCGGCGAACTGGAGGAAACGAGCAAGGACGTGCTGGTGCGCATCGAGTTGCCCGGCATGGACAAGGACGACTGCCAGATCACGATTGAAGGCAACACGCTCTATCTCAGCGGCGAAAAACGCTTTGAGCGCGAAACCAGTGACAGCACCTACCACGTCATGGAGCGCGCCTATGGCTCCTTCCAGCGCGCCATCCCGTTGCCGCGCAACGTGAACATCGACAAGGCCCAGGCCAGCTTCAAGAATGGCGTGCTGACGGTTCGCCTGCCCAAAGAAGGCAAAGACCAGACCAAGTCCATATCGGTGTCATGATTCAGGCGCCTGCGCCGTTTTTTTGCATGAAAACCATGCCGGCACACTCGCACCTATAGACGTTCTGACAAGGCTTTGGCACGGGGCAGCCAGCCTATGGAGTTGCAAGATATTGACAGGCAGTAAGACATGACGATCATCGGAATTGACCTCGGAACATCCAACTCTGCCGCTGCCGTGTTGCGCGGCGGTCGCCCGGTCATCATCCCCAGCGCCGAGGGCATGAGCATCGGTGGCAAGGCGTTTCCCAGCTATGTCGCCCTGACGGCGGATGGCCAGATGCTGGTCGGCGAGCCGGCCCGGCGCCAGGCGGCCGCCAACCCCGAAGGACATGCAGACCAACGTGACCATTCACGTCTTTCAGGGCGAACGCCCCATGGCCTCTGACAACACCAGCCTGGGTGAGTTCACGCTGGACGGCCTGCCGCCGGCGCCGCGCGGCGTGCCCAAGATCGAGGTGACCTTCGACGTCGACTCGAACGGCATCCTCAGCGTCTCGGCGTGCGATACGGCCAGCGGCAAGTCCCAGTCCATCAGCATCACGTCTTCCACCCGCCTGCCAGAGAGTGAAAAGAAGCGCATGGTCGAAGATGCCGAGCGCTATGCCGATGCCGACAAAAATCGCCGCGACGATGCGGAAAAGCTCAATGCCGCCGATGGCACCTGCTATGAAGCCGAGAAAATGCTGGCCAACTTCGCTGACAAACTCACCGACGAGTTGAAGAAGCGGCTCGAAGCCGCCTTGCGAGAGACCAAAGATGCGCTGCTCAAGAAGGATGTTGCCCAGGCCGCGGACCGTGCTGAAGGCCTGAAAAAGGTGCCGAAAGAGGCCGGCGCCACGCTCTACACCCAATCGGGGCAAGCCGAAAAGGGGGGGCCTTGTGCGGAGACTCGCTGGCAAGGCCCCTCGCCGCAGCCCCATGTAGGAGCCGCGGGCCCGCAAGCCAACCCCAGCGGCGATGGGCCCCGGGGCAAGGTCATGGATGCCGAGTACCGGGAAAACAAACCAAAATGACAAATCCCACGGTGCTGTTGCCCCCACGTGCGCTTGAAACCCGGCAGTTGCATCACGCGTGTGATCCGGCGCAATTTGGGTTCCAGACCACCGCGGAACTGGAGGCCTTAAGCGAGTTGATTGGCCAGACCCGCGCCACGGAGGCCGTGCGCTTCGGCGCGGGCATCCGGCGTGAGGGCTACAACATCTTTGTCCTGGGGCCAGCTGGCGTGGGCAAACGCAGCATGGTGGGCCAGTTCCTGGCCAAAAAGGCAAAGGCCGAGCCCAAGTCGTCCGACTGGTGCTACCTCAACAACTTCGCGCAGCCGCACAAGCCCCGGGCCATCCGGCTGCCATCGGACAAGGGCCAGGAATTGCAGCAGCAGATGGCGCAATTGGTTGACTACTTGCGCTCTGCCATTCCTGCCTTGTTTGAGAGTGATGAGTACCGGGCCAAGGCGGGGGCCATCCAGGATGAATTCACCAGGCGGCAAGAGAATGCTTTCAAGGAACTGGGCGAGGACGCTGTCAAGCAGCAGATCGTGCTGCTGCGCACACCGGGCGGGTTTGCGTTTGCCCCCACCCGCAACCAGGAAGTGATCACGCCCGACGAGTACGAAAAACTGCCGCAGGAGGAGAAAGACCGGATCAGGCAAGTGATCGCTGAGCTGCAGGAACGACTTGAGAAGATATTGAGCCATGTGCCCCAGTGGATGAAAGAGCGCGGCGAACAGATCAAGCAGCTTAACCGCGAGACCACGCGTGCGGTCGTCACGCATGTGATGGACGAACAGCGCGCCCGATTCTCGGATCTGCCTGAAATCCCGACCTACCTCGACCTCGTGCAGCAGGACATGATCGAGAACGCCGACGACTTTCGCAATGAGGAGGAATCGGCCAACCTCTCTGGCTTGATGGTGGTCACCCGCAAGACCTTTCATCGCTACCAGGTGAATGTGCTGGTCAGCAACGGTGCGCACGGCGGCGCCCCGATCGTGAGCGAGGACAACCCGACCTACAGCAACTTGATCGGTCGGGTCGAGCACATTGCCCAACTAGGCGCACTGGTGACGGACTTCACCCTGATCAAACCGGGCGCACTGCACCGCGCCAATGGCGGCTACCTGCTGCTCGACGTGCGCAAAGTGCTGATGCAGCCGTTTGCGTGGGACGCCCTGAAACGCGCCTTGCAGGCGCGCGAGATTCGCATCGAATCGCTGGGGCAGATGTACAGCCTGGTGAGCACCGTCTCGCTGGAGCCGGAGCCGATGGCGCTGGACGTCAAGATTGTGCTGTTTGGCGATCGCCTGTTTTACTACCTGCTGCAGCAGTACGACCCCGATTTTTCTGAACTGTTCAAGGTGGCGGCAGACTTCGAGGACCGCATTGAGCGCAGTGCCGAGACTCATCTGCTGTATGCCCGCTTGATCACCACGCTCTGCGCGAAAGAACAACTATTGCCGCTCGACAGCAGCGCCGTCGCGCGGGTGATTGAGCACAGCGCGCGGCTGGTCGGCGATGCGCAGCGCCTGTCTGCCCATATGCGAAGCATTGCGGATTTGCTGCAGGAGGCCGATTTCTGGGCGCGCGAGGCAGGACTTGCGGTGACGACCACCCATAACGTGCAAGAGGCGATCGACGCCCAGATTCATCGGCAGGATCGCCTGCGCACCCAGCTGCATGAAGCGATTCTGCGCGACACATTGCTGATCGACACGCAAGGCGCGGTGGTCAGCCAGATCAACGCTCTCTCGGTGCTCCAACTGGGGGACTTCGCCTTTGCCCAGCCGACCCGCATCACCGCCACGACGCGCCTGGGCCAGGGCGAGATGATCAACATCGAGCGCGAAGTCAAGCTCTCCGGCGCCATTCACTCCAAAGGGGTGCTGATCCTTTCCTCATTTCTCGCCGCCCGCTACGCACGCAATCAGCCTTTGTCTCTGACTGCCAGCCTGGTGTTTGAGCAGTCCTATGGCCAGGTCGAAGGCGACAGCGCGTCCTTGGCCGAACTGTGTGTGCTGCTGTCCAACCTGGCCAATGTGCCCTTGCTGCAATCGCTCGCTGTGACGGGTTCAGTCAATCAGTTGGGACAGGTGCAGGCGATTGGGGCCGTCAATGAAAAAATCGAGGGTTTTTTTGATATTTGCGCGGCACGTGGCTTGACCGGTGAGCAAGCCGTATTGATACCCGCCGCCAACGTCAAGCACTTGATGCTGCGCCGCGATGTGGTCGCGGCAGCAGAGAATGGGCAGTTCCACATCTACGCGGTTGATCATGTCGATCAGGCGATGGCGATTCTCACCGGGGTGCCGGCAGGAGACGCTGGGACGAACGGTCAGTACCCGATGGAGAGCATCAATCGCCGGGTGGCGGCGCGGGTGGCTGAGCTCAGCGCCTTGCGCCAGGCGTTTGCCCACCCGCCTGAAAAGAAGAAAATAAACCGGAGTCATTGAACTGCCGTGGCTGCGCAACGTGACGACTACGAGGTACTGGGTGTTGCCCGGGATGCAGACGCGAAGGCGATCAAGGATGCTTTTCGCGAGCTCGCCCTAAAATATCACCCGGACCGAAACAAGAAGGCCGACACCGAAGAGGCGGTTTACAAGGCCTTGGGCCTCCCCTTTATCGAACCGGAACTGCGCGAGGACCGAGGAGAAATCGAAGCGGCACGCAGCGGCACTCTGCCCCGGCTGCTGCAGCTGTCTGACCTGCGCGGCGACTTGCATGCCCACACCAAAGACAGCGATGGTGGCGACCCGATTGCGGCCATGGCCGAGGCCGCGCGCGCACGGTCTGCAGTACCTGGCGATCACGGACCATTCGAAACGCCTGGCATTGGCGCACGGTCTGGACGCGGACGGGCCCTCGCGGCAAATCGACCGCATCGATGAAATCAATGCCGGTCTGCGCGACTTTGTCTTGCTCAAAGGCGTCGAAGTGGGCATCCTGGAAGATGGCACACTCGACTTGCCGGATGCACTTCTGCGTCGCCTTGACCTCGTGGTGGGTGCCGTGCACAGTGGCTTCAATTTGACGCAGGACAAGCAGACGGATCGGCTGCTGCGGGCCATGGACAGCCCCTGTTTCAGCATTCTGGCGCATCCCACGGGACGACTGATCAACGAGCGGCAACCCTGTGACTTTGACCTGAGCCGCATCATCCGCAAGGCACGCGAGCGTGGCTGCTTTCTGGAACTCAACGCGCATCCGGCCCGGCTGGACTTGTGCGATGTCGCCTGCCAGATGGCCAAGAGCGAGGGCGTGCTCGTCAGCATCAACTCGGATGCGCACAGTCGCCTGCAGTTTGACAATTTGCGCTTCGGGGTCAGCCAGGCGCGGCGCGGCTGGCTGCAGGCCGGCAACGTGCTCAACACCCGGACGCTGAATCAGCTGCGCCCCTTGTTGGCTGCCACCATGGCTCGCGGCGTGGGCCAGTGACCGTGCTCTACGCTGACAATTCTCAATACACCTTTCCCGTACGTCGACTATCCTTTTTTTAGGGTAGTGGTGACGCTACAAAGTGGATCGCAATACTTTGAATTGGGGGCATCATGTCGAGTCATACGCACCCCATTTCACTGCAAGTCGGCGACGCACTGCTGATCGTTGACGTTCAGTCAGATTTCCTCGCCGGTGGCAGTCTAGCGGCGCCCCAGAGCGATGAGGTTATCCCTGTGCTCAACGGCTATCTGGCCGCGTTCCAGCAGGCCGGGTTACCGGTGCTGGCCACGCGCGACTGGCACCCGAGCGACCATTGTTCTTTTCGGCCACAAGGCGGTCCGTGGCCACCGCATTGCGTGGCAGGCAGTGCGGGGGCCAACTTTGCGTCAGGGCTCAAGCTGCCCGTTGATGTGATCGTCATTTCCAAGGCGACCGACCGGCAGCGTGATGCCTATTCCGGATTTGAAGACACCGAACTCGACCCTTTGTTGCGCAAAGCGGGGGTCAGTCGCCTCTTCATTGGCGGTCTGGCCACCGACTATTGCGTGCTCCATACGGTGCGTGACGCCTTGAAGCTCGGGTATCAAACGCTGTTACTGCAAGACGCCGTGCGAGCGGTGGATGTTCAGCCCGGTGATGGTGAACGCGCCGTTGCCGACATGCTGAAACAAGGTGCCAGGGCCGTGACCCTGAACCACATCGGGGCGATATCACCATGACTGAGCGCACCAGTCTCCTGCTCACCGATCTCTATGAGCTGACGATGCTGCAGGCCTACTTTGACCAAGGCATGAATGACACCGCGGTTTTCGAGTTCTTTGTGCGCAAGCTGCCGCCCGGGCGCAACTTCCTGATGGCGGCGGGGCTGGAGCAGGTACTGGATTTTCTGGAAGACCTGCGTTTCACCGCCGCGGAGCTGGAGTGGCTGGCCGGGTGCGGACGCTTCCACAGCCACTTCGTCGATTCGCTGCGGGATCTGCGCTTCATGGGGGATGTGCAGGCCATGCCAGAGGGGACGGTTTTCTTTGCTGACGAGCCGATTTTGCGTGTGGTCGCGCCCCTGCCACAGGCGCAGCTGGTGGAGACGCGCCTCATCAACCTGTTGCAGTTTCAGAGCCTCGTGGCCTCGAAGGCAGCGCGGGTACGCCTGGCGGCACCGGACAAATTGCTGGTGGACTTTGGCCTGCGTCGTGCCCATGGTGCCGAGGCGGGTTTGCTCTCGGCCCGGGCCAGCTACCTGGCCGGCTTCAACGGCACCTCTACCGTTTTGGCCGGCATGACCTGGGACATCCCACTTTACGGCACGATGGCCCACTCATTCATTCAGGCCCATGATGACGAAGTCGCTGCCTTCGAGCACTTCGCCCGCTCGCAGCCCAAGACATCCACGTTGCTCATCGACACCTATGACACGGAAGCAGCGGCGCGCAGCCTGCTGCCTTTGACGAAGAAGTTGGCGGGCCAAGGCATCACCATCCAGGCGGTACGCTTGGACAGTGGCGACTTGGGGGCGCATGCGCGCCAGGTGCGGCGCATCCTGGATGAGGGTGGTCTGCCCGGCATCCGCATTTTTGCCAGCGGCAACCTTGATGAATACCCGCTGGCCGAATTGATTGCAGCCGGCGCACCGATCGACGGTTTCGGCGTCGGTACCCGCATGAACACATCGGCAGATCGCCCCTATCTGGATTGCGCCTACAAGCTGCAGGAATATGCCGGACTGCCCCGGCGCAAGCAGTCCGAAGGCAAAGCCACCTGGCCCGGGCGCAAGCAGGTGTACCGCAGCTATGGGGCTGACGGCTGTATGGCGGGCGATAGGCTGACGACGGTTGACGATGCTGCGCCGGGTGAGCCGCTGCTGGTGCCGGTGATGTGGCAAGGGCGGCGGCTGGCCAATGTGCCCGGTCTCAACGCGGTGCGCGAGCATGCGCGCGCCGAAGCGGCCAGACTGCCGGCCTCCTTACGCGCGTTGACACCGGCCGCAGCACCTTACTGCGTGACCGTTGCGCCGCCGCTCAAGCAGCTGGCCGCAGAGGTTGACAGGCGGCTGCGAAAATGAGCGGCCACTGGGAACATTTTGAACATGGCGCAGACATCGGCGTGCGCGGCCTCGCCACGAGCAAGGCGGGCGCATTCGAGCAGGCCGCGCTGGCTTTGACAGCGGTCATCACCGAGCCCAGCCGCGTGGCCGCGCAGGACACCGTGGCGATCGACTGCGAGGCGGCCAACGATGAAATGCTGCTGGTCAGCTGGCTCAATGCGCTTGTCTTTGAGATGGCGGTGCGTCACATGCTGTTTGCGCGGTTTCACGTGGCCATCGACGGGCCGCACCTGCACGCTACCGCGGCGGGTGAATTGCTCTCGCGCGAACGGCACCAGCCGGCCGTGGAGGTCAAAGGCGCCACCTTCACCGCCCTGCGCGTAGCGCAGACGGACAGCGGTCTCTGGTTGGCGCAAACCGTGGTGGACGTGTGATGAACCGAAACAACCTGAAGGAATGCGGCCCCTGTCACTGGGAGCTGCCTGCCAGCGGCGCCATGCGGGTGCCCGTGGTGATTTATACCAGCGACGCCTTGCTGCGCGCCATGGACGACAAGGCACTGGAGCAGGCCGTGAACGTGGCAACGCTGCCCGGCATTGTGGGCGCTTCATACGTCATGCCGGATGCGCACTGGGGCTATGGCTTTCCGATTGGCGGCGTGGCGGCCTTCGACGCCGATGCCGGCGGCGTGGTATCCGCCGGAGGCGTTGGGTTTGATATCTCGTGCGGCGTGCGCTGCCTGCTGACCGGGCTGCGGCGCGAGCACATCCTGGCCGTGCAGCACGCGCTGGCGGATGCGCTGTACACGCAGATACCGGCCGGCCTGGGCAGCACCGGTGCCATCCGGCTGGGCGCCGCCCAGATGGACGCGATGTTGTCAGGCGGTGCCAAATGGGCGGTCGGGCGCGGCTGGGGGCTCGATGCTGACTTGGCGCGCATCGAAGAACACGGGCAGATGCTGCACGCCAAACCGGCCCTGGTGTCCGAACAAGCCAAGCGGCGCCAGCGTGACGAGATGGGCACACTGGGCAGCGGCAACCACTACCTCGAAGTGCAGGAGGTCACGCAGCTGTTTGATGACGCCATTGCCCAGAGCTACGGATTGGCATTGGGCGACGTGGTGGTGATGATCCACTGCGGTTCGCGCGGTCTGGGGCACCAGATCGGCACCGACTTCTTGAGCCGAATGGTGGCTCAAGCGCCGGGCCATGGTTTGAGCCTGCCGGACCGCGAGCTGGCCTGTGCTCCGATCCATTCGGAGCTCGGTCAGGAATACCTTGGCGCCATGCGCGCCGCCATCAACTGTGCGCTGGCCAACCGGCAGATCCTGACGCACCTGGTACGCGAGGTGTTCGCCCGGCTGCTGCCGGCGGCGCAAATGCCCCTGCTGTACGACGTGTCTCACAACACCTGCAAGCTGGAAGAACACCGCGTGAACGGGCACTTGCGCCAGCTTTACGTGCATCGCAAAGGCGCAACGCGGGCGTTTGGGCCGGACCACCCGGAACTGCCCGCGGCCCTGCGTGCGGCCGGGCAGCCGGTGCTGATTGGCGGCTCCATGGGCACCAGCTCCTATGTGCTGGCAGGCGCCGCCACCTCGGAGACGCGGGCATTCGCGTCGGCTTGCCATGGCGCTGGCCGGGCCATGAGCCGGCACGCGGCCACCAATATCTGGCAGGGCCGACAGGTAATAGACGAGTTGGCGGGGCGCGGCGTCCTGATTCGCAGCCCGTCCACGCGCGGCGTTGCCGAAGAGGCTCCGGGCGCGTACAAGGACGTGACGGCCGTGGTGGATGCCGCCCAGGCGGCCGGGCTGGCGCAAAAAGTCGCCCGTCTGACGCCGCTGATCTGCATCAAAGGCTAGACGCGTGCCAGCACAAGCCAGCGTGACGCTGCTGTTGACGGGCGATGTGATGACCGGCCGCGGTATCGACCAGATCTTGCGGCAACCCAGCCTACCCGTGCTCTACGAGTCCTACATCCAGGATGCGCGGGACTATGTGCGACTGGCCGAAGAAATTAACGGGCCCATACCCAGGCCTGTGTCGGCCGACTATGTCTGGGGCGACGCATTGACCGCCATAACGCAGGTCAACCCGAGCCTGCGCATCGTCAATCTGGAGACCTCCGTCACCACCGCCGCCGCTGCTTGGCCTGACAAGGGCATTCACTACCGCATGCACCCCGCCAATGTCGACTGCCTGACGGTTGCGCATATTGACTGCTGCGTGCTGGCCAATAACCACGTACTCGACTGGGGTCGCGCGGGCCTGAATGAGACGCTTCGGGTTTTGCGACAGGCCGGTCTGCACACCGCCGGTGCCGGCGCCGATGGCGATGAGGCCTGGGCGCCAGCGACGCTGCCGCTGCCCGGGGGCGCTCGCTTTCTGGTGTTCGCCTGCGGCACCAGCAGCAGTGGCATACCGGCCGGCTGGTCCGCCGCGCCCAAGCGTCCCGGCGTCGCGCTATTACCCGATCTGTCAGATGCCACGGCGTGTCTGCTTGCCGACGATGTGGCGCGCCGACGAACTGCCGGCGACCTGATTCTGGTCTCCATCCACTGGGGTGGCAACTGGGGACTTGAGGTGCCAGCGGCGCATCGTCACTTTGCGCATCGGTTGATTGATCTCGGCGCGGCCGACATCGTCCACGGCCACTCATCGCACCACCCGCTGCAAACGGAGGTTTACCGCCGCAAGTTGATACTTTATGGTTGCGGTGACCTGATCAACGACTACGAAAGCATTGGCCCGCACGGCAGTCTTCGCAGCGATGTCGGCTGCCTCTACTTCCCGACGCTGGCGCTGGCCGATGGGCGTTTGCTGCAGCTTGAGATCATTCCACTGCAGCTCAAGCGCTTCCGTCTGACCGAGGCAGACCCCTCTGCCCTGCGATGGCTCCACCAGATATTCAGCGTTGGCGATTGCCGCCTGGAGCCGCTTCAAAACGGACGAATGGCAAACGGTTGGTCACTGCGCTGGGTCGTTTGATTTTGCGCAAGCCTCGACGCCAACAAGCAGATTAAATCAAGTTCGCTGACATCAGGGCTGGCGTACCCAACCGGAGAACCCCGCATGCTTTTTCCCATGCAAAACATCGTCGACTCGCTGCAGGCCCGTACCGGAATGCCGTTTTCGATCGGGCTACCCGATGGCAGCCGCTACCGCGCAGGCCGGGGAGAGCCGGCATTCACGGTAATATTCCGCTCCGATGCCGCGCTGCTGCAGGCCTTCACGCGCGGGCAGATCGGTCTGCTGGAGTCCTATTTCGACCAGGGCGTCGACGTCGAGGGTGATTTCGGGGCGGCACTGGCGGCCGGCCTGCTCAGTGGCCTGGATATGCACGGCAAGGCCTTGATCACCATGGAAAACGGCATTCATGAGTTGCGTTATTCAAACCGCAGCCCGGCCCAGGCCAAGGCCAATGCCCGTGCTCACTATGGCCTGGGGGATGCGTTTTATCGGCTCTGGCTCGACGAGCCGCTGCTGATGTACACCTGCGGCTACTGGCCCGAGGGCACGCAGACGCTGGAGCAGGCCCAAGAACAAAAAATTGACCATGTCTGCCGCAAGATCAGGCTGACGCGCGGCGAGCGTTTTGTCGACATCGGCTGCGGCTTTGGCGGCTTCATGTTCCGCGCGTGGGACAGGCTGGGCGCGCTCGGCACCGGCGTCAACACCACGACCGAGCAGGTCGACTGGCTGCGCGGCGAAATCACGCGCCGTGGCCTGGACGACAAGCTTGCGGTGCACGACGCCGACTTCCGAGAGGTCGATGCCCAATATGACAAGGTGGTGTCGATTGGCGTGCTCGAACATGCCGGGCGTGACCAGTTGGCCGCGGTGATCCAGGCCCATGCCGACCTCCTGAAGTCCGGCGGGCTGGGCATGCTGCATTTCATTGGCCATGTCGGACCGCGTGAGACCGACCTGTTCATCCGCAAGCACGTCTTTCCCGGCGGCTGGATTCCCGGCTTGTCCGAGGTGATCATCGAGATGGAACGCTGCGGGCTGGAGGTACTCGACATTGAAAACCTGCGCCGTCACTACGCCTTGACATTGGACGAGTGGGCACGGCGTTTTGAGGCGCAATGGGAGGCCATCCGGGCGCTCGACCCGCAACGCTTTGACGAACGTTTTTACCGGGTCTGGCGCACTTATCTGGTGGGCTGCGCTGAAATGTTCCGCTCACCGGCTGGTTACACACACCTGTTCCAGATTGTCTTCAGCAAGGGCAACGTCACACCGACCAGCTATCCGATGAGCCGGGCGCACCTGTATGACACCTGAGAATTTGGCCCATGCCCGTCGCCGGGCCGAACTGCTGACCGCGATGCAACTCGGCGACGGGGGAACTGGTGTGCCGCTCGGTCTGGGCAAGCGCAGTTCCAACCTTTTTCGCGATCGCCACGAGGGCGCCAAGCGCAGGCTGGACCTGAGCGACTTTTGCCATGTGATCGACATCGACACGGAACACGGCTGGGTCGATGTTGAAGGCCTGACAAGTTATGAGGAACTGGTCGCGCAGACACTGCGCCACGGTGTCATGCCGGCGGTGGTGCCGCAGCTCAAGACCATCACCGTGGGCGGCGCGGTCGCGGGCGTCGGCATCGAGGCCACCTCGCACCGGCAGGGCCTCGTCCATGACACCCTGCTGGAGCTCGACGTGCTGCTGCCCGGCGGCGAGATGCTGCACTGCACACCCGACAACGCGCACCGCGACCTGTTCTTCGGTTTTCCCAATTCCTACGGCACGCTGGGCTATGCACTGCGCCTGCGCCTGCGCACCTTGCCGGTCAAGCCGTACGTCAGGGTGGAACATTTGCAGTATCAAGCGCCGCAAGCGTTCTTCAGCGACCTCGCCGCGCACTGCCAGGGCGATGCCGACTTTGTCGATGGCGTGGTGTTCGGCGCGCAGCAGCAAGTCATCAACCGCGCCAGTTTCGTCGATGCCGCGCCCTGGCTCAGTGACTACAGCTTTGAACAGATCTACTACCGCTCGCTAGCGGACAAGCCCCTCGATTACCTGACAGTGCAGGACTACATTTGGCGCTGGGACACCGACTGGTTCTGGTGTTCCAAGAACCTGCACGCGCAGCACCCGCTGGTGCGGCGCCTGCTCGGCAAAGACAGGCTCAATTCACGTTTTTATACCCGCGTCATGCGCTGGAACGCCCGCTGGGGCCTGACGCGCCGCCTGGCGCGCTGGCGCGGGCGCTTTACTGAATCCGTCATCCAGGACGTCGATATTCCGATCGCCGGTGCATCCGACTTCCTCGCCTTTCTGCTGCGCGAGATCGGCATCCTGCCGATCTGGATTTGTCCGGTACGTGGGCCTGCTCCTGATGCAAGTTTCACGTTGTTTCCCCTGGCACCCGACAGCCATTATGTGAACTTCGGATTCTGGGATGTGGTCGAAACGACCCGCGCCTACGAGCCCGGCCACTTCAACCGGCTGGTGGAGCGGGAAGTGATGCGGCTGGGCGGCATCAAATCACTCTACTCGGACAGCTACTTCACACCGGAAGAGTTTGCCCAAGCCTACGGGCTGTCGCACTATCAGGCGCTCAAGGCCAAGTACGACCCGGCCGGGCGCATGCTCGGGCTTTACGAGAAGTGCGTGCTGCGCGCGTGAGTCAAAACACCCAGCCCATTCAAAAATAATTGAATTATTTTAGAAATAGCCCTAAATAACCCCCTAAATCTGCCGTTAAGAAGTTACGAACACGGAGAAAAGCCCCAGACCTGATCTGTCGCCCACACAAAATGCAACTACCGCCCCTCGAACGAACCCCCAATCTTCGGCCTGCTGGCAATGAGGCGGTGTCAGTTGCGGCCGCCAGAGTCATGCCGGTGACGCCCGTGAATCCGCCAGATCAGGCTTCCATCACGCCGGTTGAACCAACGCCCAGTGTGATCAACCTGGTGAACCAGGCCCACAAACCCAGCACCGGCGAGGCGGTGTACAGCAGCGTGTCTGATCCGGGGCGGCGTGGTTCTGAGGCGGCCACCTCTGAAAAAGACTGGACCATTCATCGCCCGGTCGTTGAAAAGGTCGAAGACCCGCCGCCAGTGCCGATCTCCAAAGTATTGATGGACCACATCAAATCGCTGTGGATTGCCAGCGCCAGCGCGGTCCAGGTGCAGCAGCAGGTCAAGAGTCAGTTGGACACTTCGCAACCCAATCTGAACGCCACGCCCGGCACGCTGTCGAGTGAAGTGTTTACCTATTCGCCAAGCAAGATCAACAAGACGGGACAGGTCTAGTTCGGTCGGGTCAGCAGCGGGCCGTCAGCGCGCGCTGCATCGCCATTTAGCTCTTATTAAATGAGCTACCAAGGCATAAAAGACGGGGGCTACAGCCTAAATAGCCAAAGGATCAACGTCAATCGCCCAGCGCAGCAAACCGCGCCCGGCCGGCTGCTTGCGCGTGCTGTGCAGCACCAATTGCCAGGCCGCCAAAAAACGTTGTAGCGCCGCACGCGATGGGCTTTCAATCAGCATTTGCGCCCGTTCCACATTGGCCACGCGCTGGATGCTCATGGGCACCGCCGGGTAAAGCGTCAGTTGCGCCAGCAGTTGATCGGCGTTCTCCATGGCGCCAGCGGCGCTACTTGCCGCCGTCAAAAATCCTTGCGCGATTTCCTGGCTGCGCGCGTCGGCCCGCACCAGCGCCTGAAAACTGAAGGGGGGCATACCGGCCTGCTCGCGCTCCTTGAGCTGCTGCGCCGCAAACGTCGGGTAGTCGTGGCGCTTCAAGGACTCAAATAAGGGATGCTGCGGGTGAAAGGTTTGCAGCCACATTTCGCTCTGGCTGCTGATGTCGGCGTCACGCCCGGCGCGGCCGGCCGCTTGCATCAGCAGGCTGAACAAGCGCTCGGGCGCCCGGAAATCACTCGAAAACAAGGCGCCATCAGGGTTCACCGCCGCCACCAGCGTGATACGGCGAAAGTCATGCCCCTTGGCAATCATCTGCGTGCCCACCAGCACATCAACGTCACCGGCGTGCACGCGCCCCAGTTGGGATTCCAGCGCGCCTTTGAGTTTGGTGCTGTCGGCGTCAATGCGCAGGATGCGCACCGGCTCGCCCTCGGGCCATTGCGCACAAACCGAGTTGGGGCGGCGCACATCCAACAGCAGTTCGGCCAGGTGTTCTTCCAGCCGCTCGGTGCCGCGGCCCAGCGGGGCGATGTCGGGGTTGCCGCAAGCGGGACAAGCACGTGGCACGCGCTCGGCAAAACCACAGTGATGGCAGCGCAGCGTGCGGTCGATTTTGTGAAAGACCCGGTAGGCGCTGCAGTGCGGGCATTCGCTCTTCCAGTCGCAATCAAGGCAGTGCAGCACCGGGGCGTAGCCGCGCCGGTTCAGGAAGACCATGCTTTGTTCGCCACGGGCAATGCGCTCTGAAATGGCGGCCAGCAAGGGTGGCGCAATCACGCAGTGCTTGGGCTGGTGGTTCATGTCCACCCTGCGCACCAGCGGCAGACCGGCGCTGGCAGCGGCGAGATCGCTGGCCACAGGTTCTCGTTCGGCTTGAACCGCAGGCAGCGCGGGAGCGCTGCCGATGCGGCTGAGCATGTCCAAGCGCAGGTAGCGCCCGCCCTCGCTGGCCGGGCGACTGTGGTGCCAGCTTTCCAGCGACGGGGTCGCCGAGCCCAGCATGACCTTGGCCCCGTCCAGCCGAGCGCGGTACACCGCCAAGTCGCGCGCCGAGTAGCGGGCGCCCTCGCCGCTCTTGTAGCTGGGATCGTGCTCTTCGTCCACGATGATCAGCTTGAGCTGGGGTAGCGAGGCAAAGATGGCCATGCGCGTGCCCAATACGATGCGCGCGCTGCCGCTGTGCGCCGCCAGCCAGCTCTTCAAGCGCTGCGCCGGCGTCATGCCGCTGTGCATGGACACGACCGCACTGTCACCGTAGAGCGGCGCAAAACGGGCCACAAAACGCGCTTCCAGCTGCGGCGTGAGGTTGATCTCGGGCACCATCACCATCGCCTGGGCATCGGGCTCACGCGCGAGCAACTGTTCGACGCACTGCAAATAGACTTCGGTCTTGCCGCTGCCGGTGGCACCGAACAACAGAAATGGTCCTGAATTTATATTAAATTGGGCTATAGCCCCCGTCTGCTCTGGGCTAAGCGCTATCTTTTTTTCAGCGCTACTGGAAACGGGACCAACCGGGCCAGACGCTTTGGCCTGACGCTTGAGTCGACGGCCCCATTGCTGAGTGCTCAAGTCCCGCAGCTGCGGTGGCAAGGCCGCCAGCGCCACCTCGCCCACGGAGCGCTGGTAATAGTTGGCCGCAAATGTCACCAGCTGACGCCAACTGGCACTCAGCGGGGCAATGCCGTCCAGGACGCTGGCAATCGGACGCAATTTTTTCGGATCCAACGCGACCGCTGGGGGCTCACGGGGCGTATCCCAGACCACGCCCAACAGTTCGCGTTGACCCAGCGGCACACGCACCAATGTGCCGACGGTAAGTGGTAGCTCACTGACATAAGTCAAGGGACCGGCCACGGCACTGTGGACTGGCGTATGAACCAGAACCGCCAGTTGATGGGTCATGCCCGAACCCAACTTTGCACATCATGTTGATGTGAACTTGCGGAAACTGGCTTAAGCCCTTGATTCATAAGTGATTTGGCAGACATCCAGAATTTCTGTGGATAACTTTGTTGATAGATTGACCGGATGGGCTCCAAAGCCTTGCAAATCAAGGCTTTCATCAAATTGCCCACAAAACCGGCAAAAATTAAACTCGTTATAAATCAATGGCTTGTAATCGCTATTTGTTTAATAGCAAAGAACCACGAAGCACAGCATTACTTCTTTACATAAGCAAATTTATGTGCATAAGTTAAACAGCCGGAAGCCACATGCGCACTAAAAGGTGCTAGGCGTTCAGCGTCAAGCGACGACGAGGCTTGGCACCGACCCACTCAAGAGGCCCTCAGGCCCGCATCTTGCGCGAGTGTTCATGCACGGTTTGCACCAGGGCCGCCACATGCTCCGGAGGTGTGTGCTGACTAATGCCATGTCCCAGATTGAAAATATGCGTTGGCCCGGTGCCTTCACCCGCATAGGGCGTGCCAAAACTGTCGAGCACTTTGATGGCTTCAGCCGCAATTTGGGTCGGCGAAGCAAACAACACATTGGGGTCCAGGTTGCCTTGCAGCGCTTTGCTGTCGCCCACGAGGGCGCGGGCTTTGGCCAGATTGACGGTCCAGTCCAGGCCCAGCACGTCGCAGTCAAGCTGCCCCATTTCTTTAAGCCACGGCCCGCCGCCTTTGGTAAAGACGATGCGCGGAATGCGCGCCCCGGCGTGCTCGCGCTGGAGCTGTGCCAGCACCCGGGCCGTGTAGGCCAGGCTGAACTCCTGGAACGCGCCATCGGCCAGCACACCGCCCCAGCTGTCAAAAATCATCACGGCCTGGGCACCCGCTTCGATCTGCGCATTGAGGTACTGCGCCACCGAGTCGGCGTTGATCTGCAAAATCTTGTGCATCAGGTCCGGGCGGCTGTAGAGCATGGTCTTGACCAAGCGGTAATCGTCCGAGCCAGCACCCTCGACCATGTAGCAGCCCAGCGTCCAAGGGCTGCCCGAAAAACCAATCAACGGCACTTTGCCGTTGAGCGCCTTGCGAATCGAGGTGACGGCGTCAAAAACATAGCGCAGCTTGTCCATGTCAGGCACGGCCAGCTTGGCCACCGCCGCCTCGTCCTGCACCGGATGGGCAAATTTGGGGCCCTCACCCATCGCAAACGACAGTCCCAGGCCCATGGCGTCGGGTACGGTCAGGATGTCGCTGAACAAAATGGCGGCGTCAATCGGGAAGCGCTCTAACGGCTGCAGCGTGACTTCGGTGGCGTAGTCGGTGTTGGTGGCCAGACCCATGAAGCTGCCGGCCTTGGCTCGCGTGGCGCGGTATTCCGGCAAAAAGCGCCCGGCCTGGCGCATCATCCAGATCGGGGTGTAATCGGTCGCCTGGCGCAGGCAGGCGCGCAGGAAGGTGTCGTTCTTGAGAGGCGCGAAGGGGCTGGGCTGGATTGGTGTATTCATGACGTAATTGTCGCCTTTCTTTGGACGGCCCACGCCCGTTGAGCAGCACCGCTGCCTGCCGCAGTTGCGATGGCTGCGGTCTCCTACTGGGCGTCGCGCACCGCCCGCCCATGGAGCGCCTGCACCGGGCGCGCGTTGTGGGGGAACAGTTGTGTGAAAAGTCTGATCTGTGCCGGGCTCACCGTGCTGGGCTGTTTGACCACCAGCCACAGCACCCCTTCGGTGCACGGCGGCGTGGTGAGTGACCCCATGAACTGGTAGTAGCGCTGGTCTGTGGGCAGCAACTCATTCATTTCAATCAAACCAGCAGGCATGTGCACACGGTCATTGATGTCGAGCGGCATGTAGGTCCAGACCTTGTGAATCAGGGCATTGGCCGCGCCTGGTTGCAGCAGCACCGAGACCACCGCCAATTGGCCCTCGGCATTTTTGTGCACCAAATGCGCCACCATGGCAAAGCCCTGGTCGTTGACCTTCTCCTCTGAGGGTGCATGGAAGTGAAACTGCACCAGCTTATAGGTGGAGCCACGCACCGTCACGGCGTTGTCGCCAGCAACATCGACCTGGATCGTGTGCCCATTGTTCACCACGCTGGCACTGCTGGGCTGGTAATTGAATTGCAGGGGTTCGGCCGGGCCTTGCAGGGTCAGTGACTCATCAATGTTGATCGGCGACTGGCGCATCCCAATGGCACACAGATTGAACGCAGGCTTGAGCTGGCCCCAGGCCTGAGGCCCAGTCACGCCCTCATAACTCCAATGCACGTCATCATTGTGGCCGCCAAGGTGGGCATCACCCGTGACGGTGGACGCTTCGTGGCCAACCATAGCGGCGGCCTTGGCACGAATGGACTGGCGGCTGGCTTGCGGGCTGACGACCTTGCCGGCACGCTTGGGCGCGGCAGCAGGCACAACAGCGGACCTGACAGCTTCGGCCGCGGCTTGGTGCCCGGTGTCCGCGCTGTTCTGCGCGGCCTCAGCCGGTACAACGGGTTTCCCGGCAGGGATCGTGATGTATTTTTTTTCTTTGCCGTTGACCACCAGCGTCACGCGCTTGTTGGCGGCTGCTCCGCCGGCCACCGCCTCGCGCAGCTGCTCGCTCATGCTCTTGGCGGCCGGCGCGCTTGCCGCCGACTTTCTGACGGGCGCGGCATGGGTGCTGTCTACAGCGGCTGTGCCAGCGTCGGCGGCCCAGCCCGGATTGACAAGCCCCATGGCCATCGCCAGGGTTACCCATGTGAAACCGCGCGCAGCGGCCTGGAGGCGAATGGTGTGCATGTCTGCTTATCGACCAATTCACAGCTGCACTTGAGTTTGCGGGCCCTGCCGCACGCTATAGTCAAGCTCCCTTCAGCAGCCCCACCGACCGTGAGCATTCAAACCGACGATTTTGCCGCCCCGCCGCCCAAACGCATCGTGTCGGGCGCGCCCGCGTCTCCGAATGAGGAGGCCGTGGAGCGCGCCCTGCGGCCCAAGCTGCTCGACGAATACGTGGGGCAGGCCAAGGTGCGCGAACAGCTTCAGATTTTTATCAGCGCCGCCAAGATGCGCGACGAGGCGCTGGACCATGTGCTGCTGTTTGGTCCCCCTGGCCTGGGCAAAACAACGTTATCGCACATCATCGCGCATGAATTGGGCGTTAACCTGCGCCAAACCAGCGGACCGGTGCTGGAGAAACCCAAGGATCTGGCGGCGCTGCTGACCAACCTGGAAAAGAACGATGTGCTGTTCATCGACGAGATTCACCGCCTGAGCCCGGTGGTGGAAGAAATCTTGTACCCGGCGCTGGAAGACTACAAGATCGACATCATGATCGGCGAAGGCCCGGCGGCGCGCTCCATCAAACTCGACCTGCAACCCTTCACCTTGGTCGGCGCGACCACCCGCGCCGGCATGCTGACCAACCCGCTGCGCGACCGCTTTGGCATCGTGGCGCGGCTGGAGTTCTACAGCGCCGAGGAGTTGGCGCGCATCGTCACGCGCAGTGCCGGCCTGCTCAAAGTGCCGACCGATGAAAAGGGAGGTTTTGAGATTGCCCGGCGTTCCCGCGGCACACCGCGCATTGCCAACCGACTGCTGCGCCGCGTGCGCGATTACGCCGACGTGAAAGGCGCGGGCGAGATCACGCTCGACATCGCCCACCGCGCCTTGGTCATGCTCGACGTGGACCCGCAAGGCTTTGACCTGATGGACCGCAAGCTGCTGGAAGCGGTGATTCACCGCTTCGACGGCGGCCCGGTGGGCTTGGACAACATCGCCGCCAGCATTGGCGAAGAGCGTGAAACCATCGAAGACGTGATTGAGCCCTACCTGATCCAGCAAGGCTACCTGCAGCGCACGCCACGCGGGCGTATTGCCACGCTGGCGGCGTACCGGCACCTGGGTGTCACGCCGCCTGCAGCGCAGAGCGATGGGGATATGTTTGGGGTTTGAGGCGGCACTTGGCGTGGTTCACGCTGATCGCTGGGCCAGATAAGTCAGGATCGCCTTGCCGCGCGCTTTGCGATTCCTACAAGGCAGGTTGATGGATTTATGTGGCCGTCTGTCTGGAGAAGATTGCTATGCGTATCTTTCCATAACCGTCTTGACCTGCCCTTCACTCGAAATGGTGTTCAATTGAGCGGCGACTGACTCTTGAAGACACATTGCGGCCGCTCACCACTGGCAGCCATATAGCAGTTCAACTTTCAAGTTTTGGCGGCCTGCCAACTGTCATTCATATCTACCTGCAAAGTGCCCTTAACGTGAATGGCACTTACTTTGGCTTCCAGTCGTGGCCATGTTTCTTGATTTTCCGACGAGCGATGGCACGCGGAACCTTTAACCACGGGTAAGGTTT
>NZ_JAAFHA010000064.1 GCF_010365055.1 Rhodoferax sp.
CCAGCGTGGACCCAAAATCGGCCGCAAACTCGGTGATGCGCTCCTTGAAGCGCTCTCCCACGTAGCTGAAGGCCAGTTCAGCCCCTTGTTGGTGACAGGCTTGCGCGATGCCATAGGCAATGGAGCGCTTGGACAAGACACCGGTAATCAATAGTTTCTTTCCTGTCAGGAATCCCATAATGGTCTTTTCTCTGTGTTCTCTATGCAGTTAAAACGTCATCGTCCCGGCGACGGCCGCAAACCGCTTTGACGGAATTTGCCGCGCTCGCCTGAGGCAGTCGTTATCGACACAGAATTGTCGCATGCGATGTTGATTCTTTGCGCACCCTGAGCTCGGGGCCCCTTCAAGGTTGTTCTATCGGCCAGTGCCAGGACGGCGATGGACCGGCGTCCCGGATTGAGCAGCAACAGGGCGTTTTGGCTTGTGATATGGTCGCCAGCTTTATTGACGGGGCGACAACATGAGACGATGCATCTGGCTGGCGGGACTTCTTTGCTTGACTTTGACAGCACAAGCGCGTGTTGTTGCTGACGGCTTTACCCACGTCAAAACCGTGGGCAGTATCGACGAGTACACCCTCTCATCCAACGGTTTGCAGGTCTTGCTGCTGCCCGAGCATTCCAGCCCGACACTGACGTTCATGGTGACCTACCGGGTTGGCTCAAAAAATGAAGTCACGGGTACCACAGGTGCGACCCATATTCTTGAGCATTTGATGTTCAAAGGCACAACCCAGCGGGACCGCAGCAAAGGCAATAACGTTGACCAGTTGCTGGAGCGCACCGGCGCCAAGTACAACGCGACCACCTGGCTGGACCGAACCAATTATTACGAAAACCTAGCCAGTGAGCATCTTGCCGCTGTCGCCGACATGGAGGCAGACCGCATGCGCAACCTGCTCCTGCGGGAAGAGGACCGTCGACCTGAGATGACGGTCGTACGCAATGAGTTTGAACGGGGCGAGAACTCGCCGATTCAGTCGCTGTACAAGGAAATCTACCAAAGCGCGTTTGTGGCCCATCCGTATCACCACAGCACCATTGGGCATCGCAGTGACATTGAGAAGGTGTCAATTGAAAAACTGCGTGAGTTCTACAACACCTTCTATTGGCCCGATAACGCCACTGTCTCGATCATTGGTGACTTTCAGCCAGAACAGGCGCTGGCGATTGTCAAAAAATCATTTGGCGTTTACCCGCGCTCACCGCAACCGATCCCCGCCATGTATACCGAAGAGCCGGCACAAACCGGCGCCCGTCGGGTGACGGTCAAGCGTGCGGGCCAACTGGGCGTGGTGGCCATTGCCCACAAAATCCCGGCTGCCACCCATCCCGACTACGCGGCAGTCACCTTGCTCAGCGCCATTCTGGCGGACGGCAAAAACAGCCGCCTGTACAAGGCTGTGACTGACAAAAATCTCTCGACCGGCGTTGAAGCCGATGCTGGCTTCAACAGTGACCCCACGGTGCATATCATTTTTGCGCCGCTGGCGCCGGGCGTGAAACATGCCGATGCCGAGAACGCCATCGTGCAAGAAATCGAAACACTGAAGCGGGACGGCGTTTCAGAAGGGGAACTGAAGGCGGCGATTGCCAAGACGCTGGCCGATTCCGCTTTCAAGCGGGATGGTTCATTTGCCGTTGCCGGCAACCTCAATGAGTGCATTGCAGCCGGGGACTGGTCGTTGTTCTATTCCTTGGACGCTGCGGCACAGAAGGTCACAGTCGCCGACGTCAAGCGTGTCGCCCAACGTTACCTGAATGAAGATCAAAGCATTACCGGCTGGTTTGTACCGACTGCAGCGGGTGGCTCAGCTGCGCTGAGCACGCCCAAATCGAACTTGTTCCCGGCGGGTGGCCCCAACTATTACCGCAGTCCTGGCGTCGATGCACCGGGCGTGGCGGATGCCTCGGCGGCAGGGGTTGGCGGCGCTTCAGGCGCCATGATTGCGCCCAACGTTCGGCGCAGCAAAATTGCCGGCATCGACGTGATCGCATACCCGACTGGCGCGAAAGATGTCATCACCGTGCGTGCCTCATTGCCGGCAGGCCGGGCGCTGGGGGGCAAAGGCAACCCCAGCATCCCGATGCTGACCGGCATGTTGCTTGACCAAGGCACTCAAAAACAGGACAAGTTTGCCATTGCTGAAAAGCTTGAAGCCGTTGGCGCAAGCATTGACTTTAGGGTCGGTGTTGACCTCCTTGAAATCAGTGCCAAATCGCTCAAAAAGGATGGTCCCCTGCTGTTGAGCCTGATTGCCGAACAACTGCGCACGCCAGCCTTCTCGGAAGATGAGTTTGCCAAGGCAAAGCAGCAATACGCCGGAGCCCTGCAGCGGCGCCTTGAGAGTACCGATTTCCGTGCTGCGGATGCCTTTACCCGTGCCGTCTATTCCGAGACACACCCCAACCGCAACCCTGCCCCGCAGGCGTTGCTGGCCGCTATTGGTACGGCCAAACTGGACGATGTCAAAGCCTTTTACAAAGCCCATTACGGACCGGCGCACATGACGCTGGTGATGACGGGTGACCTTGACATGAGTACCCTGCAATCGGCCATCAGGCAGTCGTTTTCCGGGTGGTCGGGTGGCGCCAGTGTCGCGGGCAGTACCAAGGCAGAAGTGACCCGGGCGCCGCAGGAGCAAGTGGTCGCCATGGCTGACAAGACCAGCGTATCCGTCATCTTGGGCCAAGCCAGTGGCCTGCGCTACAGTGACCCCGACTACCAGGCGTTGCGAGTTGCCACTGCCATTTTGGGCAGCGGATTTACCGGGCGATTGATGGCCAATGTGCGCGACAAGGAAGGCTTGACGTATGGCATCGACGCCAACCTGGCCAATGACATGCTCCGCGCCGGAGATTGGAAGATTTCCGCCAGTTTTGCCCCTGCGTTGCTCGACAAAGGCATTGCCTCGACCAAGCACCAGCTTGAGCGTTGGTATGAGGCCGGTGTCACAGCTGACGAAATCGAGTCCCGCAAAAGCAACCTGATTGGCTCCTTCAAGGTCAACCTTGCCACGACGAGCGGCATGGCAGACGCTTTGTTGGCCACTGTTAACCGGGGCTACGATGTTCGTTGGTTGGACGAATTCCCGGTGAAAATCAATGCCATCAGCGACGAACAGGTCAACGGCACTATCAAAAAATATCTCAAGCCAGACGACATGGTGCTCATCAAGGCGGGTACTTTGCCGACAGCCAAACAACAGTAAAACTCTTGAAAATCAAGGCACTTAGGCCCAGTTCGTTGGGACGAAAGAGTTGAAATCGGATTTTATTAGGCTATAATTTGCCGCTTCACGACCAAACGGACGGGTTACTACCGCCCGTTTTTTTTGGTCGATTGTTTTTATACAGGGCATTTGAACTCTCGTGGCGTTGAAAGAAATTGTTGAGCAAACCGTAGCCGGGCTAGGCTACGACCTGGTGGAAACCGATCGTTCCGCTGGCGGTCTGTTGCGCAATTGATTTGCCTTGGGATCCGGCGTCGGCTGTTATCTCGGCAGGCGTTAGAGCAGAACAGTTCATTACGGTCGAAGACTGCGAGAAAGTCACGCGTCAGTTGTTGTTTGCGCTGGAAGTCGATGGTGTTGATTACAAGCGGCTGGAGGTCTCCTCGCCCGGTATTGATCGCCCCTTGCGCCATGAGAAAGATTTCGAGCGCTTTGTGGGGCAAGAGATTGACGTCACGTTGAAGGCGCCCATTGGCGCGGCAGCCGCTGGTCAGGTGAGTGCCACGCGCAAGAAGTTTCGCGGAACCTTGGAGCGTGCGCCAAGCGACGCTGGCGAGCCGGGTGTTGCGGCGGGCTGGCAAATCGTCTGGAGCGATGCGCCTGCGGTCAAACCTGGCCAACGAGTCAGTAAAAAGAGATTGCCCGCGCCGTTGCAGGCCCTGGGTTTTACGCTTGATGAGTTGAAAGAGGCGCGCCTGGCGCCCATTGTCAGTTTTAAGGGCCGCGGCGCCAAGGCTGACACCGAGTCGAATTTGGATTGAATTGAAACAGGAGAGTCATGGCATGAATCGCGAAATGTTAATGCTGGTAGAAGCCATATCACGTGAAAAGAACGTGGAGCTTGATGTGGTGTTTGGCGCCGTTGAAGCGGCGCTGGCCCAGGCCACAAGAAAGACTTACCAGGGTGACGTCGACATCCGGGTGGCGCTTGACCGCGACAGTGGCAACTACGAAACCTTTAGGCGCTGGCATGTGGTGCCCGACGAAGCCGGCTTGCAGTTGCCCGATCAGGAAATCCTGTTGTTTGAAGCCAAAGAGCAGATTCCCGACATCGAGGTCGACGAATACATCGAAGAAACGGTGGAGTCGTTGCCGATTGGCCGTATTGGCGCCATGGCGGCCAAGCAGGTCATTCTGCAAAAGATCCGCGACGCCGAGCGTGAGATGCTGCTCAACGACTTCATGTCGCGCGGCGACAATATTTTTGTCGGTACCGTCAAACGTCTGGATAAGGGCGATCTGATCGTCGAGTCCGGCCGGGTCGAGGGCCGCCTGCGCCGCACCGAGATGATCCCCAAAGAAAACTTGCGCGTCGGTGACCGGGTTCGCGCCATGATTATGGAAGTCGACCTGACCTTGCGCGGTGCGCCGATCATATTGTCACGTTCTGCGCCTGAATTCATGATCGAGCTGTTCCGCCAGGAAGTCCCCGAGATTGAACAGGGTTTGCTGGAAATCAAATCCTGCGCCCGCGATGTCGGTTCCCGCGCCAAGATCGCCGTGTTGTCGCATGACAAGCGGGTTGACCCGATCGGCACCTGTGTTGGCGTGCGCGGTACCCGGGTCAATGGGGTGACCAACGAGTTGGCCGGCGAGCGCGTCGATATCGTGCTGTGGAGCGAAGACCCGGCGCAGTTTGTGATTGGTGCGCTCGCGCCGGCCAATGTGTCGAGCATTGTGGTGGACGAAGAGCGCCATGCCATGGATGTGGTCGTCGATGAAGAAAACCTGGCGATCGCGATCGGCCGTGGCGGCCAGAATGTGCGCCTGGCCTCCGAGTTGACCGGCTGGAAGATCAACATCCTGGACGCGGCCGAGTCGGCCCAGAAGCAGGCGAGCGAAACCGATTCGGGTCGCAAGCTGTTCATGGAACACCTTGATGTGGACGAAGAAATCGCCGATTTGCTGATTGCCGAAGGCTTTACCAGCCTGGAGCAGGTGGCCTATGTGCCACTGGAAGAAATGCTTGAAATCGAGAGCTTCGACGAAGACACCGCCAACGAATTGCGCACCCGGGCCAAGGATGCGTTGTTGACCATGGAAATCGCGCATGAAGAGAGTGTGCAGGCGGTTTCGCTGGATCTGAACGATCTTCAGGGTCTCAGCCCTGAGCTGATCGCCAAGCTGGCAACAAGCGGCGTTAACAACCTGGACGACCTGGCTGACCTGGCCGTTGACGAATTGACAGAAATCACCGGCCAGTCTGCGGACGAGGCCAAGACCTTGATCATGAAGGCGCGCGAACATTGGTTTACCAATGACGCCGCTTCTCAAGAGTAATGGTCATGAAAGGTTACCCAACAAATGTTCAGTACGACAGTCGCCGAGTTTGCAAACGAACTCAAGAAATCTACCGCTACGCTGCTTGAGCAGCTCAAGTCGGCGGGCGTTGCCAAAACGGCACCGACCGACAAACTCGATGACGCTGACAAGCAGCGCCTGCTGAGTTACCTGCAGTCGACCCATGGCGCCGCAGGCGCAGAACGCAAGAAGATTACCTTGGTCAAGAAGTCGACCACCGAAATCAAGCAGGCGGACGCCAGTGGCAAAGCGCGCACCATTCAGGTCGAGGTTCGCAAGAAACGCACCTTCATCCGGCGCGAGGATGGCGCTGATGTGAGCGTGGAGGCGCCTGCACCTGAGCCCGAACAGGAAATCGAAGCGATGCCTGCGGTCGACCACGTCGAGTTGGCCCGTCGGGAGGAAGAGGCGCGCCGTCAGGCTGAGTTGATTCGGCGCCAGGAAGAAGAACTGACTGAGCGCCGGCGTCAGCGTGAAGAGCAGGAAGCACGCTCACTCGAAGCCGCTGAAAAGGCCGCTGCAGTAGCCTCTGAAGCTGCCGCAGAAGCCGCGACAGCGCGCGCGCTCAAAGAAAAAAGCAAGCTGCATGCCCCCGCGCAAGCGGTGCCGGATACAACCGAAATCGAAGCGGCCAAGGTTTTGGCTGCAGCGCAAAAAGAACAAGACCTGGCCAAAGAAAAGAGCCTTGCACGTGAAAAAGAGATAGCAGATTCCAAAGCCCGCGCGGCCGAAGATGTGGCTCGCGCGGCTGATTTGGGCGACCGGCGCCGTAAGGCAGAGAGCGAAGCCGCTGCCATTCGTCTGATGATGTCCTCGCCGGCCAAAAAGGCGCCGCCACCGCCCAAGAAGCCCGAAGAAGTCAAGCCGGCCATGAAGGGCACGCTGCACAAGCCAGCTGCTGGGGCCGTGCTGGCGAAGCCCGGGGCGCCTGGCGCGCCGGCTACTGGTGCCGCTGCTGGCGCTGGCAAAGAAGTCAAGTCGGCCAAGCTGTCTAGCAGCTGGGCGGGTGATCCGGCCAAGAAAAAAGGCATCCCAACCCGTGGTGCCACGGCGGCGCCGGGGGCGGGTCGCAGCACCAATTGGCGCGCCCCTGCCCGTGGCGGCAGACGCGGCAGCAGTGATCGCGACCGCGATGACCATCGGGTGCAGGCGGCACCGGTTGAGCAGCGTGTGATTGAAGTGCACGTGCCGGAAACCATCACCGTGGCCGAGTTGGCACACAAGATGGCGGTCAAGGCGTCCGAGGTGATCAAGCATTTGATGAAGCTCGGCCAGATGGTCACCATCAACCAGCCGCTGGACCAGGACACTGCCATGATTTTGGTGGAGGAGATGGGCCACAAGGCGATTGTCGCGGCGCTGGACGATCCAGAAGCCTTTACCGTCGACGAAGTGTCCCAGCAGCAGTCCGAGTCGCTGCCACGTGCACCGGTGGTCACCGTCATGGGCCACGTGGACCATGGCAAGACCTCCTTGCTCGATTACATTCGCCGCGCCAAGGTCGCCACGGGCGAGGCCGGTGGCATTACCCAGCACATTGGCGCTTACCACGTGCAAACGCCGCGTGGCATGATTTCCTTCCTTGATACCCCTGGTCACGAAGCCTTTACGGCCATGCGAGCCCGGGGTGCCAAGGCCACCGACATCGTCATTCTGGTGGTTGCCGCCGACGATGGCGTCATGCCGCAAACCATAGAAGCCATCAAGCACGCCCGGGCGGCCGGTGTGCCGATCGTGGTCGCCATCAACAAGATCGACAAGCCCGATGCCAACCCCGAGCGCGTCAAGAACGAGCTGGTGGTGGAGCAGGTGGTGCCCGAGGAGTTTGGTGGTGATTCGCCATTTGTCCCCGTGTCAGCTAAGACCGGTGCCGGCATTGACGCTTTGCTGGAACAGGTGCTGCTGCAAGCCGAAGTGCTGGAACTCAAAGCGCCGGTCGACGCCATGGCCAAGGGCCTGGTGATCGAGGCCCAGTTGGACAAGGGTCGCGGCCCGGTGGCCACCGTGCTGGTGCAGTCGGGCACGCTCAAGACGGGCGACATCGTGCTGGCGGGCTCCACTTATGGCCGCGTGCGCGCCATGCTGGACGAAAACGGCAGGACCATCAAGACGGCGGGCCCTTCGATTCCGGTCGAAATCCAGGGCCTGACGGAAGTGCCGCAAGCCGGTGACGAATTCATGGTGATGGCCGACGAGCGCCGGGCCCGTGAAATTGCCACCTACCGCGCGGGCAAGTTCCGTCACACCAAGCTGGCCAAGCAACAAGCGGCGAAGCTCGAGAACATGTTTACCGACATGGCCGCGGGCGAGGTCAAGCTGGTGCCGATCATCATCAAGGCCGATGTGCAGGGTTCGCAGGAAGCGCTGGCGCAGTCCTTGCTCAAGCTCTCCACCGACGAGGTCAAGGTGCAACTGGTCTACACCGCAGTCGGTGCCATCAGCGAGTCGGATGTGAACCTGGCGATTGCCTCCAAGGCCGTCATCATCGGTTTCAACACCCGAGCCGATGCCGGTGCGCGCAAGCTGGCTGAGAACAACGGCGTGGACATCCGTTACTACGACATCATTTATGACGCCGTGGATGAGCTCAAGCTCGCCATGTCGGGCATGCTGACGCCGGACAAGAAGGAAGAAGTCATTGGTACCGCCGAAATTCGTCAGATTTTCAAGGTGTCCAAGATTGGCACGATCGCTGGCTGTATGGTCACCGCCGGTGTCGTGCGGCGCACCGCGCGGCTGCGTTTGCTGCGCGACAATTTGGTCATCTTCACGGGTGAACTCGACTCGCTCAAGCGTTTCAAGGACGATGCCAAGGAAGTGCGTGAAGGCTTTGATTGCGGTTTGAATATCAAGAACTACAACGACATCCAAGTGGGTGACGTGCTGGAATTCTTTGAAATCCGCGAAGTGGCGCGGACGCTTTGATGGACTCGCTGTAAATCGTGCGTAAAAAGTCAAAGACCCCCAACCGCGCCTTCAAGGTCGCCGATCAGATTCAGCGGGACCTGACCGAACTGATCGCGCGCGAGCTCAAAGATCCGCGGGTGGGCATGGTCACGATCCAAGGCGTGGAAGTCACGCCCGATTACGCGCACGCCAAGGTGTTCTTCAGCCTGTTGACCGGGGATTCGAAGCTGTGTACCGAAGGCCTGAATCAGGCGGCCGGTTTCTTGCGGGCCGGTCTGTTCAAGCGCCTGCATATCCATACGGTCCCAACGCTGCATTTTGTGTATGACCAGACCACGGAGCGCGCCGCTGACATGAACGCCTTGATTGCGCGCGCGGTGGCGTCACGCGCCAAGGAAGACTAGACCACATGAATGCGCCGCGTGCACGGGTTGCCAGGCGCCCCGTTCATGGGGTGCTGTTGCTGGACAAGCCTTTGGGTTGGTCCAGCAACGATGCTTTGCAAAAAGCCAAATGGCTGATGCGGGCCGAGAAAGCCGGCCATACGGGCACGCTTGATCCATTGGCCACGGGTCTGTTGCCGCTGTGCTTTGGTGCCGCCACCAAATTCAGTCAGCTGCAATTGGAGGCGGACAAAACGTACGAGGCGGTGGCGCGGCTGGGTGTAAAGACCAGTACTGGCGACGCCGAAGGGGTGGTGATTGCAGAGCGGCCGGTCAAGGTGACTGCGCAGGATCTTAGCGAGGTGGCGTTGCGCTTCACCGGGCTGATTCGGCAGATACCGCCGATGCACAGCGCCTTGAAGAAAGACGGCAAAGCCTTGTACGAATACGCACGGGCCGGTGTGGAGGTGGAGCGGGATGCCCGCGAAGTGACAATTTATAAGCTAAATATGACGCTAGCCCCCGTGGATAGTGAATACTCAGCTATTAAAATAGTAGTTAAATGCAGCAAGGGAACCTATATCAGGACCTTGGCAGAGGATATTGGTGAAGCCTTGGGTTGCGGCGCGCATCTAATTGGATTGCGCCGGGTTGAAACCGGTGGCTTCAACGTGGCGCAGTGCGTCACGCTGGCGGCGCTGGAGGCGATGACCGATGAAGAAAGATGGAGCCAGTTGTTGCCGGTGGACTCGCTCCTGGGCGAGCACACGGTGGTCACGCTGGACGGCGAGAATGCAGGGCGTTTTCTGAGTGGCTTGCGCCGCCGGGGAGACTGGCCTGACAGGAGTCAGGTCGCTGTGTACGGCCCATCGACGGGCTCAGGACAGGCACGAGGCGCCCTGTTGGGCACCGCCCATGTGGTGGCGGGAGAATTAATACCAGGGCGGCTGTTGAGTCCGCTTGAGATTGAGCAAATAGTGGGAGATGGCGGATCGGGGCCAGGCGTGCTGTGCGCCGTCCCGTCTTCAGTTCCTGAGAAAACAGATTTTGACCAGATTTAAGAGAAAGTGAACCATGTCGCATAAACAAATCCGAAACATCGCCATCATCGCCCACGTCGACCATGGCAAGACCACCATGGTCGACCAATTGCTGCGCCAGTCCGGCACCTTTGCCGACCACGAAAAAGTGGTCGACACCGTGATGGACAACAACGCCATTGAAAAAGAGCGTGGCATCACCATTCTGGCCAAGAACTGCGCCGTGACTTGGCAAGGCACCCACATCAATATCGTTGACACCCCCGGCCACGCCGACTTCGGCGGCGAAGTCGAGCGCGCACTTTCCATGGTCGACGGTGTCGTGTTGCTGATCGATGCGCAAGAAGGCCCGATGCCGCAGACGCGTTTTGTGACCAAGAAGGCCCTGGCCCTGGGACTCAAGCCGATTCTGGTGGTGAACAAGGTGGACAAGCCCGGTGCGCGTCCGCAGTGGGTGGTCAACGCCGCGTTTGATTTGTTTGACAAGCTCGGCGCCACCGACGAACAGCTCGATTTCCCCGTGGTCTACGCCTCGGGCATCAACGGCTGGTCATCCATGGAAGAGGGTGAGCAGGGTGAACAGTGGGGCCCCGACATGTCGGCCCTGTTCAACACCGTGCTCGAACATGTGCCGCACCAACAGGGCGACCCTGCCGCGCCGCTGCAACTGCAAATCTCGGCGCTCGACTTTTCGACCTTTGTGGGCCGGATTGGTGTTGGGCGCATCAGCCAGGGCACGATCAGGCCCATGATGGACGTGGTGGTGATGGAAGGGCCGGATGGCAAGGCTGTCAAAGGCCGGGTCAACCAGGTCTTGACCTTCCAGGGCCTGGAGCGCGTCCAGACCACGGATGCCGGTCCTGGCGAGATCGTGCTGATCAACGGCCTGACTGACATCGGTATTGGTGTGACCATCACCGATCCGGTCAATCCGATGCCGCTGCCCATGCTCAAGGTCGATGAACCGACCCTGACCATGAACTTCTGCGTCAACACCAGCCCGCTGGCCGGTCGCGAAGGCAAGTACGTCACCAGCCGCCAGATCTGGGACCGCCTGCAAAAAGAACTGCAACACAACGTGGCCTTGCGCGTCAAGGAAACCGACGAAGAAGGCATCTTCGAAGTCATGGGTCGTGGCGAATTGCACCTGACCATTTTGCTGGAAAACATGCGCCGCGAAGGTTTTGAGATGGCCGTCTCCAAGCCACGCGTGGTGATGAAAGACGTGAATGGCGAGAAATACGAACCCATCGAGTTGGTCACGGCCGACATCGAAGAGCAACACCAGGGCGGCGTGATGCAAGCTTTGGGCGAGCGCAAGGGCGATCTGGTCAACATGGAGCCGGACGGCCGTGGCCGCGTGCGCCTGGAGTACCGCATTCCGGCGCGCGGTCTGATCGGGTTCACCAACGAATTCCTGAACTTGACGCGTGGCACGGGCCTGATCTCGAACATCTTCGACAGCTACGAGCCGCACAAGGGCGACATCGGTGGTCGCAAAAACGGCGTGCTGATTTCCATGGACGCCGGCGAAATCTTCACCTATGCGCTGGGCAAGCTCGACGACCGTGGCCGCATGTTTGTGCGCCCCAATGATCCTGTCTATGAAGGCATGATTGTGGGCATCCACAGCCGTGACAACGATCTGGTGGTGAATGCCACGCGTACCAAGCAGCTCACGAACTTCCGTGTGTCGGGCAAGGAAGATGTCGCCAAGATCACGCCACCGATCGAATGCACGCTGGAATACGGCGTTGAATTCATCGAAGACGACGAGCTGGTCGAAATCACGCCCAAGTCGATCCGCCTGCGCAAGCGTTACCTGACCGAGAGCGAGCGCAAGCGCGCGGGTCGTTAACCTTCGGTTTTTGTGGGACAGTCCGCAGTTACGCGAAGCGAACTAGCCCTGTCCCCAACTGATTAAAGACGCATGAGGCTCACGCATAACCGGGCCGTTCTCCTGATGGTGGCGGTGACCCTGATGTGGTCGATCGCCGGTGTCGTCACGCGCCATCTGGAGCAGGCCCGCAGCTTTGAGGTGACCTTCTGGCGCAGCTTCTTTACGGTGCTGTCCTTGCTGGTGATCCTGCCGATCTTTCTGGGACGTGGCGTGTTCGCCCGCATGCGCAGCGGTGGTTCCGCACTGTGGATTTCCGGCGCTTGCTGGGCCGGCATGTTCACTTTCTTCATGCTGGCGATCACACTCACCAGCGTCGCCAATGTGCTGATCACCATGGCGCTGGGGCCTTTGTTCACGGCGCTGGCCGCTCGCCTGTTCATTGGGCACCGCATTGCCCAGCGAACCTGGGTCGCCATCGTCGTGGCGGGTGGCGGCATCGTCTACATGTACGGCAGCAACATCACCCAGGGCGGCAGCCTGCTCGGCACCTTGGTGGCCTTGTGCGTTCCGATCTCGGGTGCCGCCAACTGGACCGTGACACAACATGCCCACGCGCAAGGACATGACGTCGAGCTGATTCCTGCGGTGTTGATTGGCGCGGTGCTCTCGTGCCTGGTGACCTTGCCGATGGCCCTGCCGTTTCAGGCCTCACCGCACGATCTGGTGTTGCTGGCCGGGCTGGGTTTGGTGCAGCTGGCTATTCCCTGCACGCTGGCGGTGCTGTGCACCCGGGTTCTCAAAGCGCCCGAAGTGGCGCTGCTGGGCTTGCTGGAAGTCATCTTTGGCATTTTGCTGGCCTGGGTTGGCGCGGGCGAGGTGCCGGGCCCCAATGTGCTGCTGGGCGGTGCGCTGGTGATCGGGGCCTTGGCTCTCAATGAACTGATTGGATGGCGGAACCGCGCATGACGAACGTTGGACTTAAATTGCAGGACCCCGCGTCAAGCGATGAGGCAAGCCACGTGCTGAGCGAGGTACGCGGCCAGGTCGGCTTGATCACGCTGAATCGGCCCCGGGCGCTGAACGCACTGTCGCTGTCGATGATCCGTGCCCTGACTCAGTGCCTGCTCGCCTGGCGTGATGATGCCCGGGTCAAGGCGGTGGCGATTCGTGGCAGCAACAAATCCGGCCCCTTCGGCGCCTTTTGCGCGGGCGGTGACATCCGCTTTTTTCATCAGGCCGCGCTGGCGGGCGACCCGGCGCTGGAAGACTTCTTCACCGAGGAATATGCGCTCAATCACCTGATCCACAGCTACCCGAAACCCTTTGTTGCCTTCATGGACGGCATCGTCATGGGCGGTGGCATGGGCATTGCCCAAGGGGCCAAGGTCCGCATCGTCACGCAGCGCACCAAGATGGCCATGCCGGAAACCAACATCGGCTGGTTTCCGGACGTCGGCGGGGGCTATTTTCTGAGCCGCTGTCCTGGGCATACCGGCGAGTGGCTGGCTCTGACTGGCGAAATCCTGGGTCCCGCCGCGGCGCTGGCGCTGGGTCTGGCCGATGTCCACTTTGACGCCACCGAACTGCCGTCAGCCTGGGAGGCGTTGGCCCAGCTCAATTTTGATCACGCCACTGCCATCGATTCCTGGGTTGCTATGTATTCAATAGCTGCACCCGCTTATTCCACGGGGGCCAGGGGCCAAATTGATCATTATTTTGGACTGGATTCCGTGGCCGCCATGGTGCAGGCGCTGGAGGCTGACGCCGACGAGTGGGCGCAAGCGACGGCAGTCACTTTGCGCCAGCGCTCGCCCCTGATGCTGCAAGTGACGCTGGAACAAATTCGCCGCGCTCGCTCCTTGAGCTTGGCTGATGACCTGCGCATGGAGCGCGACATGGTGCACCACTGCTTTGCCCCCCGGCATCTGGGGTGTAGCGCCGGCCAGAGCGAGACGGTTGAGGGCATTCGCGCGCTGGCGGTGGACAAAGACAACACGCCGCACTGGAACCCGGCCCGAATTGAAGACGTGACGCCGGCAATGGTGGCGCCGTTTTTCAGCAGCCCGTGGACGCCCCAGACGCATCCGCTGCGGGCGCTTAAATAGATCAAAGCTGGCGATACACCGCTTCTGCCAGTTTCATAAGCGCATCTCGCGGCACCGGCCCGGCCAGCGCATAGCCAAAGCCCTGGTCGATCCAGTAAAAACTCGGTGTCGGCCCGTCAGCGCGAAACTGGAAGCCAGTGTCACGGACGTCAGCGCCAGCCGCAGACTTGTCCAAGGCGCCGAGATAAAGCGTGATGCGGGTACCGGCCGCATTCTGGAACATGAACTGCGCCCGCGCACCGGCTTCGCCTGGCAGCAGGCGTCCGCCTACCAGGTCATAGCCTTGGGGCGCCAGATTCGGCACCTTGAGCGGCTTGCCGACACGCTTGGACAGCCACTGCACCAGGTGCGCCTGCTCCGTGGCGCTCACTTCCACCGGGTGCCGAATTTCCGGGGCGTACACCGCGTGCGCAACGGCGGCCTGGCGCGCGAAGTCCGGCGCGGCCGCTGCGCTGGCCAGCACGGACGAGAGCGCCTGATTTTGTCCCTCACCCTGCCAGGCCGTGTGGGAGAACCAGCCCACCCCAAACGCCAGCATGACCCCGGCGGCCATGCCACCCCAGCGCCACCACTGGTTGATGTCCTGCTGCGAGGCAGCGGTTTGTTGCGCCGCTGTCATCAGCGTGGCGGGCACCGGCTCGTCCAGAGTGGGCTGATGCAGGCTGCGCAGGGCGTCACGTTGCTGGCGCCACTTCACGACCGTGGCCTGCGCTGCGGGGTCTTGGGCCAGCCGCGCTTGCAGGGCTGCCAGCGTGACGGGCGCCAGCTGCTCATCCACCAGTGTGTGCATTTCGTCTTCGGTCAGCGGGCGAGAGGGGGTCCTGTTCATGGTGTTTTCCGGTGGCTTATTTCAGGCGGCGAAGGGACGGCGCCTGACTCGTCGGCGTGCCGCTCGCTGGCTGCGAGGCGGCGCTGTGGGCCGGTGCATCCAGCAGTTCCTGCAAACGGCTACGGGCGCGCGACAGGCGCGACATCACGGTGCCAATGGGCACTGCAGTGATTCGCGCGACATCCGCGTAACTCATGTCCTCCAGGCTGACCAGCAGCAGTACCGCCCGCTGGTCCGTTGGGAGCCGCATCAGGCAGCGCTGCAAATCAATGGCATGGTCCAGACCCGCGTCGGCGGCTCGCAGTTCGTGGGCCACATCGTCAATATCGACGGTGCCGCCCGGTGCCTGCCGCCTGGCTGTGCGCACCGAGTTGGCAAACAGGTTGTGCATCACCGTGAACAACCACGCACGCAGGTCCGAGCCCGCCGCCCACAAACGCCATTTGCTGCAGGCGCGCTCCAGCGTGTCCTGCACCAGATCATCGGCGGCCCAGGCGTCGCCCGTCAGCGCGCGCGCATAACGGCGCAGCGCGGGGATTTGATCGACGATGGGCTGCGCGCTCATTCAAGCAGTTGAGAACAGCGCCTGCTCGCTTCGAGCAGCGGTGGTCTGTCCCGCCATGACTCAGCAGCACTCACGGTTTGGCGGTCTGCCACACCTTGTTGAACCCGTCACCGGTCTTGTCGCCCGGCTTGCTGTCTTTCGCCCAGTAGTACACAGGCTTGCCTTTCACCGCCCATTGCTTGCTACCGTCGTCACGCGTGATGACGCTGTAGTCGCCCGCGGCTTTGTCAGACTCGGTGGCCATGAAAGGCGGCCAGTTGGTTGCGCACGGACCGTTGCAGGCCGATTTGCCGCTGCCAGCCACATCTTTGTCGAAGGTGTAAAGCGTCATGCCGTTGGCGCCAACCAGTACGCCATCAGCCACCATGGGCGGGGCGGCATACAGGGAGCCGCAAGCTGCCAGGAGGGCGAGCGTCAGAGACCGGGACAGGTTGGCGCGAGAGGTGATTTTCATGATGAACTCCTGAGTTGATGAACGCAAACAAGCGTTTGCACAGGGATAAACACCAGTCGCGACCCATTTATTCCATTAAACGAAAAATATTTACCGGTGATTGCTCTTCATCGCACGCTCCACCTCACGTTTGCCTTCGCGGTCCTTGATGGTGTCGCGCTTGTCGTGCTCGGCCTTGCCCTTGGCCAGTGCGATCTCGCACTTGATCTTGCCGGCTTTCCAGTGCAGGTTCAGCGGCACCAGGGTGTAGCCTTTTTGCTCGACCTTGCCAATCAGGCGCTTGATTTCTTCCCTGTGCATCAGGAGCTTTTTGGTGCGTTGCTTGTCCGGGCTGATGTGGGTCGAGGCGGTGCCCAGCGGCTGGATCTGCACGCCGATGACAAACAACTCGCCATTGCGAATGACGACGTAACCGTCGGTGATCTGGACCTTGCCTTCACGCAGCGACTTCACCTCCCAGCCCTCTAACACCAGCCCGGCTTCAAAGCGCTCTTCGAAAAAATAGTTGTAGGCCGCCTTCTTGTTGTCGGCAATGCGGGAGGCGGTTTCAGGTTTTTTGGCCATAAGGTAAGGTTCAGGTCTCAATCAGGGAGGGCAGGGCCGGTCAATTATTGACTGCGCTCGCGTGCCATTTCTTGCATCACTTCCTGGCCCAGTTCAATCACGGCCATGGCATAGTAGCTGCTCCAGTTGTAGCGTGTGATGGCATAGAAGTTGTCGGTGCCGGCCACGTAGCTGGGGGGTGCATCGCCATTTTGCAACTCCACCAGCGCCAGCTTGCCCGGATGCTGCAAGGCGGCGCCTTCCAGCACAGCGCCCTGAGCCACAAACTGCTCGGCGCTGAAGGTCGGCAGGATATCAGGCGCCATGAGCGCCGGCAGGTTCAAAGTCGCGTTGTCAAATCGCACCGGGTAATGGGTCGCCATACCGGGTTGCCAGTTGAAGGCGTGAAAATAGTTGGCGACCGAACCAATGACGTCGGCCGGACTGTTGAACAGGTCCACCCGGTCGTCGCCGTCAAAGTCAATCGCGTACTTCACCCAGCTCGAGGGCATGAATTGCGGCATGCCCATGGCGCCGGCAAAACTGCCCAGCGGAGTCAACGGATCCACGCCCGTGCGATGCGTCAGGCTCAAGAACTGCTCCAGTTCGGCCAGGAAGAACGCGCTGCGGGCTTGCGCGCGCGGGTGGCTGACGGGGAAATCAAAAGCCAGCGTCGTCAAAGCATCGATGACCCGAAAGCTGCCCATTTGCTGGCCGTAGATCGTCTCCACCCCGATGATGCCGACGATGATCTCGGCCGGCACGCCGGTCTGAGCTTGCGCCCGCGCCAGCGTCTGCCGGTTGTCTTGCCAGAACTGGACGCCGGCCCTGATCCGCACCGGGTCGATGAAGCGGCTGCGGTAAAGCTGCCAGTTTTTGGGCGTTCCCGGCGGCGGTGGTTGGATGTATCTGGCCACTTGCGGCAAATAACGGGCATCCCCAATGGCCTGGCGCACCCAGTCAGGGGGCAGATCGCGCCGTGCCGCGATGTCGTCTGCCGCCAACATGGCGTCAGCGCGCTGCGCGTAGACCGGCCCGGGTAGCGCGGGTTGCCTGCTGGGTTCCTGGTGGAGCGCCAGTCGGCCCTGGCGCACGGTCCGCCTGGCGGGCTTCGCTCTGCGCGCCAGCTTCATGGTTTTTGCCGTTGGCGCTGCCGCCAGGATAACTGCTGCAGGTTTGGCATCATTTAGAGCTCTAGCCCCCGTCGATAGGGCGCAAGTAGCTATAAAAAATGTAGTAAATAAAAAAAGCTTGGGAGTCAAGGGGGCCAGTGCAGTAGTTTGAGTTCGCGTTCCAGTGTAGCGAGGTGTCAACACGGCACCAGTTGCCAGCGGTGATTCAGAAAACGCCGGTCAAATTCCAGATGAAAGTTTGAGCAATGCCAAGACCCGGCACCCATCAGACGGATCATGCCCCTGCGAATGCGCCCTGCGTCCTTGCCCAGTTCGGCAGGCAAAGGGGCATACTTATATGTGCGGCGTTGTTTTTCGCCCGCCAAGACAACACAAGTGCATCAAGGGGTAACCATGGCGAAACAGAGCGTTCAGCCGACACACAGTCGGTGGAAACGGTGGGCGGCCGGCGCGGCCGGCTTGCTGGCCGTGTACGCAATAGCTGGATTTTGGCTGGTTCCCCTGCTGATCCAGCATCAGGTCCCCAAGTTGGGGCAGACCGAACTGGCGCGCCAGGCGACGATCGGCGAGGTCCGTTTCAATCCCTTCACTTTGCGATTGGAGGTGCAGGATTTGCACCTGGCCGAGGCCGATGGCGCGCCCTTATTCGCCATCGGCAAACTCACCGTGGAACTGCAATGGAAGTCCCTGATCCGGCGGGCCTGGAGCTTTGCCGACATCCGCATCACCGCGCCGAGCGCGAACCTGGCGATCGCGCCGGACGGCAAATTCAATCTTGCTGAACTGTTGCTCACGCTCGAGCGCCGACCGCACGAAGCGTCCGCCGACACCAGCCTGCCACGCGTGGTCATCGAGCAATTTGCGCTGGAACAGGGCAGGGTGGTCATGCACGACCGGCGGGCCGGCTATGACAACTCCTTTTCGCCGATCGATTTTGCACTGAACAATTTCAGCACCTTGCCGGAGCAGAACGACACCCATACCTTCACGGCCCAGTCCGCGCGCGGCGGCAAGATGCGCTGGAAGGGCAAGGCATCGGTGAACCCAATCCGCGCCAGCGGTGAAGTCACCCTTGAAAACGCCTCGCTGCCGGAGCTGGCGGTTTATCTCAAGTCGTACACCCATGCGCGGGTGGCAGCCGGGCAACTTTCCGCCACCTTGCCTTACCGCCTGTCCTATGCCGGCGGCAAGTTCGAAGCCGCACTGGAAGGCGCCAAGGTGTCGCTGCGCGATCTTGCGCTGGCGCGCGAGGGCGTCACCGATTCCTTTGCAACGCTGACGCGCCTTGACGTCAGCGACGTCAACGCCGATCTGGCAAGCCGGCAGATGACGGTGGGCGAGGTCCGCGTTGACGCCGGCAAGCTCAGTGTCAAACGCGACGCCAAGGGTGAACTCGATCTGGCCAATCTCATGATCGCCGCTGCGGGCCCAAAGGCGGCCTCGGGGCCGCCTGCCGCGGTGGCGGTCAACAACTGGAAGTTGGCGGTCAAGCAGGTACTGATCGATCAGGTGGCGATCAGCGCGGTGGACGAAACGGCCACACCGCCGCTCAAGGTGGACGCGGGCAAGGTCCGGTTGCAGCTGCAGGTTGCTGCCGAGCAGGCCGGCGCCAACTTTCAACTGAAGCTGTCCGAGGCCGCCTTTTCGCTCGCCGATCTGACGATTGCCAGCGGGGCACAAACCCCGTTCAGGCTGGCGCAACTGGGTTTCACGGACGGTAGCCTCGACCTTGCCGCCCGGCAGGCGGGTGTCGGGCGGCTCTATGCCGAAGGTGGGCAACTGCAGATCGAGCGCGAGCGGGACGGAAAACTCAATCTCATGGCACTGTTGCCTCGATACGGCGGCAGCGAAGCGCAAGCGCCAGCGCCTGTGGTGGCGCCCGGCAAGCCTTGGGTCGCCGTGGCCAAGACCGTGGAATTGAGCAAGTTCGGTGCCGATGTGGCGGATCACAGCGCGGGCGTCAAGGTTCAGGTCACCGACCTGGCTTTGACACTCGAAGGCGCCAGCAGCGATCTGAAGCGACCGGTCAAGTTCAACGCGGGCTTGGGCCTGCGCGAAGGCGGGCAGTTCGCGGCGCAAGGCAGCGTGGTCCCGGCCAGCGGTGAACTGCAGGCCGATGTGCGTCTCAAGCAGCTCGCGCTGGCGCCCTTGCAGCCCCTTCTGGCCCACTATCTGAAGCTGAAAATCGCCCGCGGCAATGTCTCCGCGCAAGGGCGGCTCAGCACTGGCGCGGGCACGGCCAAGAGCCCGCGCCTGCGCTACGTCGGCGCGCTCAACGTGGCCGGGCTGACGCTCAACGAGGTGGACGGCGGCCTGTTCGCCGCGTGGAAGAACGCAAGCGCCGACAAGTTCACGGCCAGCCTCAACCCCAACCGGCTCGACGTCCCGGAATTGCGTATCGTCGAGCCCAACGCCACGCTGATCATCGAAGACGACCGCAGCTTCAATGCGGCCCGCCTGCTGGTGCGACCGGACGCTGCCGACCCGAAGGCCGTGGCACCGACGACGCCGACAAAGGCTGCGGACGACCCGTTCCCGGTTCGCATCCGGCGCCTGCGCCTCCAGAACGCCAAGCTGGACTTCACCGATCTCAGTTTGCGCCCGCAGTTCAGCGCCAAAATATACGAGCTCAACGGCGTGATCAACGGGCTCTCGTCGAACCGCGAGGCACGCAGCCAGATCGAGCTTGACGGCCGGGTCGACGAGTTCGGCCTGGCGCGTATCCGCGGCGAACTCAACCCGTTCGCGCCGCGCAACAACACCGACATCAACGTGGTGTTCAAGAATGTCGACATGGTGGCGACCTCGCCCTACACCATGAAATTCGCCGGCTACAAGGTCGCCGAAGGGAAAATATCGCTGGACCTGCAATACAAGTTGCGCGACAGCCAGTTAGAGGGCAGCAACCAGATCGTCATTGACAAGCTGACCTTGGGCGAGCGGGTCGACAGCCCCGATGCGCTCAAGCTGCCGCTGCAACTGGCGATCGCCATCCTCAAGGACAGCGACGGCCGCATCGAACTTGGCCTTCCCATCTCGGGCAACCTCAGTGACCCGCAGTTCAGCTATGGCGCCATCATCTGGAAGGCCATCGGGAACCTGCTGAGCAAGATTGTCACCGCGCCGTTCCGAGCGTTGGGCAACCTGCTGGGCGTCCAGGGCGAGAAGCTGGAGTCGATCGACTTCGACGCCGGCAGCGCCAAGCTGCTGCCCCCGGAGCGCGAAAAGCTTAAGCAGGTGGGGCAGATTCTGGCCAAGCGCGCGCAGCTGAAATTGTCGGTGCCCGGACAATACAGCGAAGCAGCGGATGGGGCCGCCTTGAGGGCTCGCGCGGTGCGGGTCGAGATCACCCGCCGTGCCGGCATCAAGCTCCAGGCAGGCGAAGAGCCCGGTCCGGTCGACCTGGGTGACCGCGCGCTGCGCGGTGCGATGCGGGACCTGTACGCCGAGCGCTTTGGCGAGGCGGAACTCAACCAGCAGAAAAAGGCAGCCGAAGGCGGTGCCGCCGCACCCGCTGCTGCGGCGAGCCTGCCGAGCATCCAGACCGAAGCGGCCCAGGCGAAATTGCCAATCTGGCAGCGCGTGAGCAAGCTGATCCAGGGCGAGCCACAGGTAGCCGATGCCAGCGCCTTCTACAACCAGTTGCAGCAGCGCCTGAACCAGAACCAGCCGCTGGCCGCCGATGTCCTGGCCACGCTGGGCGCGCAGCGCGCCGCAGCGATTCTCGCCGCGCTCCAAGAAGCCGGTGTAGCCCCCGCCCGCGTCGCGGTGGCGGCGCCAGAGAAGGTCGAATCCGATGTTGGCAAGCCGGTGCCGCTCAAGCTGGGGCTGGCGGCGCAGTGATGGGACGAGAACTTATGCAAGTTATTGGTGAAGAACGGTGGGCTCACGTTTCGCGAGGTCATTAACCACCCACAGAGAATATCGCAGCCCAGAAAGATTTCTCCAAAAACAATGCTGAAGGTCGCACGACTGAGCACTGGAGTCCGCCTTTCTACTGCCGCAAAGATACATGGGAGTCGCTCACGACCGGCAGCTTTCCGGTTGTCCAGTTCAACTCCAGCCCCCCGTGTCAATATGACCTGAGACACTTATCCGACATGACAGACTACAGGTTATTGGTCGGCGATGTGACGACGCCTTCTCCCCAGATCTGCCAGACGATTCAAGCCTGATCAGGAAAAGTATTCAACACGCCCATCATCCAGATCGTAACGAGCGGCGATTACTTTGACTTTTCCGTTCTTGACAAGTTCTGCAACGATACTGCTTTCGGTAGTGATCTTGCGGGCCGTCCGGATTGCGCTTTCGCGAATGGTGTTGTCGACAAAGTCTCCCGGCTTGCCCACCACCGCTAGAGCGGCAGGTACGATGGCATCGACCATTGGACCAATAGAGGCAGGAAACTTAGTCTTCTTCTCGACAACCTCACAGGCCGCAGACGCTGCCCCGCAGCGCTCATGCCCCAACACAACAATCAACGGGACACCCAAAACAGCTGCGCCGTATTCAATCGTGCCCATGGTGGCTGTGTCCACCATGTTGCCAGCGTTGCGAGCAACGAACAATTCGCCCACACCCAGCCCGCCAAACAACAACTCGGGGGGTACACGGCTGTCGGCACAGGAAATAATCGTGGCCCAGGGCGCCTGACTCTTCGCGACATGTTCACGCTGTGCCCCAAGTTGGGCCGAGCATAATTCCGGCGCATTCACATATTTCTCGTTACCCGCCTTGAGCTTGGCCAACGCCTCGTCTGCGCTCAATGCAGTCACCGCACCGCCGGCAGCAAACGCAGGCGCTGCTGGCAGTACAAAACCGGTCAACGCGCCGTATGCTGCAACAGACAAAAATCCACGCCGGGAAGACAGGCGTTCATCGCAAATGAAACACATAGTAAAAGTCCTTTTTAAGTTTTGTGAGTGAGTTAGCTTATGAAAGCAACGCCTGAAAGATAAGGTGGATGACGGGCAAGCCAAATCTTGAGATTGAGACTCAAGCGCTCAAACGACTTTGCAAGCAGACCTCATCAGTCTAAAAAAGAGCAGCACACCCTAAGTGTTCGGCCATTTTTCCAGGGCCGACGTCAAGCCCGGGTCCTGGTACGCTCCTACTTGACGTTCAACTGATCCTTCGTCTTCAGCTCAATCTGCTCCTGATCTTTCAACAGATCGCGTGTTTTCAACAGAATTTGATCCTGCGCCTTCAACTGGTCAAGGGCTTGGAGATGAATTTTTTCCTGATCCTGAAGCTGGTCACGCGTCTGCGTTTTCAGTTGGTCCTGAGTCTTGAGCTGGTCACGGATCTGAGTCAATAACCGATCCTGGGTCTTCAACTGGTCACGGGTTCGGGTGAGCAACTGATCCTGAATCTTGAGTTGGTCACGGGTTTGGGTGAGCAGCTTGTCCTGTACCCTCAGTTGTGCCCGGACCTGCGCCTGCGTTTGAACCATTTCCATGTTCTGAGTCATGACCCCACCGGTACCGCCTGCGCCTGAGCCACTTGCGCCTGAGCCACCTGCGCCTGAGCCACTTGCGCCAGCACCTGCAGCACCTGCAGAAAATGTCGCTGTGCCGAAAGTGAGGCCAACAGCGATCGCCAAGGCCGCTGGAATAAATGTCTTTTTCATACTGTCCTCCATCTCAAAAATATGGGAAAAATGAAACCAAAACGCCTCTGCCAACCCGCGTATGGCGCACCTCGGTGATGCCAGCAGACTGCAGTGACCGACTAATCTAGGATTCAATCTGAGGTGGCTCGTTGATAACTCTCATTGGTGATTGATACGAACGCTGGGGGCCTTCAGTTGGGGTACTGGCGCCAATGTCCGGTATCGCGCGGGCAATTTGAACTTCTGTAGATCCGCTTCCGCTGCATTGCGGGTGCAGACTATTTTTGGCTCTAGCCCAAGTGGATAGGACTTAGATTGCTCACAAAAATGAAGTAATGACTTTGAAGTCACGTGGGCCAGTGCAGCCGTTTGAACTCACGCTGAAGCGTCACGAGGCGCTCGTGCTGGGCGCTGGGCGGCGCATAGCGCAACGCTTCCAGGCGCAAGAGCCAGTCGCCGATGCGCCGGGCTGCCGGGTGGTCGGGGCCGAGCTGGGCGCGCAGCTGCTCGGCCAGGCGGCGCGGGGGGCTGTTCGGGGCCAGTTGAACGCCCGCTTTTTGCAGTCGCTTGGCCGCTTGCGCCAGCAGGCGCAGCCACGGGTCCTGGCGGGTGCGCTCCCACAGGGTCCAGGCCGCACCTCCCAGGCTGGCCAGCACCACGATGCCGATCAGCAGGTAGATCAGGTCTTCCCAGCTTGGCGACGCAAAACCCAGGTTTTTGAGCAGGTTGAGCTGCTTGCGCTGCGTGTAGTTCAGCACCGACTGGTTCCAGCGGTTGTTGACGGCGTCCCACACGGCGCGCAGGTTCAAAGCTAGCGCCGGGTTGACGTTGCCGAGCAAGGCCTCGGTGATGACGCCTCGCGGCGCCTGCAGGCGCTGCAGGCTGCCCACGCGGCCTGGTGCCACGGCGGCGGTGGGGTCCACGCGCACCCAGCCGCGCCCGTTCAGCCAGACTTCGGTCCAGGCATGCGCGTCGCTCTGGCGCACGGTCCAGAAACCGTCGACGGGATTTTGTTCGCCACCCTGGTAGCCGGTGACGACGCGCGCGGGCAGGTTGAGCGCGCGCATCAGGATGACGAAGCTCGAGGCGATGTGTTCGCAAAATCCTTCTTTGCGGTCGAACCAGAACTCATCAGCCGTGTCGCGGCCATACACGCCGGGCTCCAGGGTGTAGACGTAACCGCCCGTGCGCAGGCGCTCGAGCAGCGCCGCGATCAGTTGCGTCCCGTCGTCCGCGGCATAGCGCGGGTCGCGCCGCAGCTCGGCGGCCAGTTGCAGCGTGCGCGGGTTGAAACCAAAGGGCAGTTCCAGGTACTCCTGCAGACCCGCCACCGGGCGCCGCGGGCCGTGGCTGAACTGGGGGTAGCTGCTGGCGGTGTAGCGCAGCAGGTCGGTGATCGGGCGTTCCACCTGCCACTGCAACTCGGTCGTCATGTGCGGGTTGAAGCCCGTCACCACAGGAGCGCTGGGCGTTGCGTCCAGCAGCAGCAACCAGGGGCGTTGATTGGGCTCCAGGGTCACCTGGTAGTTGACCGGCGCGCCCTGCACCTGCAGGTTGGGCAGTGGCTGCATGCGCGCTGGCAGTCCGGAGCGCAGCGGCTGCCAGCTACGCCCGTCAAAACTGGAGAGTACCGGCCCGCGAAAGTACAGCTCGGACTGGCGCGGTGGCGTGCCCTCAAAGCGGATGCGCATGGCCACGCTGTCATCGAGCGCCAGGCTGGCGATGGTGCCGACCTGCATCGTGGCCGACAAGCCGCTGCGCCCGCTCATGGCGTCGCTGGGCACACCCCACAGAGGTGCCATGCGCGGAAACAACATGAACAGCACGACCATGATCGGCGCGCCCAGCAGCGTCATGGAGGCCGCGATGCGGGCCGACTGCAGCAAGGGCGGCCGGCCCACCGGCATGTGGGCGTTGACCAGGGCGGTCAGCAGGCCCAGCAGCGCGATCAGCATGGCGCCCGCCGTCAAGAGCGACTGCGAGAAGAAAAAATTGCTCAGCATCATGAAGAAGCTGAGGAAAAACACCACAAAGGCATCACGGCGGGCGCGCAGCTCCAGCGTCTTCAGGGCCAGCAGCACCATGATCATGGTCAGGCCGGCATCGCGCCCGAGCAGGGTCTTGTGGGTGAACAGCGTGGCGCCCACGGTCAGCACCAGCAGCAGCCACAGCCACCAGCGTGCGGGCAGCGGCCGCACGGTCACGGCCAGCCAGCCGCGCCAGAGCATGACCGCGCCAGTGAGCAGGCTGCACCACAGCGGCAAATGGCTCACCTGCGGCAGCGCCACCCAGGCGATCACCGCCAGCATGAAGAGGGTGTCGCGGCTGTCGCGTGGCAGCCGCCGCAGGTGATGCAGTGGGTTTAACACAGCCGCGGCCTCAAGTTCCGTGCAGCGCCAGCGCCTGCAGGCAGCGGCGCTTATGGCTTTCACCGTGGGCGGGCTTGATGTCCAGTCCCCCCAGCCGCAGGCCGTAATCGAGCCCCTGCTGCTCGGCCTGCAGCACCCAGGCGCACAGGCGCGAGAGTTGCTGTTCAGTGTGTGAAATGCCGGTTTGCTGCGGCTCCAGCCACAGTTCACGGCGCTGCACCTGCTGCGTGTCGCGGCTGACGAGCTCGTCGGCCTTGGCGGCTTTTTTCCAGACTACGAGTTTGAGCGGGTCGCCACGGCGGTAGGCGCGGATGCCGTCGTAGTCACCGCTGCCCGGTCCAGGCGCCGCGGCGGCGTCGCCTGCGCGGGGCTCACCCAGCGGCAAGGCGGGTGCGTGGGGCTCTGGTGCCGGATAGACCAGCACCTGGGCGGCCGGGCGCCACACCGTCCAGACCCGAAAGGTGCCCAGCGGAAAGCGGGTCTCGGCCGTGAGCGCGGGCACGCGGTGCAGGCCGCGTCGCTCTGGTTTGAATGCGACGTGCACGGTGGCGTTGGCTTGCGCGGGCACGTCGGTCCAGCTCCAGTGGTCCGAGCCCAGCAAGGCCAGCCCAATGCCATACCGGGTGCTTTTGCGCGGGTTCTCCATATTTATGAAAATTATGGCTGTAGCCCCCGTAAATACTGGGTCAGTAGCTATTAAATGAAGAGTGAGTCCACGCAATGTCGCGTGGCACACATGCATCGCCACCAGGCTGCAGCCGGCCAGCAAGAAGGTCAGCAGGTAACCCAGGTTGAGTTGGTAGTTGATAGAGGCCACCAACAGCACCAGCAGCGTGATCCCCAGCATGAAGCCCGGGCGCGTGGGCAAAATGTAGACGTTGCGCTGGGTTAAGGTAAAGATGTCAGTCAGCGGCAGGCGGGCCTGCCACCAGCGCTGGAACTGCGCGCGCACATAGGCCACCGGGTGCAGCAGCGGGTGGGGCAATGACGGTACGACGGGCATCGGCTCAAGGCCTTCAGGGCAGCGGCACCGCATCCAGCAGGGCGCGTACCTGCTCGACCGCGCCGCGGCCCGCATCCCCCAGAGGCAGCAGGCGGTGCGCCACGGTTTGCGCCAGAATGGCCTGCACGTCATCGGGTGCCACGTAATCGCGCCCGCTCAGCAAGGCCTGCGCCTTGGCCGCGCGCACCACGGCAATGCTGGCACGCGGGCTCAGACCCTGCAAAAACCACCTGCCCGAGCGGGTGGCCGCCACCAGATCCTGCACATAGTCCAACAGCGGCGCAGCCGCATGGACGGCCAGCACCTGCTGCTGCAGCGTCTGCAGCTCGGTCGCACTGAGCAGGCTCGGCA
>NZ_JAAFHA010000004.1:0-72124 GCF_010365055.1 Rhodoferax sp.
ACGTTTGGCCAGAAAGGCTTCCAACGCCTTCGAATCGGGCTCGGCAGGCAGGGTGTCGCCATACTCCTGGGCCACCGCCACAATGCGCAGCCAGCGCTCGGGCGAGCGCACCACCCGCCGCAATGAGGCGCCGCCCCGCCCCGCCAGATAGCGTGCGGTGCAGCCATTGGTGGCGATCATCACTTCCTCAATCAGTTGACGCGCGCGGTTTTGCACCTGCTGACGAATATCGACAACCTGTTCACCCTCAAACACGGCGCGCGGCTGAAAGGTCTCCAACTCCAGCGAGCCCTCCAGACGCCGGCGCACGCGCAAACGCTGGGCCAGTGCATCCTGCGTACGCAGTTGCGTCTCCATGCCGGGCACGGCCGCCGCTGCAGCTGGCAGCGCGCCATCACCGTCAATCCAGGCGCTGACGGCGTCATAGTCCAGCTTCGCCTTGTTGCGCACCCGGGCGCGGTACACCGTAGCGCCCGCCAGCGAGGCGTCGGCGTTGAAGACCATCTCGGTCACCAGCGCCAACCGATCCTCGGCAAAGTTGAGCGAGGTCAGGTCGGTGGACAGACGCTCGGGCAGCATCGGGAAAATGCGGGCCGACGTGTACACCGAAGTCGTGTTGGTGAGCGCATGCTCATCAATGGCACTGCCCTTTTTGACCAGCGCGTCCACGTCGGCAATGGCCACCCACAGCCTCACCACGCCCTGATCCAGCGACTCGCAAACCGTGAGCTGATCCAGATCGAGCGAATCGTCGTTGTCAATGGAGCACCACAGCAGAGCCGTCAGGTCATGGATATCAAGACCGACCTCGCTGCCGGGTCCGGTGATCGCCACCAGCTCGCGTTCGACACGCACTGGAAATTCGGGCTCCAGCCCCCGCTCGGCCATGGCGCGGGTGGCAATGCGGACGAGGTCGGAGCGGTGGTGGGGATGGTTTGGTTTCATGGTGCCAATATACAGGCAGTGGTGGCGTTGCCACTGATCGGCAGTGTGATCCGCAGTCACAACTGAGCAGGCGGGCCGGCGCTGTGCGATCCGCTGGGTCAACTTCGGCGGCTGCTCATGCGAACTGCTCAGCCGAAGCTGCATTCAAAGTACAGGCCGCCCGGATCGCGTTGAATGGATGACAGGAACTTCTTCCTGGCGCCAGGCGACAAGCCTGACAGCTGTTGCGCCGTCGGCAGTTTTTCGTCCGATTGCACCAAGCGCCCCGCGGTCTTCTCCATGAGCTTGTTGACTAGCGGATTGAACGGCATGTTCATCCACCGGTTCATGCGCGCCTGCGCTTTGAAGACCGGGATGAAGGCCATCAGCGCCTCGCTGTTCATCTGCTCCAGACCGGCCGCACTGAGGGTCGCATTGTGGCTGCCATGGTGACCCACCTTGTAGAACACCGTGCGCGACAGCAACTCGGGCCCGGTCACATCGACCGAACCGGCCGCTGACCTGACCCGCCATTTGCGGTCTTGCCAGGACAACCAGTTGCCCACCTGTGCGTCGGCCGGGAACAAAAACACCTCGCCGGTGTCCTCAAACTCAAACGCTAGCACGACACAGGTATTGTTGGTGTGGGCGTCCAGGTTCAGCGCGAGGGTTTCAGCCGCCTGCGTCCAGTGTTCTTCGATCATTCGCCATTCCTCGCCCGGCGCATCCCAGGTGGCGACGATCAGGTCTTCCAGTCCCGGTGAGACGCGCGACTTTTTGCTGCTCTGCTGAAAACCTGAATCAAACGGGCAGTCGTCCAAAGGCGCATGCGCCTCTTCGCCGAGCGCCATCCGGCGGAAGGCTGCACCCAGGCTGGTCACCAGCCCAGCCTCGGCGGCCAGTTCATAGACCTCGCGGGCCTTCTTGCTGGGTGTGCTTTTCTTGATCAGGGATTCGTCCTGCGGTGGCCCCAGCACAAACACCCGCCCCTGCGCCACGCCAGGCAGGGACATCGGGGCCTGCTCTGGATACAGGTAGCGGGTCTTGACGCCGCGCCGCTTCTGCAGGTACTCAAAGGCGGCCCGTGTGCGCTGAATGGGTTGGCCAGCGCCCGGCTCAGCCGCGGCCGGGTCGATGCCAAAAAAGCCGAGCATGGCAGCCAGCCCTTTGGATCGCTCCTGGGCGGCCAGGTTGGGCGAGCGTTGCAGCGCCAGCGTGGCCATCGCGAGCGCCTGGACCTTCTCGGCGCGCTCTTGGCGCAGACGCTGGCCCAGCTGGTTTTGCGGGTCTTCGGTCCAGCCATACCAGACTTCCCCGATGTCGATGGCGTCGAAAATCTTCTGCGCCTGCTGCGCGGAAAAGCCCGACGCATGGTCCCAGTGTTCGTGCGTCATCACCACAACGTCAAGCCGGCCCTCACAGGCCTGCGCAATATCCTCGGCCACCCGTTTCATCGTCTGCCGGGCACCGGTGGCCATAGTGATGATGCCGCAATCAATCAGCACATTGAACAAGCCGCCGTCGGCCTTGGCAAACCGCAGCAGCAGACAATCGCCCAGGCCGTGCGCATACATGCGGATCCTGAGCCGGGGTGCAGCCCGCTGGGTTGGTGGAGCAACGCTCTTCGTAGCCGGGCCAGCGCGGGTTCTGGTCGCGCCTGGCGTGCTGGGCTTGCGTGTTGGGCTTGTCGTGCTCACCATGGCCGCCTCTCAGTAGTCGCTGTGCAGCATGCAAAAAGGCTCATTTGCCTGCAAAGTCGCGCTGTCGCCAAAGTAGGTCTCCCGGAGCGACAGGCCCCGTTCAATCCGAATTTGCTTGTAGGCCTGAATCGCCTCCAGCCTGGCGGCATCGTTGATGGGACGCGTGATCGCGTAGCGCAAGGTGGGCGATTCACCTTCCATATCGAAAATCAGCGTGCTGCCGCCGCGAAAATCAAAGCTGCCCTTGGCCGCATCGTCCGGATCGATCGGCATGGCGCGCAGGCGCTGCGTCATTGAAATGATCAACTGCTTCATGATCAGTCCATCCGGTGTCACGCGCAGCGTCGGCAGCACGGAATGAACCTCAAACGATGGCAAGCCGGAGGCGCGGTAACTCAGGCCGGACATGCCGGCGTCCAGGTTCATGTTCAGCCCCGTCACTTTCATGAAGTTCTCACGCTGCAGCGTGGCGTGGTCTTCGAACACGCTGCGAAGGAATTCATGGGCCGCGATTCTCGCCTCGCGCAAGGTGTTGAATACTTCTTCCCGGTCCTGCAGGTAGAGCGACTTGCTGATCAAATCCTTCAGCTCAATCGCCAGCAATGCCAGCGCATTCCACTGGGTGCCGTCGGCGTCCGAATCCTCATACTCAAGTCGGGCGTAAGGCCAGCGCAGTTGCTCTTCTGACAGCGTTTTCAAGCCTTGCGGGATGATGCCCCAGCGGCGAAACGACTCGATCAGCGCCACCCGGTAGCCGTGTTTGTCGTTGGCGACCATGTCGTAGTCGGCCGTGATCAGAGCCCGCAGATAGTCACCGTAGCTGATGTCGAACGGTGGGCAATAGTCCAGCGCACGGATGCAGATGCCCAAGTAATGTTGCGCCGTTTTGGTAGCCTCCTGCGCCAGGGCATCCACGAGGTACGGATGCAGGGCACCCTGCGGCAATACGCCGGAGCCGGCGCTGGCCAGGGCAATGATGCGTTTGGTGCGCACCTTGTAGATCGCCAGGAACGCCGAGAACATGGCAGCCACCAGAATGGCGCCGCGTTCATGCGGTTCCTTGGCGTCACGCAGACGCAGCGGGTTGGGTTCAACCAGCCGCCACACGCCGTCTGCGCCCACTTCACCAATGGCATTGCGCAGCGCCCCATAGCGGCCAGTGGCTTCCCCGAACTGCTGCGCGAGTTCACCCAGCAGCGACTGTGTTTCCAGATCGCCGCGGGTACGCGCGATCTGGTGTCGCAGTACCTCGGGAAAAGTGAAGTGTTGAAAAAGCGCAACCAGGTCGGCAAAGGCCTCATGAAAGGCCAGCGTGTCAGGGTGGTTGTCTTCGACATAGCGGCGGTGCATTCCGTCCAGCAGGGCGTGCGTGGTTTCATGCGCCACGATGTCTTGCGACAGGCAGCTGAACACGGTGCCGGTCAAGCCCTGGAAGTAGCCAAACAGCAGTGCCTTTTTCTGTGGGCTGTAGTAGGCATTGGCCGCGCGCATCGCATGCGGGTAGATGCGCAGTGTTCGCACAAAGCTCTCCTGCAGTCCGGCTTCAGCCCGGGGGTCCACGCGGGGCGACCACAACACCTGGCGCCCCAGCGCGTGTTCAAAGTGGGTGATGGTGTTCATGGCCACGGCATACGCCATCTGCTGGTGAAATTGCGGATTGCCTTCAGACGGTGCCAGCCCGTCCTGCGCCAGCAGGTTGGTCGCATTCAGGTCAACCGGTTCATACCAGCACGCGCTGGCCGGGTCATAGTCAACCACCTCCACATACTCGCCACGGGGCCCCGGTTTGAGGTTGCCTTCCCACGGAATCTCGAACACGGTGTGATTGATGGCCGCCGTCTCCAGCCGCATCGACAAACTGGGATCAAAAGCATAGCCTCGCAAGCGCCGAAATGGGGGCCGGTTCGCCAGTTGCTCCGGCGGGCTTTCACGGTACTCGGCGCTGGGCAAGGGCATCATGGGTCAATGTGCTCCTGACGTGCTACGCCAACAGTTCAGGCGCGTAGACCCTGATGCGCGATTCGACCAATGCCCCGCCATGACGGACCAGCACCGCTCTTTGGGCTGCATTCAATGACGTGAGGTTCGTCTTAATAGAACTGGCAAATTGTGCATCGCCGTCTTGCGCTTGCCCATTGGTGCTGTCGATCGAAAACCACATGGGTTTGGGCCCGACCCCGGCCTGGTGGCGATGCTGCATCCGGTCGAATTCAAGCCCACGGATTTGCTCCATCATGATGTCGAGCGCCGCCTTCAAAACCATGCCGCCGGACTCGGTGGGTTGCGCATCATTGGCAAACGGTTTGCCACCATCGCTGACGATCAGGTAGTCGATCGCGTTGCGCGGACGCAGCGTCGGGTTCACACCCATGTTGTCATAAACCCCGCCGTCCGCCAGCGTGACATAGTCAACTTGCGCGGCCGGTTCATATTCCGGGGCATCAATCCTCAGCGGGGGAAACACGGGTGGAAACGCCGATGACGCAGCAACGGCGCGTGCCAGGCTGAAGTTCGCCGCCCCGACCACGCCCAGTTCATGCTCCCCCATTTCTTCGGGACCGGCCCCACCGGCGACAAAGAAAAACATGTTGCCGGTCGACAGGTTGGTGGCGTTGAGATAGAGGCGGGGACCAGACCGCAGGGCGCTCAGACTGGCCCCCTTGAACAGATCACGGTCATAGGTTTTCGCCAACTTATCCAGGCGACTCTCGAACGGATCGAGAATGCCGCCAATGACGGAACTCACCGCGATGGAACGGGTGGCCAGGTAGTTTTCGAGCTCGTCAAGGACCGTGGCACGCTGCCAGTTCAGCGCCACAAAGGCACCCGCAATGCTGCCGCCGCTCACGCAGGACAGCAGGTCAACGCGGGACAACAACCCAAGGCTCTGCAGCTTTCGCATCACCCCCAGATGAAATGCAGCGGCGCGAAACCCGCCGCCCGACAAAGCGAGCGCAATTCTTCGCTCTTGACCGTCAACAGTGATCGCCATATTTCCTCCATTCATGCTGGCACCGCAAGCCAACTGCACTCTATGGCTCGGGCGCCCTGCCGGATTGACATTTCTCAAGGGCCACGACGACGACGACGCTTGATAGCGATCAATACCAAGGCTGGACTCGTCTCTACCATGAGCGCCTCAACGAGCCGCGTGCGGACCCGCCCCGCTGCGGCGAATTCAAGGCGGGGATGAGAGGCAAGCGATGACAACCTACCCGATGAGCCCCGGCGACGCGGCCTGGTTTCACATGGACGGCCCGGCGAATCTGGCCATCATGAACGGTCTTCTGATCACGCGGCAAGCGCTCGACTTCAACCGCGTGCCCGCCGTCTACCGCGAGCGACTGATGGGCTTTGAGCGCTTTCGCCAACGGGTAGTAGAGGTCGGCCTGCCGTTCGCAACGCCGCACTGGCAGAACATGCCGAACTTCGACATCGACCAGCATCTGCACCACATCGCGCTGGCCGAGCCCAACGACCAAAGCGCCTTGCGCACGCTGGTCAGCGATATTGCCAGCACGCCGCTGGACCACAGCCAGCCCCTGTGGCAGGTGTATGTGGTGGATGGCGTGGAAGACGGCAGCGCGCTGATCATGCGCGTGCACCACTGCATCGCGGACGGCACCGGGATGATGACGGTGATCGGCAAGCTCTTTGACACCGGGCCCGGAACGCCGATCCGGACTGACGCGCCGGCTGACGCCACGCCTGCTGGCCACCCCGCGGGCGATGGGCTACTGGCACCCGCGCTCAAAGCCATCGAGCGCACCGTCCGCAGTGCGATGGCAATGGCCGGTGACACGGTGGATGTCGTCATGCATCCCCGGCAAGCGCTCGACACGGCGACCACCGTGCTGGGTGGTGCCGGCATGCTGGTGAGCGAGCTACTGAAAACAAACGATCCGCAATCCCCCTTCAAAGGGGAGTTTGGACCGCACAAGCAGGTGGCCTGGTCAAGGCCGGTCCCCATTGAGGACATCAAGGCCATTGGTGCACGCTATGGCGCCAAGGTCAATGACGTATTGGTCGCCGCCATGACCGGCGCGCTGCGCAGCTACCTGAAGGGGCGCGGCGTCGACGTGAACCACACCTCCCTGCGCGCCATGGTTCCCGTGGATCTGCGCCCTCCTGAGCGCCTGGGCCAGCTCGGCAATGAGTTCGGCCTGGTGATCCTCGATCTGGCGGTGACCAGCGCCGGCCCGGTGCAACGCCTAGCGATCACGCGGGCGCGCATGGACGCGCTCAAGCGCTCACCGGAGCCCGTTGCGACACTCATGCTGATGGAGATTCTGGGCCGTGCGCCCAAGGCCTTGGAAGACTTCTCCAACGTGTTGTTCGGCCGCAAGGCCAGCCTCGTCATGAGCAATGTCGTGGGCCCGCGTGAAGTGCTGTACCTGGCCGGTGTTCCGATCGACCGCATGATCTCCTGGGCGCCGCATCCAGGCCACGAGCTCGGCATGACCATCACCATCCTGAGCTACCACGGATTTGCCACTTTGTCTGTGATCGGTGATGCGCGACTGGTGCCCGATCCACAGACCATCTCCGACCAGTTCCAGCACGAATTCCAGATCCTGCTGCGCACGTCAAGGGCGCGCACTGACCGGGCGCCGCCCAAGCGGGTCCAGGCAAAGCCCGCGCCCGCGCGCCGCCGAACGCCCTGAAGGCCGACGCAGTGCTGCTGGCACAATGCAGCGGCACTGGCGCCGCTGGTGGCACGGTGTTTGACCTGACACGGGGTACTTGATATGGCTGGCCCAACGACTGAATTTTGGCAAGAGCGATTTGAAAAAAAAGAGACCGGTTGGGACCGAGGCATTCCAAGCCCTCAGTTACTCGCCTGGCTGGCCAGCGGCGCCCTGCAACCCTGTCGCATCGCTGTGCCGGGCTGCGGCAGCGGCTGGGAAGTGGCGGAACTGGCCCAGCGCGGCTTTGACGTCGTCGGCCTCGACTACACCGCTGCGGCGGTAGCGGGGACACGCGCGCTTTGTGAGGCCCGAGACCTGAAGGCGCAAGTTCTTCAAGCCGACGTATTGAGCTACCAGCCGGATAAGAAATTTGCCGCCATCTACGAGCAAACCTGCCTGTGCGCGATTCATCCCGAGCACTGGGTCGACTACGCACGGCAATTGCACCAATGGCTGGAACCGCAGGGCAGCCTCTGGATACTGTTCATGCAAATGATTCGACCCGCGGCCACCGAAGAGGGCTTGATTCAGGGGCCGCCTTACCACTGCGACATCAATGCCATGCGCGCCTTGTTCCCGCAAAGGGATTGGATTTGGCCCAAGCCACCCTACACCAAGGTATCTCATCCCAATCTATCCCATGAGTTGGCGCTGCAATTGATCCGCCGATGAACTCCCGCTGTTTCACGGCAATGCCACCCTCGATGCCAATTTGATCGAAACCGCCTATCGGGTGCTGGATCGCTATTTCGACAAAATTGCTGACGCGCCAAGCTTGAGTGAGAACGTGACTGTCTTGCGCACGCGTCTTGCCACCAACAGCAATCGGCCGGCGCTCGGTGAACCAAGGCGCCAGGCCGGCGGTTTGACGCTGCGCACCGGCGGCGCGGCCACCAAAGCGGCTAGCCCCATGGCACCCGATTGAGGCCAAGCGAATCAGTAGTGGGGCGGCAAATCATCGTGCGGCGAGCGCGACCCCACCACGCCCTCATCGCGGGGCTGCTCACGCAGTTGCGCCAGCTCACGCATCAGCAGGTCAATCTGTTCCTGTTGGCGCACGATGACCTGGTCCAGCTGATCCAGCAAGTCCTCGGTGAAAGCAGCCTTGATCTCAAGCGCCATCAGGCGCTGTTCGGTGTCGTTGGGTTTGTCCATGCCCCTATTGGACATGAAACCGCACTGCACACCCACTCGTCACCGCCCGCCGCGCCCATTCAACAGCAAAATGGAAAATGGACATGGTTCCGGCACAACGTTACCTACCGCACAGACGTTGCCGCGGGGCCCCCATACATTGGCCCCCAACCGGTCCGCACCCCGCGCAGCCGAATCAGGAGTCCTTCCATGAACCACCTTCGCACAAGTTTCACCTCGCCGGATGGCGGGGTCGGCGACCTCGTGGTGCGTACACACACGCCACAGCAATGGTGGCATCGCCTGCCCGCCGGACTGCAGACACCGGTCTGGTCGACCATTCTGGGAAGTCTGATCATCCTGGGCATGCTGCTGGCCTTCCATCAGGTCGTGCATGGAGCCGTCCAGCAAAGCGAGTTACGGCACAAGACCAACGCCCTGCATGCCGAGGCGACTGGGCGCTGCAAGATTTTGCCAGGCCGAGGCGCAAGCGACGGTTGTCTGCTGCAATTGGCAAGCCAATGGGGCGAGCAGACAGTGGCCGTCGCTTCGCCTGATTTACTATCATTTGAATAGCTGTACACGCTTATTCTACGGGGGCTATAGGCATAAATAGACCAGATTCACGCGCCAGTGCACGGCGCGACACATCGCCTTGGCAGGCCGCGCCGGCTAAGGCTTGGCAAACAAGAAGGCGAGCTCCCGGTTCACGCTGTCCGCATCCCCCGCGTTCAGCTCCAGGAGTCGACGCAGCCGGGTCATGCTGAGGACCTCAATGTCCTGGCATTCAATGCCGACGCGCCGATCTTCCAGATGCACAATTTTTCCAGCCATCTCGATCGCCTCACCGCCATCCGTCAACGGCAGCACCAGGCGGCATTTTTCCTGGAGTACCAGCGGCTGCACCGTCGCGGTCTGTACTAGGGCGCCCTTGAGCGCGATGTCGACCAGATGCACGTTGATCGTGCGGTCATGCAGTTGCAGCGACACCTCAGCGGCAAACGGGATGCGGGAGAAATGGCGAAGGCTTTTCACGGGCGTTGTTTTCATCATGAAACTCCAAGAAATCTGGCGCACACCTGCAGCCGATACGGTGTCAAGGGCAAGGTCTTCCAATCCATGTTCAGCCGCAGCCCTCGGGATTATGCTGGCGGGCGAGCTCCACCGGCACGGCGTGTTTCGCGCAACATGAAGAGATAAAGCCCTTCCACCTTGTCACGCGCCCACGGCGTTTTTCTCAAAAATTTCAGGCTTGACGCGATACTGGGATCACTGGCGAAACACCGCACCGGGATGCGCACGGCCAGTCCCGCCCAACCGTAGTGCGCGACTAGCGCGGTGACGATGGCCTCCAAGGTGAGCCCATGCAGAGGGTTGCGGACTTGAGCAGCAGCTTGGCCGGGCGGCACACTGGGCGGGGAAGGAGGCGTTTGCATGCAGTGATTTTGGCACCGACCGGACGAGCCTCATTGAAAGAAATCGCAGCGCCCGCGCTTTGAGCCCTTGGCGCCGCAGCGTCATGAGCGCCCTCCCGTTGAAGCGTCAGGCAACTGACGCCCATCCTGGCCGTTAGTGGTAGGCAGCAAGCCAGCTAGAATACGCGGCTTGGAAGCGTGGCAGAGTGGTCGATTGCACCGGTCTTGAAAACCGGCAAACCGCAAGGTTTCGTGAGTTCGAATCTCACCGCTTCCGCCAAAATATAACCCTAAGTAATTGATTTACTTAGGGTTTTTTATTGCCAAATCTTTCTTACCCTCGCGCCAACCGCGCGGCAGAATTGATGAGGTCAATCAGGACTGCACTTCTGTCGATGTGGGGCACTAGCCATTCAGAGGTCGTGCGTCGATCAAGCGGCAATGCCGCGCGCCGTTCACGGGCATTGCCACCGCTGATGGCTTGATGCCACAGTACAAGCAAACATCGGCGCCGATCCATTGGCATCGTCTGGGTTGTTGCGCTCGAGAAGTTCCCCGCATTGATATGATTTAAATAGCTGCTTGCGCTTATAGGACGGGGGCTAGATGCCGATTTCGCACATAAAGCCGAATTGAGAGCCTGAGACTGCAATCGGGGGTGTGGTGGCTGACACACCGTTTGGTGTCGAGCATGTGGCATATGGCTTGGCCCTGATTTTTTTCCAGCGGCCACAACAGCACCAGCGGTGGCCGCCCCCATTCGCCCGGTACCATGGGCACCTCATCAACCACAACCAGCCATCAAAAATGAACCGCACTCAACTCATCGAAAAAATTATTGCCAAGCATCCCGACCTGACCAAAACAGCCACTGGCCGAATTTTGGACACGCTGATTGACACCATCCAGGTTGCCGTCAAAAAAGGGGACTCGGTCACCCTCGTCGGTTTTGGCACTTTCAAGTCAGTCAAGCGCGCAGCACGCACGGGCAAGAACCCGAGCACCGGCGCCACGCTCAAAATTCCTGCAGGCACCGTGCCAAAGTTCACGGCAGGCTCAAAGTTCAAGGCCGCCGTAGACCCCAAGGCGGCAGCGCGGAAAAAAGCAAAAGCGGCGGTCAAGTAACAGGCCAGCGGGCTCATTCGGGGGTAACCCAATGCACAACGCATTGCTACTTGGTTCTGCCATCTTTTTCGAGCTGATCGCCACGTCGGCGCTGAAAGCCTCCGATGGCTTCACGCGACCTCTGCCAGCGAGTCTGACAGTCGTCGGCTACGCTGCTTCGTTCTATCTGCTGTCGCTCACATTGAAGCGCATGGAGGTCAGCGTCGTCTATGCAATTTGGTCAGGCGCAGGAACGGCGCTGATGGCGCTGGTCGGTTATTTCTTGTTTTCAGAACAGCTTCCACCGCTGAAACTGGCCTCAATTGGTCTGATTGTGCTGGGCGTCGTTGGGCTGAATCTGGCGGGAAAATCGACTTGAGCGACACGGCAGCGATACGCAATCGTCAACCAGTTCGGTCCCGGTGCGCGAGCCCATGGCATCGGCGTGGACTTAACAGCGCTCAGGCTGTCATGCGTCGTCACGACAGTCTTGAAAAAATGTCGGGGCGAAGGGTAGTGCCTGCCTGATGCGCGATTGGGAGCGTTACTTGTGGCTGACCCTGCTGGGTCCCCTCCTTTGGCTACAAGGAAAACACGTACGTCGGGTGACACCACGTCTGCCGGAGCCACCGGGCGCGCGGCAGGGCACTGCCGGGCAGGGTCCGTTGCTTCGGGTTCTGATTGCCGGAGATTCGGCTGCTGCGGGCGTCGGTGCGCCCTCGCAGCACGAAGCATTGAGCGGGCAACTGGTGAGTCGGCTGAGCCAACACCGCACCGTCCAGTGGTGCCTGATGGCTGTCAATGGTCTGGATTCGCCCGGGTTGCTCAGACTGCTTGAGGCAACACCGGTTGAGCATTTTGATGTTGTGGTGCTGTCCATCGGCGTCAATGACGTGACCGGCCTGCGTTCACCGTCCGAATGGCTGCAATGGCAAAGCCGTCTGGCCAGGAGTGTTGAACACCGATTTGAGCCCGGCCTGCTGATTCACAGTGCTTTGCCGCCCATGCACGGTTTCACGGCCTTGCCGCAGCCGTTGCGGTGGTTCATGGGTCGCTGGGCGCTTGAGATGAATTGGCATTTGGCCACATCTCTTTCTGGACAGGCCAGGCGGGTCCTGCACTCACCCTTGCTTGGAGCGGCTGCCCCTGGCTTGGCAGCCGATGGCTTTCATCCAGGGCCACTTGGCTATTCGCTATGGGCGCAAGGTTTGAGCCAACTCATTCTGGCGTACCCGATGGGCGAGCAATTGACCACCCTGCAGTGAATTGCGGCGGATTGAGCCGCAAAGTCAAACACCGCGCGCCGGTCACTGCGAGAAATTGCCAGCCGCAATTTGCTGGAGACAGCACGAATGGACTGGGTCTGTTAGCCTTCCAGCAATCGTTCACATCAGAAGAGGCAACTTTATGCAATACCGACGTCTTGGCCGCAGCGGCCTACAGGTCAGCGAACTCTCGTTGGGTTCCTGGGTGACCTACCACAATCAGGTCGATGTGCCAGCGGCCCGCGAGATGATGGCCGCTGCGTTCGATGCTGGCGTCAACTTCTTTGACAATGCCGAAGTCTATGCGGGCGGCGAGAGCGAAGTCGTTATGGGCGAAGCCATCAAGGCGTTGAAATGGCCGCGCCTGAATTTCATCGTTTCCACCAAGTTCTTTTGGGGGCTGGACCGTGAGGGCCAATCTGCGAACCGAAAGCACACCCTCAACCGCAAGTACTTGACGCAGGCGATCGATGGCTCGCTCAAGCGCATGGGGCTCGATTTCATTGATCTGGTGTATTGCCACCGACCCGACCCCCTCACGCCGATTGAGGAGACGGTCTGGGCCATGAGCGACATGATCAGCCGCGGCAAGGCTTTGTATTGGGGTACCAGTGAATGGTCGGCCGACGAAATTCGTGCCGCCTGGGACATTGCTGAACGTCATCATCTGCACAAACCCGTGATGGAGCAACCCCAGTACAACCTGTTTCACCGCCGACGGGTCGAGCAGGAATATGTCCGGCTATACGAAGACATTGGTCTGGGTCTGACGACTTGGAGCCCCCTGGCCAGCGGTTTGCTCACCGGCAAGTACCGGGATGGCATTCCCGAAGGCAGCCGCGGGGCCGTCAAGGGAATGGGTTTTCTTGTTGAGGGGCTGACCGATACCGCAAAAAATTCTGCAGTGGCGCAACTGACGGCCATTGCGGCGGACTTGAGTTGCAGCCTGAGTCAGATGGCAATTGCCTGGGCGGCACACAACCCCAGGGTCAGCACTGTCATCACGGGGGCATCCAAAATCTCGCAGCTGCACGACAACCTCGGCGCTGTGAATGTCATACCCAAGTTAACGCCCGAGGTCATGGTGCGTATTAACGACATGACAGCGGCTTTGGCCAGTTGAGGCATCTGAGACCGTATGCGGGCAACGGCATAGGTTCTTGGTGAGGGCCGGTCTTTTAGCCATGTTTGCCAGAAAATTGCCGCCCTTGCTGCTTCAGAATGGCAAACAGGCGTCCCAGCCGATTGTCTGGTTGATTGGCTTTTTTGCCTTTCTGAATGTCTACTCCATGCAGGCGGTATTGCCCATGGTGATGAGCGATTTTCAGGCCTCACCGGTGCAAGCCGGCTTGACGGTGGGGGCAACCATCCTGGCGGTGGCGCTGGTGTCTCCCTTCATGGGGATGCTCTCCGATGCCTACGGACGCAAAGTGATCATTTGCGCCTCCTTATTCGCCCTGACGGTGCCGACGGCCCTGATACCTTTGGCCGACAGCCTCAATGCGCTGATTGCCCTGCGCTTCGTGCAGGGGCTCGCCGTTCCTGGCATCGTGGTGGTCCTGATTGCCTACATTTCCGAGGAGTTCCATTCTGGCGGGGTCGCCCGCATGACCGCCACCTATGTGGGTGGCACGGTCATGGGGGGCTTTTGCGGGCGTTTCATCACCGGTCATGCCGGTCACTTGCTCGGCTGGCGCGGTGCCTTCGTCACTTTGGCCATACTCAATCTTCTTGGGGCTTTGCTGGTGGTGTGGCTGCTGCCACCGTCACGCAGCTTTGTTGCAAACCGAAACATCAGTGGGGGGTTCAGGACGCTGTGGCGTCACCTGCATCACCAACGACTGATGGCGGCCTGTGCTGTCGGTTTCTGCGTGCTGTTCTCGCTAGTCGGCACGTTCACCTATGTCAATCTGCACCTGGCGTCTGCCCCGTTCAATTTATCGTCGGCTGGCTTGGCCAATGTTTTCGGCGTCTATCTCGTCGGCGTCTTGGTGACCCCACTGGCAGGACGTTATATTGTCCGGCTCGGCTTCCTGCGATCACTGCTGGGGGCCTTGGCCATATCGGCTGCGGGGTTGCTCATGACCTTATGGCCATCCTTGACCGCGGTCATTGTCGGCCTGGCGGTGTGTTCAACAGGCGTATTCATTTGCCAGTCTGCCACCATCAGCGCGATTGCGCAAAACGTCCGCGAAGGACGCTCCCTGGCCACTGGCCTTTACTACATGAGCTACTACGCGGGCGGGGCGGTAGGCACGGTGGTGGCAGGGATGGCCTACGAAGGTTGGGGTTGGGGTGGCTCGGTGCTCACCATTGCATTGGTTCAGGCGCTGGCGGCCATGATCGCGGTCGTCACTTGGCGTCAGTCGGCTGACAGTGGCAGCGGCGCTTGATTTGGAGCGATCCGCAAAGGTGACCCAAAACCATCAAAAAATCAAACGCGCCGAGCCCAAGGTCCCAGGGTCAGTTTTTCCATGGCACTGAGTTCCCGTTCAAATTTCGCCCATTTGAGCATCGACCTTTCGATGATTCCGGCTTGCACGGCCTTGGCGTATTGCTCACGGGCAATGTCAAACGGGATGCCAAGCATGAGGCTAGACGTTTTCCCGAGCGATGCCGCTGTATTGGCCACAGTTTGGGGATAGCTCATGGTGGAGTCCCTCACAATGGGTTGGGACCAAAACTCAGAGCACGGGCGGAACTGCGACCTCGAAGGTCGACTTCGCGCATTCGCCGCTCAAGATCATAGACGTCGGTTGATTCTGAAAGATACGCGTTGTCGAGGTCCTTTTGGGACTTGGCACTGAGCGCAAGAGCTTTGATAAGCCGGATGAATTTGGACATGGTAAGTCCTCTCTACAGTTATGGCTGTGCAGTATAAGGGTTTACCCTTAGCTTTGTATCGGTGGGGCTACCTAAATTTGGGCAAAAAAAACCTCGCTGTCGTCACGACAGCGAGGTCCATGGAAGGGATATCCTTTCAGTGCCGGGGGGCCGGCTTCTGAAGAGGTGCCCAGCCGTTAGCTCAAGCGCTACGTGCGGGGCGTTTTTTAGCGTCGCGCGGCACAAATACCTTGCCACCATTCCCAGGCTTCACGCCCATCGGCTTGCCAAACGCTGGCTTGCGGGCACCAAAGTCGCCGCGCGGCGCGGGACCGTCGTTGCGGGCGCCGGCAAAACGGTCGTTGAAACCGCCTTTGCGTTCGTAGTTGAAACCTTCGGGCGCGCCGCCACTGCGGGTGTCGCGCTGACCGAAACCGTTATTGCTGGCATTTTGGTAGCCGTTGTTGCCTGAATCACGGGGAGCGCCCGCGTTTCTGTCGGCAAAGCCACCACGATTGGCGCCGAAACTGCCGGCTCGGGCACCACCGCCAAAACCGCGCTCACGGGACTGGTAGTCTCCGCCACCATTGCGGCTGTCACGACCACCAAAATTGGAAGTGGGACGCGAGTCAGGGAAACGCTGTTGCGGCTCCATGCCGGGAATGGTTTCACCCTTGAACTGCTGGTGGGTGTAGTGCTCGATGTCCATGATCTTGCGACGATCGCGGAACTCGGCAAAGGTCACGGCAATACCGTCACGCCCGGCGCGGCCGGTGCGTCCAATGCGGTGCGTGTAATCTTCTGCCTTCATGGGCAAACCGAAGTTGAACACGTGCGTGACTGTAGGTACGTCGATGCCGCGCGCGGCGACATCGGTTGCCACCAGAATTTGCACTTGACCTTGGCGCAAGGCCATCAAGCGGCGGTTGCGCAGGCCCTGGCTCAACGCACCATGCAAGGCGACAGCGGAGAAGCCCTCTTGCTGCAGATCGTTGGCCAAGCCGTCGCATTCGATCTGGGTACTGGCAAATACCAGCGCCTGGTTGATGGTGGTGTCGCGCAGCCAGTGGTCGAGCAACTTGCGCTTGTGCTGGGCGTTGTCAGCCCAGAACAGCTTTTGGCTGATGTTGGCATGTTTTTCTTGCGGCGAATCGATTTGCAGGCGCTGGGGTTCGCGCATGACACGTGACGCCAGTTGCTGGATGCGCGGTGCGAACGTGGCGCTGAACATCATGGTCTGCTTGCGCTCGATGGTCAGCTGGTTGATTTCAGCCAGGTCATCGGAGAAACCCAGGTCCAGCATGCGGTCGGCTTCGTCCACCACCAGAAACTGCACTTGATCAAGCTTGATTTGCATGGAGCGCTGCAGATCGAGCAAACGTCCCGGCGTGGCGACCACGAGGTTGGCATTTTGCAGCTTGGCAATTTGCAACTGGTAAGGCATGCCACCCACAATGTTGGCAACGCGCAAACCACGGCAATGCTGTACCAAATCAATCGCGTCGTGTGCCACTTGCTGGGCCAGTTCGCGCGTCGGGCAAACGATCAGGGCGCCAGGTGCGGCCGGAGCGAAATGGCGCGGGTTAGTCGGGTCTTTGCGCTTGGCGCGCTTCGGGGGCGCCTCGCCTTTGGCCGCCGCATCAGCCACAGCGCGTTCGAAATCGCTACGTTCTTTCGCCTCGGCCTGTGCTTGTTGGGTCAGCAGGGTGTGCAGCACGGGCAACAGAAAAGCCGCGGTCTTGCCACTGCCGGTCTGGCTTGACACCATCAGGTCAATGAAGCGGGCTGCAGCATCGTTGGCGCTGTGGCCTTGCATGGCCAGCGGAATGGTCTTGAGCTGCACAGTGGTGGGCTGGGTGAAGCCCAGGTCCTTCACGGCCTGAATCAACTCGGGCGCCAGGCCCAGGGTGACAAAGCCGTTGGGGACTTCGGCCACGACCTCAACGGCGGTAGGCGCCTCGGGGAGGTGACTCACTGTCGCGGCTTGCGCCACGTCTTGCGTCACTTCGGCGGTGTCATTGGAAAAATTTTCGACAAGCGATACTTCGCCTGTCGCTTGAATAGCGTCAGTCATGAATTTACTCACACGCGAGCGTCGCAAGGTTTGCGACTGCTCCGTCAATGGTTAAAAAACATCAACCATCAAACGAAACCTGCTCTGACTCACTAGGAGTTCAATCAGCGCTGGGGCCCTTTTGTGGAAAACGCAAATGCGAATTCGCTGTGGGCCTGTGAATGAAGGGAGATGTACAAATATGCACGGCAGTTTGCAGTGCAGCCGTAGATTATGGCACGGATTCGGGTTTCTACCTAATCGGACATCCTGATGAAGTGCTTGCGGTAGTGCTCCAGTTCGTCAATCGACTCGTGCACGTCGGCCAAGGCGGTGTGTCGCTGTTTCTTCTTGAACGATTTGTACACATCGGGGCGCCAACGTTTGGACAACTCTTTGAGCGTGCTCACGTCCAGGTTGCGGTAGTGGAAGTAGGCCTCCAGCTTGGGCATGTACTTCGCCAAAAAACGCCGGTCCTGCCCGATGCTGTTGCCGCACATGGGCGAGGTCTTCTTGGGCACGTAATGGCTCAGGAATTCGATCAACTGCGCCTCCGCTTGCGCCTCCAGCAAGGTCGATGCCTTGACCTTGTCTGTCAGACCAGTCTTGCCATGCGTGCCGGTGTTCCACTTGTCCATCTTGCCAAGCAACTCATCGCTCTGGTGGATCACCAGCACCGGGCCCTCGATTCGGCATTCAAGGTTGGGGCCGGTGACGATGACAGCGATCTCAATGATCCGTTCAATCTCCGGATCCAGGCCCGTCATCTCGCAATCAAGCCACACCAAGTTTTGGTCGGATTTGGCCAGCGTTGCGCTCGCCACAGGGGTGTTGGTGGAATCCATCGTGGGAATTGTCGCCGATGACATAAACTCGCTCGCCATGGCTGATCCGTTTCCCTCTCTTTCCCCTTCATTGGTGTTCACCCTTGTCTTTGCGCTGGCGTTGCTCGCCGGTCTGGTGCTGAACTTCTGGCTCAGCTCGCGGCAGATCCGGCATGTGGCACAACACCGCGGACAAGTGCCGCCGGCCTTCGCCCAGACCATCACGCTGGCAGCGCACCAGAAGGCAGCCGACTACACCATCACGAAAGCACGTTTTGGGCTGCTGGAGCTGACGCTCGGCGCTGCTGTTCTTTTGGGGTGGACCTTGCTGGGTGGGCTGACAAGCCTCAACCAAGCACTGCTCGGTTGGCTGGGCGGCGGCATGGGGCAGCAAATTGCGCTGCTCGCGGCGTTTGTGCTGATCAGCGGCCTGATCGATTTGCCGGTGACACTGTACCAGACCTTCGTGATCGAGGAGCGCTTCGGCTTCAACAAGATGACGCCCAAGCTCTGGCTGCTGGATTTACTCAAATCAAGTCTGATCGGTGCCGTCGTGGGCCTGCCGATTGCCGCATTGATTTTATGGATGATGGGTGCGACGGGCAGTTGGTGGTGGCTGTGGGCCTGGGGCGTGTGGATGGGTTTCAATTTGCTCCTGCTTTTGATCTACCCGAGCTTCATTGCGCCGCTGTTCAACAAGTTTGCGCCGCTGGAGGATGAGGCCCTGAAGGCCCGCGTGACGGCGCTGATGAAACGTTGCGGCTTTGCTGCCAAGGGCTTGTTCGTGATGGATGGCTCCAAACGCAGCGCCCACGCCAATGCCTACTTCACCGGCTTTGGCGCCTCCAAGCGGGTGGTGTTTTATGACACCTTGTTGGCCAAACTATCCGCCAGTGAAGTGGACGCCGTGCTGGCACACGAGCTCGGTCACTTCAAGCACAAACACATCCTCAAGCGCATCGTGTCCATGTTTGCCCTTAGCCTGGTGGGCTTTGCCCTGCTGGGCTGGCTGGCAACGCAGGCCTGGTTTTATGCCGGGCTGGGGGTGCAGCCCAACCTGGGTGCGCCCAATGACGCACTGGCGCTGTTGTTGTTCATGCTGGCGTTGCCAGTGTTCAGCTTCTTCATCGCGCCTGTCTTGGCCCATTTCTCGCGCCAGCATGAGTTTGAGGCCGATTCCTATGCCGTGGCTCAAACCAGTGGCCCGGACCTCGCCACGGCTCTGCTCAAGCTGTATGAGGACAACGCCTCGACGCTGACACCGGATCCGCTGTATGTGAAGTTCCACTACTCGCATCCACCGGCGTCGGAGCGTCTGGCGCGGATGACAAGCTGAACACAGCGACCGAATGACGCCATGAACACTATTCATAAGACAAATGAGGCTCTAGCCCCCGTCAGAAATGCGTTTAATGCTACACAAATAGTAGCAAATCTGGCCAAACTGGAAGGCTGGCGGCTGACTGGCGATGGTGCCGCAGTGGCCATTGAAAAGACCTTCACCTTTGCGAATTACCACGAGACCATTGCCTTCGTGAATGCGCTGGCCTTCATCGCACACAGGCAAGATCACCACCCCGACTTGTCGGTGCATTTCAAGCACTGCGTGGTGCGCTTCAGCACCCATGACGTGGGCGGTCTCTCGATGGCCGATTTTGACTGCGCGGCGCGGGTTGACGCGTTGTTGGCATGACGGCCACGCACCAAGGACACGCTTGATGGAACGGGCCACCCTCGACCGCGGCCTGATCGTCGCCAACTATGGTCGCCACTTTCTGGTGGAGACGCCGGAAGGAAAGCGACTGATTTGCCATTCGCGCGGCAAGAAAAGCCAGGGGCTGGTGGGTGATCGCGTCCTGTGGCAGGCCTCGCAGGACGAAGGCACGATTGAAAAGATCGAAGAACGCCGCAATGTCTTTTACCGTCAGGATGAAATTCGCACCAAGTCATTTGCGGCCAATCTGGACCAGATCCTGATCCTGATCGCGGCAGAGCCCGAGTTCTCCAGCAGTCAGATCTCGCGTGCCCTGATCGCGGCGGAGGCGGAGCACATCACGCCCATCATTGCCCTCAACAAAAGTGATCTGGTCGAGCCCTTCGCGCGCGCCTGGGCGTGGCTGCGGCCGTATCGGCGCATGCATTACGGTGTGCTGCCGCTGTCGCTCAAACAATCGGGTGATGTCGATCACGCGGAACTGTTCAAGCTGCTGCACGGTAAAACAACGCTGGTGCTGGGACCGTCGGGCGCGGGCAAAAGCACCTTGATCAACCTGCTGGCACCGGGCGCACTGGCGCAGACGGGCGAGATTTCGCAGGCCCTGAACTCGGGCAAACACACCACCACCAGCACCACTTGGTACTGGGTCGACGCGGACAAGACCACGGCTTTGATTGATTCACCGGGCTTCCAGGAGTTTGGCTTGAACCACATCGACCCGGCGCAATTGGCCGCTTATATGCCGGACTTCAAACCCCATGTGGCCAACTGCAAGTTCTACAACTGCAGCCACCTGCATGAACCCGGTTGCGGCGTGATGGCCGCCGTCAAACCCGACGGTAGCCTTGACGGCATCAGCGCGAACCGCTACAAGATCTACAGCGACTTGTATGCGGAGTTAAGCCAGCGCCGCAAGTACTGAGGCCAGCGCCTGCACCAAAGCATCGCATTGCGCGGGCGTGCCGACGCTGATCCGCAAGTACTGCTCGATGCGGGGCAGTTTAAAATGCCGCACCAGCACACCGCGTGCGCGCAGGCCAGCCGCGATCGCCGCCGCATCCTGCGTGGGATGCCGTGCAAACACAAAATTGGCCTGGGACGGCAGCACCTGCAGGCCAAAATCTTCCAACGCCAGCACCAGCCCTTCGCGGCTGCTCATGACGGCGCGGCGCGTCTGCTCGAACCAGGCCTGATCCTCAAAGGCCGCCACCCCGCCGGCAATGGCCAATCGGTCCAGCGGATAGGAATTGAAGCTGTTCTTGACACGCTCCAGCGCCTCGATCAGGTGCGCCTGGCCGCAGGCAAAGCCAATGCGTAGACCGGCGAGCGAGCGTGACTTGGACAAGGTGTGAACCACCAGCAGATTTGGATACTGAGCAATCAAGCCCATCGCGCTGTCGCCGCCGAAGTCCACATAGGCTTCATCGACCAGCACCACGCGCCGCGGGTGCAGACGCAGCAGTTGCTCCACCTGCTGCAGCGCCAGGCCGACACCGGTGGGGGCATTGGGGTTGGCAATGACGACGCCCGCAATCGCAGTGCCGTCGGCACGGGCGTAAGCCGCGACGTCAAGGCACAGGGATTCGGTCAAAGGCACAGTTTCAACCGGGATGCCGTAGAGCCGGCAATACACCTGGTAAAAGCTGTAGCTGATGTCGGGCATCAAGAGCGGGCAACCGTGCTGAAAAAAGGCAAAAAAGCCATGGGCCAGCACCTCATCGGAGCCATTGCCCAGGAACACTTGCTGTGGCTCCAATCCGTGATGGGCTGCGATGGTTTGGCGCAATGCCGTCGCTTCAGGATCGGGATAGAGCTGCAAACCCTGCTGTGCCGCCAGCTGGATCGCGGCCAGCACACGGGGTGACGGCGGGTAGGGGTTCTCATTGGTATTGAGCTTGACCAAGCCGTCGATCTTGGGCTGCTCCCCCGGTACGTAGGGCACGAGGCGACGCACGACCGGGCTGTAAAACGAGGCATTCAGGTCAGAATTTTGCTTCAATTTGAATAGCTGCTCACGCAGTAGGAACGGGGGCTAGAGGCCAATTTTGTATAAAACTAGCCCAACAGCCGGGCCAGCGTCAACAGGGCCAGCAGAAACATCCACATCACCACGGCGCGCCACACCAGGCCGACAATGGTGACCAGGTGTGCCATCTCAGGGGTCTGGCCCGGCCTGACTTCTCGGCGCCGGTCAACCGCTCTTGGCGGCAACGCGGGTGCGCCATGGGCCGCGACCGAAGTCACCGGGGCGGCGACACCCAAGCGGATGTTCACCGCGCCCGCTGTGGCCGCCAGGACGATGCCGTCGTTGTCCCCGGCAAAGCGCGGCTCGTAATTGCGCCAGCCATCAATGGCATCTTCAAAACTGCCCACTACCGCAAAGCTGATGGCGGTCATGCGGGCCGGCAGCCAGTCAATCGCTGTCCACATGATCGTTGCGGTCTGCTGCAACGCATCACTGACTGGCTGATGATTTGCTTTGCTCTTGTGTTGCCAGTAGCGTGCGACAAATTCACTTAGCCGGTACAGCACAGCACCGGTCGGGCCAAAGCCAAATGCCGCCAGCACCGAAAACCAGGCCAGCACACCGAACACGTGGCGATGGGCCGACAGCACCGAATGCTCAATGACGTGCCGCACAATCTCGCTGCGCGGCAACTCGCTGGCATCCATCTGTTTCCAACTGGCCAGCAACTCGCGAGCGCGGACTTCATCACCGTCGGCCAAAGCATCGCGAATCTCGGTGAAATGGAAGCTGAACTGCCGAAAGCCCAAACAGGCATACAGTACGGCCGCACTCCAGATCACCCCCACCGGCCAGCCCAAGAACGTAATCAGCAACCAGTAGACAAGCAATGCCGCCACGGAGGGGCCACCAACCGCAAAACCCCAGGCCAGCCAGCCATGAAAGGGCTTGCCAGCGTCAAAATTGCGGGTGCTCCAACGCACCCAAGCCCGCAGCCCGGCATGGATCGGGTTACCTTTGCTCAAGGGGCGGGCCTGCTCAAGCAGCAGGGCAAAAAGCACTGAGATAAAACTCATGGCTTTATCATAACGGCACAAGGCATCAGGCCGACAGCAGACGATAGAAGTTGCGCAGCATGCCCGCCGTGGCGCCCCAAATGAAGCGCTGGCGCAACTGATCCTGATAAGGCATGGAGAACCATTCGCGCCGGGCGCCCTGCCACTCCATCGCGTGGCGTTGATGATGGGCGGGGTTCATCAGATATTCCAGTGGCACCTCAAAGACATCGGCCACCTCATAGGCATTGGGGGTCAGCGTGAAGCCGGGCTGCACCAGCGCCACCACCGGCGTGATGATGAATGCCGACCCGGTCACGTACTGCGGCAGCGCACCCAGCACCTGCACATACGCCGAATCCAGTCCGACTTCTTCCTGGGCTTCGCGCAAGGCGGTGGCCGCAGCATCGGCATCGTCGTCGTCTGCCTTGCCGCCGGGAAAAGCAATTTGCCCCGAATGGTTGGACAGATGCAAGGTGCGCTCAGTGAGCAAGATCGTCGGGTGCTCGCGCAACACGATGGGCACAAGCACCGCGGCATGCCTGGGTGCGCGCTGCGAAAAGCGGGGCTCCGCGATGACCTCGGGCTGCCAGACCGGGGGTGAAATAAATCTTGCCTGCAACGCCGCAGCCTGTAAGGCGGCCAGTGGCACTGGCGGCAGATGGGTGTCCACGCCGATCACTGGAATCTGACGCGGATCAAATTGCGGCACGCTGGACAGCGCGCTGTTGGGCAAGTCGATGGTCATGAGAAATCAGCACCTGAAAAAGACAACAAAAAAGCCGCCCCAAACATCCGCTGGGACGGCTTCTTTGAAAGACAACCCGCTTTAGACAGCGGCCGTCTTGATTTTCCGGGCTGGCAGTTTTTCTTTGATACGTGCAGACTTGCCGCTGCGATCACGCAAGTAATACAGTTTGGCGCGACGCACATCGCCACGACGCTTGACTTCGATAGCAGCGATCAGCGGACTGTAGGTCTGGAACGTGCGCTCGACACCTTCGCCGCTGGAAATTTTGCGCACCGTGAAGGCGCTGTTAAGGCCACGATTACGTTTTGCAATCACGACGCCTTCATAGGCCTGCACACGTTTGCGCGCACCTTCAACCACGTTGACGCTCACCACAACGGTGTCGCCTGGGGCAAAGACGGGGATTATTTTTCCGAGACGAGCAATTTCTTCCTGCTCAAGGGTTTCAATCAGATTCATGATGTCCTCAAATGATCTTGGATGCGCCAGTGTCGGGATTGACACAAGAAGCCAACTGCACGCAGCAGTCGAACGGCCAGCCAGAGGATCGGTAAGCCCGCCATTATAGCCAGATCAAGAACGGTCTTTAAGGACGATTGACCTCTTTGGCAAGAGCTGCGAGGCGCACTTAGTGTGGGGTGGCAAGAAAAGCTTCGTCGGCGCCACTCAGACGCCCTTCGCGACGCGCCTGGTCGATCAACTCGGGGCGCAGACGCAAGGTCAGCGCCAGCCGCTGTTCGCGCCGCCAGCGCTCAATCTGGACATGGTGACCTGACAACAACACCTCCGGCACCGACCGACCCGCCCACTGCTCCGGCCGAGTGTAGTGCGGGCAATCGAGCAGGCCATCCAGGACGGGGTTAAAACTATCCTGTTGGTGGCTGTCCGACGCATTCAAGACACCGGGTTGCAAACGCGCCACGGCGTCGAGCAGGGCCATGGCCGCAATTTCGCCACCCGACAGCACGAAGTCACCCAGACTGATCTGCTCGGTGACATAGGCGTCGACAAAGCGTTGGTCCAGGCCCTCGTAGCGGCCACAAATCAGAATCGCGCCTTGGCTGTCAGACCAACGTTGAACCATCGCATGGTTGAGCGGCTGGCCCGCCGGCGAAAAAAGCAGCACCGGCGCGACGTCAGTTCGTTGCGACTGAATGTTTGTCAGGCTTTGAGTCAGGGGCTCGGCCATCATGACCATGCCGGGACCACCGCCAAACGGGCGATCATCGACCCGCCGGTAATTGCCGGCCGCAAAATCTCGCGGGTTCGTCAATTGGACATCGACCAGGCCCGACTCAAAGGCGCGGCGCGTGATGCCACTGGACAGAAAAGGGGCGAATAGCTCTGGAAACAGCGTGACGATGTCAAAACGCATGGGGAACGCTTAGAAGTCCGCTTGCCAATCCACCAGTATGCGACGACCGGGCAAATCGACCTCGTCGATATAGACCGACACAAAGGGAATCATCCGCTCCTGCGGTTTGCCGTCTTGCGCATACGCCAGCACCAGCACGGTCTGCGCCCCGGTTGAGAGCAATTCTCTCACCGTGCCCAGTGCCACACCCTCGCGGTTGACCACGTCCAGTCCAATCAGGTCAACCCAGTAATACTCGTCCTTTTCAGCGCTTGGAAAACTCGAACGGGCTACGAAAATACGCGCGCCACGCAAGGCTTCGGCGGCCGTGCGGTCGTCCACCTCGTGGGCTGACGCGACGACGGTGTCTGAATGCACCTTGGCCTCCTTGATCGCCAGTTGGGCGACGCCGGTAAAGGTCTTTGCGCCTTTTTCGGCTGGCAATAGAAACCAGTGCTTGGAAGAAAAAAGCGCCTCGGGATCGGCGCTGTAAGGCAGGACTTTGAACCAGCCTTTGATGCCCCAGGCATCCGCGATGCGCCCAACTTCGATTGCATCCGCCGGCAATTCGGCGGCTTCAAGGCCAGGCAGCATCACAAATCAGGCGCCGCCGGGCCGCCCCAAGGCGACTGCAGCCCCTTGGGGGGCAGCGCAGCACGCGAAGCGGCAAGCGTGGGGGCCATAAAACTTCAAGCCGCTTTTTTGGCCGCTTGATTGATCAGGCGTTCCACCGTGGGAGAGGCCTGAGCACCAACGCTGCGCCAGTAGGTCAAGCGGTCTTGTGCGATGCGGATGCTCTCTTCATTGGCAGTTGCAATCGGGTTGTAAAAACCCAGGCGTTCGATAAAACGGCCGTCACGACGGGTACGCTTGTCAGCGACGACAATATTGAAAAACGGGCGTGCTTTTGCACCGCCACGGGCGAGTCGGATGACGACCATGATTTATCCTTTGGGAGACGGAGTTTGACATCCATCGTTTGATTCAGTATCTAATTCAGCGCTTGAGACACGCGACATAGCCACCCGGCCAGCGACACACTGAATAGCCGGACATTATAACGTTCCAATTCTTATGACACTCATTCGCCCCAGCCAAATTGAAGACATCCCCGCCATCGCCGCCATTTATGCCCACCATGTGCTGCACGGAACCGGCACCTTTGAGATTGACCCGCCCTCCCCCAACGACATGGCACAACGCCGCACTGACGTGCTGGCCAAGGGCCTGCCCTACTTGGTGGCGGCACGGGGCGAGCAGGTGTTGGGCTTTGCTTACTGCAGCTGGTTCAAACCACGCCCGGCCTATCGCTTCTCGGCCGAGGACTCGATCTACCTAGCTGAAGAAGCCATGGGGCAGGGCCTGGGGCGCGCGTTGCTGGCAGAACTGATGGCCCAGGCTGAAAAAGCTGGCGTGCGCAAAATGATCGCAGTCATTGGCGACTCCGCCAACCAGGGGTCCGTCGGCGTGCACCGGTCAGCGGGGTTCTCCATGGTTGGCGTGCTCAAATCATGCGGTTGGAAATTCGATGATTGGCTGGATGTGGTCATGATGGACAAAGCCCTGGGTCTGGGCGACACCTGCGCCCCGCAACCATAATCCACCCACATGAAAAACAAGACTGTGGCCGCCTGGCTGGCCTTCATCGGCGGTCCCTTGGGCCTGCACCGCTTCTATTTGCATGGCAAGGGCGACTTGCTGGGCTGGTTGCTGCCGGTGCCCACGGCACTGGGCCTGTACGGCCTGGAGCGTGTGCAGCAAAATGGCCTGGACGACCTCTGGAGTTGGATCTTGATCCCGTTGCTGGGTTTCACCATGGCCGGTTGCGCCTTGACCGCCATTGTTTATGGTTTGACGACGCCTGAGAAGTGGAACGCCCGGTTCAACCCGTCAGCATCCACGGATGCGGCACCCGGGCGCACCAACTGGTTCACCATTGGTGCTATCAGCCTGGCGCTGCTGGTGGGCACCACCGCGTTGATGAGCAGCTTGGCGTTCAGCTTTCAACGCTATTTCGAATACCAAATCGAGGAGGCGCGCAAGATTTCCCAATGAAATTGCGGGTCAACCGGCTTGAAAGGCTGGCGGATAACCCTTGTATTCGGGCTGTTAAAAAATCTGCAAACTAAGCCAGTACGCCAGCGCCGCTATCAACGCCGTGGCCGGAATGGTGAGGACCCAGGCCCAGATGATGTTACCGGCTATACCCCAGCGCACTGCGCTGGCGCGCTGAGTAGCGCCGACACCCACAATCGCGCCGGTAATTGTGTGCGTGGTGGACACAGGAATACCCATAATTGTCGCCATGAAAAGGGTGATCGCGCCCCCTGTCTCCGCACAAAAGCCATGGACCGGCTTGAGCTTGGTCAGCCGCTGCCCCATGGTCTTGACAATACGCCAGCCCCCAAACATGGTGCCCGCGGCGATGGCTGAATAGCAGGTCAACACGACCCAGGTGGGCGGTGATGCGTCGCCAACTGCGGTGTAGCCCGTGGCGATCAACAGCATCCAGACAATCCCGATGGTTTTCTGCGCATCATTGCCGCCGTGCCCCACGCTGTATGCGCCGGCCGACACCAGTTGCAGGCGACGAAACCAGCGATCAACCCGACTCGGGGTGCTCAGGCGCAAGGTCCAGGAGACCGCGATCAGCATGAGGGATCCAAGCAAAAATCCCATCAAGGGCGACACGAAGATGAACAGCACAGTCTTCATCACGCTGGCGAACACCAGGGACGAAGCCCCGACTTTGACCAGGACAGCGCCCACGATGCCGCCGATCAGCGCGTGAGACGAACTGCTGGGAATACCGAAATACCAGGTGATGAAATTCCAGCTGATGGCACCAACCAGTGCACCAAAGACAATATTGACATCCACCACGCCCGGCTGAACCAGCCCTTTTCCAATCGTGGCCGCAACGCTGAATTGAAAAATGAAAATCGCGACAAAGTTAAAAAAAGCGGCAAAGAGCACCGCCTGCCCTGGCTTGAGCACGCCGGTAGAGACCACGGTTGCAATTGAATTGGCGGCATCGTGAAAGCCGTTCAAGAAATCAAAGACGACTGCCAGTACCACCAGCAACACGACCACCCAAAGCCCCACCTGAACCGATGCCATGACGGATCGGCCTCAGGAATTCTCGAGGACGATGCCCTCGATGACATTGGCGACGTCTTCGCATTTGTCAGTGATGGTTTCCAGCAATTCATAGATGGCCTTGAGCTTGATCAGCTCGCGCACGTCGGGTTCTTCCCGAAAGAGTCTGCTCATGGCGCTGCGCATGATGCGGTCGGCGTCCGACTCCAACTGGTCAATTTCTTCGCAGGTCTTCAAGGCCGCCTCCGCCGTTGCCGGGTCGGCAATCTTGGCCAGCAGTTTGACGGCGTCGCGCACGCGCTCGCAACATTTCACGCTGACATCCGTCAGACGCACAATATCCTCGGTCATATGGTGCACGTCGTACAGCGCCATGGTCTCGGCCGAATCCTGAATCAGGTCGGCGATATCGTCCATGGTGTTGATCAGCGTATGAATCTGTTCGCGGTCGATCGGCGTGATGAAGGTCTTGTGAATGCCTTTGTTGACCTCATGGGTGACCCGGTCGGCCGCGCGTTCCGCGATGTCAACGTCCTGGTTGAATTTCTGGCGCAGGTGCGGGTCACTGTAATTGCCCACCAGTTTGGAAAATGCGTGGGCCGCCTCAACGATCCGGTCCGCATGCTGGTTGAACATTTCAAAAAAATTGCCATCACGCGGCAACAACTTGGCAAACAGCATCGCTTACTCCAGGGGAAATTTATCAGTCAGATGACGTTCTTATGACAGGCGTGAGTTTAACCGCCGCATTTGGGGCGATCACTCCGGTACTTTTTGCTTCCAGAAGCTCGCCATCAACGGCTTGACGCTGATGCCATGCAGAAGAATGGACAGCGTCACCACCATCAGTGTCAGCTGTATCAATTGCAGCGCCAGCGCTTCGGGCAAGCCATGCTGTATGGCGTACATCAAATAATAAAGTGAGCCAATGCCACGCACACCAAACCAGCCTGCCATGCCGCGTATACGCCAGGTAGTGCGCGTGCCCAACAGACCCAGAAAAACGCTGATCGGGCGGGCCACCAGAAACAGGAACAGGGCCAAGCCAACTGCTGCCCAACTCCATGAGTTCAGAAACAGGGTGCCGCCGACCAGCAGAACCAGGACCACTTCCGACAAGCGCTCCAGGTGTTCCTTGAACACCAAGGATCCTTGACTGACCATGGGCGGTGGCTCCGGGGTGGCATCAAGGCTTGGCTGGATGGTCTCCCCTGCTGCTGCACTCATGGCCGCCTCAGCCTCCCGCGGGTGCGGCGCCTGCTGCGCTGCCTTGGCCAGCTTCAGTTCGGTCTGACGCAGCGCCACGGCTGCGGCAAAGACCGCCAGAAACCCCCAGGCGTTGAGCATCACGCACAAGCCGTATACGACGCCAATGAGACCCAGACCCAGAAAATCGTCCATCAACTCATGCTGGTGCGGCACACGACGCAGCTTCCAGCCCAGGCGCGCGAGCACGACGCCTGCGACGATGCCGATCGCAATGCCGCCCACGGTCGCCCACAGCACATCGACCACAACCCAACGCAGGTTGGCGTCGCCGAGTTCATGCAGCCCCAGCAGGCCCAGCCCCAACATCACAAAGGGAAACGCGCTCCCGTCGTTCATACCGGCCTCACATGTCAAGGTGAAGCGCAATTGGTCTCGATCCCCCGGGTGGCGGCTCTGCACATCGGTGGCCAAGACCGGATCGGTCGGTGCCACGATCGCCCCCAAGAGCACGCCAGCACCCAAGGGCAAACCCAGCACGTAGTACGCAAAGGCGGCAACCAGCACCACCGTGATGGTCATTGAAACGGTCGCCAGCCGCAGCGGCGCGCGCCAACGTGAAAAGCTGAACGGAACGGGCATCTTGACGCCCGCAGAGAACAGGGAGATCAAGACCGCGATTTCAGTCAAGACCTCCAGCAGCGCTGATTCCTTGAGTGGATTGAAGTGGAACAGATTGAGCACGCTCGGGCCCACCAGAAAACCCACCGCCAGATAAATCATGGCAGCCGTGACCGGCGAGCGCTTCAGCACGGAAGGCGTGAGGCCCCGGACAAGCAAAAGACCGCCGATCAGAACAAACCACTGTGCGTTAGTCATGGAGAGGAGCCCAATTCATGCGTGTCAGTTTAGTCTGCCAACTGAGCGTCTGCGCGCAAACCGGGCTGAGAGCAAGGGAAACTCCGCTTGTCTTACGCTTGACCAAGTCATAAGGATGAATAATGAGCCTATGCAAATCCAAATCAATACCGACCATCACATTGAAGGTCACGAGGCGCTGACAGCGTGGGCCACTGGTGAAGTCAAAAGGGCACTGAGTCGTTTCAGCGCCAGCGTGACGCGGGTGGAGGTCCATCTGAGCGATGAAAATGGTCACAAGAGTGGCCCGGATGACAAGCGCTGCATGGTGGAAGCGCGCATGCCGGGCCGTCAACCCTTGGCCGTGACGCACAGCGCACAGACCTTGTATCTGGCCGTGACCGGCGCAGCCGAAAAACTGGCCCGCTTGATCGATAGCACCGTCGGACGTGCGGCGCGCTCGGAAGCTCTACCCGATCAGATTGACTTGGGGCCAGTCCAGTAAGGCAAATGCACTATTGGCGCGCACCATAAAAAAAACCACCTGACGGTGGTTTTTTTAGCTACGAAGCAGAAAGCCTGAGCTTACTTCTTCGGGGCTTCTTCAGCAGCCTTGGCTGCGTCGCCAGCAGCGCCAACAGCAGCATCTGCAGCACCAGTGGCAGCATCTGCAGCACCGGTGGCAGCGGATGCGGCGGTGGTAGCAGCGGCAGCAGCGTCAGTTGCAGCAGCAGCAGCAGTGCCAGCATCTTTGACAGCCTCAACAACGGCGGGCGCAGGAGCTGCCTCAGGTGCCGGAGCTTCTTCTTTTTTGCCACAAGCGACCAAAGCAGCAGCAGCAATAACAACGGCCAAAACGAGTGATTTATTCATTTTAAAATTACCTAATAAGTTAACGAAACAATTTCCGGAAATTGTCAATGCAGAAAAACTGCAAGGACCAAGTAAAAATGACTCGAGCTCTTTTTACTCAGCTAAATATTATATATTGAAACCAATCATCGCCAAGCCGGTCCGTCGCTATTGCAGGCCCACGTGATATCCATCAATACCATCAACGCGTTCTGTCTGTCCTTGCTTCAACTCCAGGCGTCCATCAGGCTTGCGCCTTGCTCCAACAAACATGCTCTCACGGCCCGCGCTGCCGTAGACAGCCTCTTGTTACTCAGATGCGTGATGTGCCAGTCACCCAGCCAAGGTGAACCTTCGAATTCCAGCAGCGCGACCTGGCCGCTGGCTGGCTCAAGCGGCACGGTGTGCAAGGATCAATAGCGCAGTGCCGTGCCGGCCATCAGGCCATCAAGATTCATGAACTGTCCCAGGGCGGGATTGAAAGACTGCGTGAATTTGCCCGCGCCCTGGAGCCATTGCCCGCTGACGCGAATCAGCTGTTTCCGGGCTGGCACGCCAAGTTGGACGCAGCGCCTGACAGCAACGAGCGACCGGCCGACGGCCGAACGCCTGCCCTACTGCGTCACGAATGCATCGAGGGTCCCGCTCAGCAGCTCAGGCAGGCGCTCCAGACCCATCTTGAAGCCGCAGGCCTGGGCGTGGCCACCGCCGCCCATGCTTTCGGCCAGCGCAATGCAACTGAAGCCGCGTTGTGAGCGCAAACCGGCCTTGACCACGCCACTCTTGTCGACACTCCACATCAGGGCAAAGCTGCCACTTTTCTTGCTCAAAATCTCACCCACCAAGCTGTGAAAAACGCCCGGGGCGTTGACCATCAAGCCGCGCTGGCCATTGAAGCTGATCGGCTGAGCCCCCTCGGCAATGTCCAAGGCGAGCTTGCTGAACTTCTCGTCCATGGCGCGGCCGCGTTCCACGTAGCTGGCCAGCTGCGCGGCATCAAAGGCCGCAATGTCCCGCCAGCGCTCAAACTCGAACGGTTCCATGTCCAGTGCCGCCAGGAAACCCGGGCTCTCGAGGTATTGCCAGACCCAGATGTCGCGGTCTTCCACAAAACGCACCAGATCGGGCAAGGGCTGCTCGGGGTGAAAGAACTCCCAGGCCAGGCGGGCACCCGACTTGTGCATGTCGAAATGCACCACGCCACAGCGACAGGCAAAGCCCGTCAGCTTGTCAGCGGCGCTCTTGTGGTGATCGAGCATCACCAACTTGGCGGCACGCTCTTCAATCTGGCGCGTGAGCTCGGGCGAGAAGGAAAAATCGAGGATGTAAACCGCCCGACCCGCCAGAGCGGGCAAATCCTCCACCGCCTTGATATCGCCATGGTCCAACCCCAGAAACTCAGCCCGGCCGGCGTAGAACAACCAAGCGGCCAGCGCCGCCGCAAAGCCGTCCGGGCAGTTGCGGCCGTGGTAGAGAATGAGCGGCTGCGGGTCGGTGAGCTCGGGCTTGATCAGGAGACGCAGGGGAAGTATGGTTTTCATGGAGAAATGATTTTATTTATGATGCTACTTATTTTATAGCTTATTACGCAATGGATACGAGGGCTGCAGCCGAATTTAATACAAAATATAATGCAAAAATGAGTTCTGCCGAAAACCCCCTCTTTTTCACCGCTAGTGTCGCACCGGGCGGACAACAGGTCGACGCCTGGCTAAATCAACCGCTGCTGCTCTCGCTGGAACAGGGCAGCGTTGATTGGCCCAGCTCCTGCCGCAACGGCACCTGCCGCACCTGCATCGGCCAATTGGCGCAGGGCCAGGTGCGCTACGAGATCGACTGGCCGGGCCTGAGCGCTGAGGAAAGGTTCGACGGCTATGTGCTGCCCTGTGTCGCCTATCCGTGCTCGGACTTGACGCTGCAGCGCGAGAGTTGAGCCAACCCATGCCGGATTGCGTCTCGCGGCTCATCCGACCTGCGGGGACGGTCAATTCTTGCATTTGTGTTCAGGATGCCCTTGAATCGGGTCGTGGTATCTTTTTGAACCGTATCTTGCGGTCGAGTTCAATCGCATCTTTCTTGACCTGGCGCGCGGCATCGAGTTTTTGCCCCGCAGCCAGCCACTCGGCAAATTCCTGCGGGGTTTCCAGTGTGATGCGCCCCAGGGCGGCAGCGCGAAAGTCGTAAATCACGATCTCGCCGGCTTTTTGCAGATTGACGCCCTTGCCGCTCTGCAATGCGCCGCGTTTGCGCCCAATCGCCTCCAGCAATTCTTCATCTTGCAGGCCGGCGACCACATCGAGTTTGTACCGCGCCGCCAGCAACGCCGCGTAATGCACTTTCAGGTAGGCCAGCAGTTCCAGCGCCACCTCTTCTTCGTTGAACGCATTGCGCCCAATGGCGCCGCTGGCGGCCAGGTTGTAGCCGCTCTTGGCCACGATGATGCGCGGCCACAGCATGCCGGGTGTGTCATACAGGTAAAAATCATCGGCCAAGGCGATGCGCTGCTCCAGCTTGGTGATGCCGGCCTCGTCGCCGGTCTTGGTGGCGCGTTTGCCGGTGAGCGTGTTGATCAGCGTGGACTTGCCGACATTGGGAATGCCGCAAATCAGCACCCGCATCGGCTTGACCATGCCGCCGCGGGTTGGGGCCAGCGCAAAACATTCCTTGATCAGCGCCTTGGCCGGTGCGCTGACACTGGCATCCAGCCCAATCGCGCGCGTGTCCGCCAGCGCGTTGTAATGCGCCAGCCACAGGGTCGTGCGCGCCGGGTCGGCCAGGTCCTGTTTGTTCAGCACCTTGAGCGTGGGCTTGCCCGCCGTGAGCTCGGCCAGCATCGGGTTGGCGCTCGACCCCGGCAGACGCGCATCGAGCAGCTCAATCACCACATCGATGTTCTTGATCCGTTCTTGAATCGCCTTGTGGGTCAAATGCATATGACCCGGAAACCACTGGATAGCCATTCTCTTTTTTTCCTTTTGCCGATCCGACAGCGGCTCGACGACCCCGCTATTGTCCTATTGAGCGGCGCCGCCCAGTCTACGCAGCTTGGCCTGCCACTTTTGCACACCAGCCTCGCCCAGCTTGTCGACCAGGCCGATCAAGGTCTCGTTGACCGGCGCAATGCCGACAAAGCCGAGGATGTTGCGCTCCAGATTCTTGACACTGTGGGCCCGAAAGTACCAGCGGTACAGCAGAGCCGGCATGCCCATGGTGACCACGATCCGGGCCGATCGCTCGCTCAAGCCTTTCTTGGCGAACGGGTTGCCGCCCTCGGGCTTGAATGCAAAACCAGGTCGCGCCACCTGCTCCAGAAAGCCTTTCAGCAGCGCGGGCATGTCGCCCAGCCAGAGCGGAAAGAACAGCACGATATGCTGCGCCCAGCCAATGTCGTTCTGCGCCTGCGTCAGCGCCTCGGGCAAGGCGCCATCGTTCCAGGCCTGCTCGCTGCGCAGCAACGGAAAATCGAGTTGTGCCACCGCGACCCGGCGCACCTCATGCCCGGCCGCCTCGGCACCTTGGGCATAGGCGTCTGCCAGCGCGTGGCCCAGATGAGGCATCACAGCGTCAGGGTGACCCTGAATCAGAACAATACGTCGTGCAGCCATATTGACCTCCTTAGACAAACTGGAAGCATAGAAAAGTCGCTGGCACGGGGGCTTGATGTTGCGCAACGCTGGCGCGCGAAAAATGGCGCACGGGTCGCATCGCCGACGAGCAACGGCGACTCAAATCAGGATTGCGCGTCGACCCGGCCGCGCGAGGCCTTGGTCTGGGAGCGCTGGCTCTTGGCCACGCGCAGTCGCTGCTTGGATGCATAGCTGGGCTTGGTGGCGCGGCGGGTTTTAGGGGGCAGCGCCACGCTGTTGACCAGTTCATGCAGACGCATCAGGGCATCGAGCCGGTTCATTTCCTGGGTGCGCTGCTGCTGCGCCTTGATCACCAGCACGCCGTCCTTGGTGATGCGACTGTCGTGCAGCGCGAGCAATCGCTGTTTCACATCGGGCGGCAAGGACGAGGCCGCAATGTCAAAGCGCAAATGGATCGCGCTGGAGACCTTGTTGACGTTTTGCCCGCCCGCACCTTGCGCCCGAATGGCCGAGAGTTCAATCTCGGCTTCGTCGATGTGCAGCAGGGGTAGGGCGGCAGGCGAAACCATGACGCGCGCTCAGGCGCTCGTGCTTGTGAGTGCCGAGTCAGCTTCTGGCGCCGCCACGTAGCGCGCCACAAAGGCGCCCACCGCACTGGCGGGCAGGGGCAACCACACGATGTGGCCACTGCCGGGCGCTACCGTCACGGCTTGCCCGTGGGCATCTTCCATGCGCTCAAGCTGCAGATCGAAGTTGCCGCCCGGGTGGATGATCTCGAGCCAGTCGCCCACGGCAAAACGGTTCTTCACGGTGACTTGCGCCAGGCCGCGCGCCGCATCGAAGGCCGCCACGTCGCCTACGTACAGGCTGCGGCCGGACTCGGAATAACCGCGCAGGTAGTTTTGCGTGGACTCCGGCGTGTGGCGCTGGAAAAAGCCCGAGGTGTAGCCGCGGTTGGCCAGGCCTTCAAGCTGACCGAGCAACAGTGGGTCGAGCTCGCGCCCGGCCACGGCGTCGGCAATGGCGCGGGCGTAACTCTGCACCGTGCGCGCCACGTAATACGGGCTCTTGGTGCGGCCCTCGATCTTGAGCGAATCAACGCCAATCTCGACCAGGCGCTTGACGTGTTCAATGGCGCGCAAATCTTTGGAATTCATCACGTAGGTGCCGTGCTCGTCCTCTTCGATCGGCATGTAACTGCCGGGGCGCTGGCCTTCCTCGATCAGATAGACCTGATCCGGGGCCGCGCCGCGGTGCGCCTGTTCCTGCTCGCGCTCAAGCGCCGCCTGCGGTGCCAGCACATCGCCCGAGGCATCGACCACGCCGGACAAGGTCTTGTAGTCCCAGCGGCAGGAGTTGGTGCAACTCCCCTGGTTGGCATCGCGGTGGTTGAAGTAGCCCGACAACAGGCAGCGCCCCGAGTAGGCAATGCACAGCGCGCCGTGCACAAACACTTCGAGCTCGGTGTCCGGGCAGTCCTGGCGGATTTGCTCGACCTGGTCGAGCGATAACTCGCGCGACAGGATCACCCGGCTCACGCCCACGGTTTTCCAGAAACGCACGGCGGCGGCGTTGACCGTGTTGGCCTGCACCGAGAGGTGGATTTCCATCTCGGGCCAGGTCTCGCGCACCATCATGATCAGGCCGGGGTCGGACATGATCATGGCGTCGGGCTTGAGCGCAATTACCGGCGCCATGTTTTGCACATAGCTCTTGATCTTGTTGCCGTGCGGGAAGATGTTGGACACCAGGTAAAACTTGTTGCCCAGGGCGTGGGCGTGCTCAATGCCCTGCTGCAGCACCGCCAGGTCGCCAAAATCGTTGTTGCGCACGCGCAGGCTGTAGCGCGGCTGACCGGCATAAATCGCGGTGGCGCCGAAGGCAAAGGCGGTCTCCAGCATCGTGAGCGAGCCCGCGGGTGCCAGCAGCTCGGGCGTCTTGACGCTCATGTGCAGACTCCGCCGCGACCGGCAGGCGGCATGGCCGCAGGCGCGGGCGGGAGAAGCAGGGATCGGCGGACAGTGGACATCAGTTGAGTTCCGGCTTGCATAAAAGGGCGACAGTTCGTCACGGGCTGCCGATTATCGGTTCTGCGGCCGCTGGCGTCCTGGCAAGCGCATCCGGTAGGTGCCAGCAGGTGCACCCAACAGACATCGGGTCGATGCCCTGTTCTATATAGAAAAATAGGCTATAGCCCTCGTGGAATAAGACTATATCGCTATTGAATATGTAGCTATTTGGCTGCAATCATGAATTGCTTGACTTATGTTTGCTGGCGCACAGACGCCATTGAGTTGAGAGGCGATAGTCGCCGCTGTGCTACCCGATTGATGGATGCCAGTAGCACGTCGGTGGGGATCGGCAGCCCACCCTAACTTTCTACAGGAACAACGAATGAACGCATTATTGAAAAACGCATTGGCAGTGACCGCCGTGGCCATGGCCGCGCAAGCGTCCGCCCAGGTCACTCTCTTTGAGCAGGATGGCTATCGAGGTGAGTCCTTCACGACCTCCAGAACAGTCGATAACTTGGAGCGCCGGGGCTTTAACGACCGCGCCTCGTCGGCAGTGGTCGTCGGGGCGCGCTGGGAAGCGTGCGAAGACCAACGCTTCAACGGCCGCTGTGTCGTGCTGCGCCCGGGCAAGTACCCGTCACTCAATGCCATGGGCCTGAGCAACCGCGTCACCTCGGTGCGCGCCGTCAGCCGCAACGCCCGCATTGCGGATCAGCGCTATGCGCCGGCACCCGCACCCGTGATCGCTGCTGCGACCCCGCAGATTACTTTTTACGAAAATGAAGGCCTGTCCGGCCGGTCTTTCACCACCGAGCGGCAAGTGAACAACTTCAACCGCTTTGGCTTCAATAACCGCGCTTCATCGGCGGCCGTGGTGGGCGAGCGCTGGGAGGTTTGCGACGATGTGCGCTTTCGCGGGCAGTGCGTGGTCTTGCGTCAGGGCACCTATTCGTCACTGCGCGCCATGGGGCTGAACGACCGCGTGTCGTCCGTGCGCATGCTGAACCGCAATGAGCGCGTCAGCGAGCGTCGCTATGCACCCGCACCGCTGGCCGCGCCAGTGGCGGCGGCGCCCGATTTCCGTCCCCAACGCGACGAACGGCTGTTTGAAGCCAACGTCACCTCGGTGCGTGCTGTGATGGGTACGCCTGAGCAGCGCTGCTGGGTCGAGCCCGGGCAAGTCGCCCAGAGCAACAACAACGTTCCGGGCGCGATTGCCGGGGCCTTGCTCGGCGGCATTCTGGGCCATCAGGTGGGCGGGGGCACGGGTAAGGACCTCGCCACCGTCGGCGGCGTGATCGCTGGAGCAGCCCTTGGTTCCCAAGTGAACGGCGGCAACCAACAGGCCGCAACCCAAGACGTGCGTCGCTGCGAAAACGTCCCCAACCAGAAGCCCCAATACTGGGACGTCACCTACAACTTCCGGGGTCAGGACCATCGCGTTCAGATGACCACACCCCCCGGCCAGACCGTGACCGTGAACCACCTGGGTGAGCCGCGCAAGTAAACACCCATCAAGCCCTGCTTAAAAGCCCGTCAAAGCCATGCTTTGACGGGCTTTTGCTTTTGTGCCGCTTACTCTTCGCCCAGGTTCAGTGCCTGGTACCTGCTCGCGAGCTGCTGCTGGGTGCTGCCAGGCACAGGCGCATAGTGCGAAAAGCTGAGGGTGTAGGAACCCTGGCCGGCGGTAAGTGACTTCAAGCGGCCCTGGTAGTCGTCCAGTTCCGCCAGCGGGATTTGTCCGCCAATGGCGACGTTGCCGTTTGAACGCGGCTGCGTGCTCGTGACATGGCCGCGCCTGGCGGCCAAGTCGCCGGTGAGGTCGCCGATGCTGGCCTCTGGGGAAAGTACCTCGATGTTGACCAGGGGCTCGAGCACGATCGGGCTGGCCTTGAGCACCGCATCGAGCGTGGCTTTGCGCCCGGCGGTCGTGAAGGCGATGTCTTTGCCGTCGACGGCATGGGTTTTGCCATCGAGTACCGTGACGCGTAGATCGTCCAGCCCAAAACCCGCCACTGCGCCCTCGACAAGTGCCTGGCGCACGCCTTTTTCAACCGCCGCCATGAACACCCCCGGAATGGCGCCGCCCTTGACCTGGTCCGCAAATTCGAAGCCCGCCCCGCGCGCCAGCGGCTCCACGCGCAGCATCACCTCGCCAAACTGGCCGGCACCGCCGCTTTGTTTTTTGTGGCGGCAATGGCCCTCGGCCTGCGCTGTGATGGTCTCGCGGTAGGCAATTTGCGGCGCGCTGGTGTCAAGCTCCAGCTTGTACTGCTGCTGCATGCGCAGCAGCTTGGTGCGAAGGTGCATGTCGCCCAGGCCGCGAATCACGGTCTCATGAGTGCCGGGATGGCGCTCGATCTTGAAGCAGGGGTCTTCCAGCGCCAGCTTGTTCAGGACTTCAAACAGGCGCTGCTCGTCTCCCTTGCGCCGGGGGTGAACCGCCAGCCCTTGCATGGGCTGCGGGAATTGCAGGGCCTTGAGGTGAATGCTGTCCTGCTCATGCGACTCATGCAGCACGCAGTCAAATTCGATGTCGTCAACCTTGGCAATCGCCCCGATGTCGCCCGGGATCAGCGCCGGCACTTCAACATAGTCCTTGCCCTGCAGGCGGTACAGATGGGTCACTTTGAAGGCGTGCTTGGCCGGGCCGGCAAACAGCTGGGCGTCTTTGCGCAGCGTGCCCTGGTGCACCCGAAACACACCGAGCTTGCCGATAAAGGGGTCGACCACGAGCTTGAACACATGCGCCAGCACGGGCAGTGCATCATCGGGCTGCGCCAGAAAGGCTTGCGGCGGCTTGCCCGGTTTGAGCTGGTAAAACGGCGGCGGGTTGCCCTCTGCCGGGCTCGGCGCCAGCTTGGCCAGCGCGTCCAGCAGTTGCGGCACGCCGGCACCGGTCTTGGCCGAGACAAACAGGATCGGAATCAGATGGCCGGCGCGCAGCGCGCGCTCAAAAGGCGCATGCAATTCCTGCGGGCTGGGCTCCAGGCCATCTTCCAGGTAGCGCGCCAATAGGCTGTCGTCTTCTTCGATTAGCTGGTCGATCAGGGCGCGGTGCTCTGCTGCGACCGACGCAAAGTCGCTCTCGCCGTCCGCGTGTCCCAGCAGCTCCACCACGTCCTGGCCATGATGCAGCGGCAGCTCCAGCAACAGGCATTGCTTGCCAAAACGCGCGCGGATATCGTTCACCAGGGCCAGCAGGTCGATGTTGTCAGCATCGATCTTGTTCACCACGATCATGCGGCACAGGCCGCGCTCACCGGCCAGCGTGAACATGCGCTCGGTCGAAAGCTCTATGCCGGTCTGCGCGTTGATCACCACCAGTGCGGTGTCCACGGCGGCCAGCGCGCTGATGGCCTGGCTGGCAAAGTCGGGGTAGCCCGGGGTGTCGATCAGATGAACGTGGGCGCCGCCGGTCTTGAAGCTGACCAGCGCCGACTGCAGTGAGTGCCCCAGTTCTTTTTCGATGGGGTCGAAATCGCACACGGTGCTGCCTTTTTCAACCGAGCCCCGGCTCTTGATGGCGCCGCTGGCTGCCAACAGGCTCTCAGCCAGGGTGGTTTTGCCGGCCGCACCGTGGCCGACCAGTGCAACCGTGCGAATGGTGCTGGAGAGGTTCTGGCTCATGAAAGTCCCTTGAAATGACGTGACACAGCACGTAGTTTCAATCGACCGAGGCGCAATGACCTTGTTGTTCGTCAATTGCGGCGCATTGCCGGGTGGCTTTGTTCGCTCGCTCGCCCAAGCCCTGGGCTACCTTATTTTCCGAACGCGATTCGTCCCGCCATGATCGTGCAACGCACCTTGCCCGGCAGCTCGTATCCCGAGAACGGCGTGTGCTTGCCCTGGCTGCGCAACGTATCAGGCTGCACGGTCCAGGCCGCTGCCGGGTCAAACACGCACAAGTCAGCCGCGCCACCCGCCAGCAGGCGACCGGTGCTGGCTTGCCGCTTGCCGAGCGAGGCACCCAGCACGGCAGCCGGACCCTGGGTCACCACAGCCAGGGCGCGCACCAGACTGACGCCCCTGTCCTGGCTCCATTTGACCGCCAGACTCAGCAACAACTCGACGCCGGTGGCACCGGGCTCGCTTTCGGCAAAGGGCAGCGCCTTGGCGTTCGCGTCCACCGGCGTGTGATCGGACACCAGCGCATCAATGCTGCCGTCAAGCAGACCAGCGCTCAGGGCATCGCGGTCACGTTGCTGGCGCAAGGGCGGGTTCAGGCGCGCCCGACTGTCAAAGTAGCCGATGTCGGCATCGGTCAAATGCAGCGAATTGATGCTGATGTCACAACTCACAGGCAAGCCGTCGAGTTTTGCCTGGCGCACCAGGGCCACGCCGGCGGCACTGCTGAGGCGGCACAGGTGCACGCGTGCCCCGGTGGCGCGCATCAGCTCAAAGATGGTGTGCAGCGCAATGGTTTCAGCCGCCACAGGCACCCCGCTGAGGCCCAGGCGGGTGGCCAATGGGCCACTGGCAGCCACACCCTGACCCAAAAACAAATCCTGCGGGCGCAACCAGACCGCGTAGCCGAAGGTGCTCGCGTATTGAAACGCGCGCTGCATGACTTGGGTGTTGGGCAGCGGCACTTCGCCCTGGCTGAAGGCGACACAACCGGCCTCGGTGAGTTCCTGCATCTCGGACAGGGATTCACCGGCCAGGTTGCGCGTCAGGGCGCCGAGCGGGTAGACCCGGGCCTGATTCAGCTTTTCGGCCCGAAAACGCAGCATCTCGACCAGGCCGGGCTCGTCGAGCACCGGGTCGGTGTCAGGCAGGCACACCAGGCTGGTGACGCCGCCGGCCATCGCTGCGGCCATTTCGGATTCGAGCATGCCTTCATGCTCATGACCGGGCTCGCGCAGGCGCACCGCCAAGTCCACCAAACCGGGCATCACGATGCAGCCGGTGGCATCCAGGATTTGATCGGGCTGGAAATCAGCAGCTATATTTTTGATAGCTAGAACCGTCCCATTGGCGAGGGCTACATCCACTATTTCATCAAAACCACTGGCTGGATCCATGACCCGGCCGCCTTTGATCAGAATATTTGTCAGTGTTTTCATATCAGGCCTCATTCCCTGCGACGATGCTCATCACCGCCATGCGCACGGCAATACCAAAAGTAACTTGCGGCAGGATCACACTCTGTCCGCCGTCCACCACAGCCGAGTCAATCTCGACGCCGCGGTTGATGGGCCCCGGGTGCATCACGATGGCATCGGGCTGGGCCAATCGCAGTTTTTCCGGCGTGAGTCCAAAGCTCTTGAAGAACTCCTGACTCGACGGCAAGAGCGCCCCGCTCATGCGCTCGTTTTGCAGACGCAGCATGATGATCACGTCGGCGCCTTTGATGCCTTCTTCCAGCGTGTGGCATACGCGCACGCCCATTTGCGCCATGTCGCCCGGCACGATGGTCTTGGGACCCACCACGCGCACTTCGGGGCAGCCGAGCGTGGTCAGGGCATGAATGTCGGACCGCGCCACGCGCGAGTGCAGCACGTCGCCGACGATAGCCACCGTGAGGTTGGAGAAATCCTTCTTGTAATGGCGGATGGTGTACATGTCGAGCAAGCCTTGGGTCGGGTGCGCATGGCGCCCGTCACCCGCATTGATCACATGGACGTGCGGCGCCACGTGCTGCGCGATCAGGTAGGGTGCACCCGATTCGCTGTGCCGCACCACAAACAGGTCGGCGGCCATGGCGCTCAGGTTGGCAATGGTGTCGAGCAGCGACTCGCCTTTGGCCGCCGAGGAACGCGCAATGTCGAGGTTGATGACATCGGCGCTGAGTCGCTTGGCCGCAATCTCAAAGGTGGTGCGGGTGCGTGTCGAGTTCTCGAAAAATAGGTTGAACACACTCTTGCCCCGTAAGAGCGGCACTTTTTTGACCTCGCGGTCCCCGATGCTGACGAAATTGCTGGCGGTGTCGAGCACCTGGGTCAGGATGCTCTTGGGCAGGCCCTCGGTCGAGAGCAGGTGAATGAGCTCGCCATTTTTATTGAGCTGGAGGTTGCGTTTGTAAAGCATGATCTAGCGCGCCTTCACGTTGAAACTGAACACCCCGGCGTCACTGCGCGCCAGGGCCAAGGACTGGGTTGCGGGCAACACGATGCGGGCTGCACACACGTCGGCCTGAATGGGCAGCTCACGCCCGCCGCGGTCCACCAGCACCGCCAACTTCACCATCGCCGGGCGACCGAAGTCAAACAACTCGTTGATGACCGCGCGGATGGTGCGCCCGGTGAACAGAACATCATCGAGCAGGATGATGCTGGCGTTATTGACATCGAAAGGAATCTGCGTTTGCGCCGCAGCGGTCATGCCCCGGCGGGCGTAATCATCCCGGTGCAGGGCCGATGAAATCACCCCATGGGGCTCAGACAAGTTCAGGTCGCGCTGCAAACGCTCGGCCAGCCAGGCCCCGCCTGATGTGACGCCGACCAACTGCATGCCGGGGCGAAACAGGGCGCGCACGCCCATCAACAACTCAGAATAAAGGCCTTCAGCGTCCAACGCCAATATGCTCATGGAATACTCCTTAAAAACTGTTCCAGAATGATGCAGGCAGCCATCGCATCGGCGTCGCGCGCGCCCCGCCCCAGCGCTTCGGTTGTGGTGTAGCGCTCATCGACCTCAAACACCGGCAGTCTGAAACGGCCATGCAACTGGCGCGCAAAGCGCCGCGCCCGCAAGGTGTTCTCGTGCGCGGCGCCGTCCGGGTGAAAAGGCACGCCGACCACCAGCGCGTCGGGCTGCCATTCCTTGAGCTCGCGCGCAATCTTGACAAAGCGCGCATCGCCTTCAGCGGCAATCGTGCCCTGCGGCTGCGCCGTGCGGAGCAGCCGGTTGCCGACCGCAAAGCCGGTGCGCTTGAGACCGAAGTCAAGGGCCAGAAAAGTCTGCAGGTTCGCCGGAATGTCCACTGATTTCTGCACGGGCGCCGCGTCCGCCAGCGGCTTAGCTAAGGGTTCAGGCATGGACGGTAAAGGCATGGTTCAGCGCGTCATGCATGCCCGGTGTCGGGTGACAGCATCCACAGCTCCAGACCGAGCAGCAGCAAGGCCTGGTCGTAGCGCTGGGCCACTGGTGTGTCAAAGATAACGCTGTTGCTGGCGGCCACGGTCAACCAGCTGTTGCGTGAAATTTCCGACTCCAGTTGCCCTTCACCCCAGGCAGCATAGCCCAGCGACACCAGCACTTTGCGTGGCCCGGCCCCGGTGGAAATAGCTTCCAGCACATCCTTGGACGTGGTCATCTCCAGCCCACCAGGAATGACCATGGTCGAGGCGTAAACCGACTCGGCCGGTTTGTCGGCGTCGGCAAAAGTCGCTTCATGCAGCACAAAACCGCGCTCGGTCTGCACCGGCCCACCCAAAAAAACCGGTGTGCCGAAGAGGTCGGCGCGGCACAGCGGCAATTCGACCTTTTCAAACAGGCGCTTCATGTCAATGTCACAGGGCTTGTTGATGACCAGACCGAGTGCGCCGCGCTCGCTGTGCTCGCAGACATAGACAACGCTGCGGGAGAAGATGTCGTCCTGCAGGCTGGGCATGGCGATCAAAAAATGATTCGTCAGGTTGGTCAGTGCAAAATCTGCTGGCATTTGATAATTTTAACGGTGATCATGGACAAGCAATTCAATTCGGGTTTGATGTGGTTTCGCCGTGATCTGCGGGTAACGGACAACGCCGCCCTGTGCCTGGCGCTGAGGTCCTGCCGCGGGCTCCACTGTGTTTTTGTCTTTGAACGTGACATCCTCGACAGCTTGCCACGCGCGGATCGGCGGGTCGAATTCATCCGGGAGTCGCTGTGCGAGCTGGACCTGGCCTTGCGCCAGATCAGCGGCAAGGCCGGGGTCGGCCTGATCGTGCGCCACGCGGTGGCCAGCGAGGAAATCGTGACGCTCGCCGCCGCACTGCAGGTGCAGGCAGTGTTTGCGGCCCATGACTACGAGCCCCAGGCGCTGGTGCGCGATGAGAAGGTCCGGGCTGCCCTGGCGCACGCTGGTATCGCCCTGCACACCTGCAAGGACCATGTGATTTTTGAAGGTCGCGAGCTATTGACCAAGGCCGGCACGCCCTACGGCGTGTTCACACCCTACAAGAACACCTGGCTGGCGACGGTGACGCCGCAGCATTTGCGCAGCCATGATTGCGCAACGCTTGCGCAGGCACTGACCCCCCGGCCTGAGGAGCTGCAACAAGCAGTGCCGCTTCTAGCCGCCATCGGCTTTGAAAAGACCAACCTGAGTCAACTCAAAATTCCCACGGGTGCATCGGGCGCGGCCCAACTGTTTGAAGATTTTTTTGAACGCATCGACAACTACCATGAAACACGGGACTTCCCGGCGGTCAAGGGGCCGAGCTATCTGGGTGTGCACCTGCGCTTTGGTACCGTGTCGATTCGCCAACTCGTGGCGACCGCCTGGCAGCGGCAGATTCAAGGGAGTCGGGGCGCGGCGGTCTGGCTGGGCGAGTTGATCTGGCGCGATTTCTATTTCTCGATCCTGGCGAATTTCCCGCAGGTGGCGCAGGGCGCCTTCAAAGCAGAGTACGACGCTATTTCCTGGGAGCAGGGCCCGCACGCTGATTCCTTGTTCCAGGCCTGGTGCGAGGGACGCACCGGCTATCCGCTGGTGGACGCGGCCATGGCCCAGATCAACCAGACCGGCTACATGCACAACCGCTTGCGCATGGTGGTGGGCAGCTTTTTGGTGAAAGACCTCGGCATCGACTGGCGTTGGGGCGAAAAATACTTTGCCCAGCAACTCAATGACTTTGACCTGGCGGCCAACAACGGCGGCTGGCAGTGGGTCAGCTCCAGCGGTTGCGATGCCCAGCCGTATTTCCGGATTTTCAATCCGGTAAGCCAAAGTGAGAAGTTTGATGCCGAGGGTAAATTTATCCGTCGCTACTTGCCGCAACTGGACGGGCTGTCCAACAAAGCCATCCACGCGCCCTGGAATGCCAAACCGCTTGAATTACAAATGGCTCAGGTGACCATGGGACAAAACTACCCCACGCCCATCGTGGCGCACGATGCGGCGCGCGCCCTCACATTGCAGCGCTATGCGATCGTCAAGAAAAATCCGCCAGCCAGCTGATTTGCTACATAATAAATAGCGTACTATTAAGTATCAACGCGGGCTAGAGGCTTATTTAGTTCTCAACCGTGGACAGGCAGTATTGGCGCACCAAGCCAATCAACTCATCCTCTGAATACGGTTTTCCCAAGTAATGGTCAACACCGAGTTCGCGCGCGCGTTCACGGTGCTTCTCGGCAATGCGCGAGGTAATCATGATGATGGGCAGATCGCGCAGTCTGACATCGCCGCGAATGTTGCGCACCAGGTCGAAACCATCCATGCGTGGCATTTCGATGTCAGAGAGAACCACCGCCGGTTTTTCCTCCTGCAAACGCTCCAACGCCTGCAGGCCATCGATTGCCAGGGCCACCCGGAAGCCCTCGCGCTTGAGCAGGCGCTGGGTGACACGGCGCACCGTGATCGAATCGTCAACCACCAGCACCAGGGGCATCTGGCTGACACTGGCCAAGGGGAAGTCCTGCGATGAGGTGGCTGCCTCGCCCACAGGCTGCATTGCATTGCGGCTAAGGTGGCGTGCTCGTTCGCCATAAACGGATGCCAATGCCACTGGGTTGTAGATCAAGACCACGGCACCGGAGGCCAACACCGACATGCCGGTGAGACCCGGCAAACGGGACAATTGCGGCCCAAGGTTTTTGACCACAACTTCCTGATTGCCCAGCACTTCATCGATATGCGCCGCAATTCTTTGACCGGCACTGCGGAAGATAACCACCGGCAGTGTCTTGGCGATAGCTTCGTGGCTATGCGTCGAGGCCTGCAATAGCGCACCGCCCCAGAAGAAGGGGAGCTGTTCGCCATCAAACGCAAACACCTGATCCTGATAAGCGCGCTCAAGATCAGCAGCCGGTACGCGGCGCACCATCTCAACCAGATTGGCCGACACCCCCACCACAGACTCACCGATGCGCAACATGACCACTTGTGTCACAGCGGTGGTAAGCGGCAACACCAGCTTGAACTTCGTCCCTTGTCCACGCTCGGTCGAGGTTTCAATGCGCCCACCCAAGGCGTTGACTTCAGAACGCACGATATCCATGCCAATGCCGCGACCGGCCAACTCAGTGACCTGCGCGGCGGTGGAAAAACCCGCGGAGAAGATCAAATCGACGGCCTCAGCATCGGTCAATGTGCCCCCTTCAGGCGTCAGACCATTGGCACGTGCCTTCTCCCGGACTCGATCCAGGTCCAGCCCGGCGCCATCGTCACTGAACTCCACCGTGACATCATTGCTTTGTTGCTGCAGATGGATGCCTATGCTACCGGCCGCCGGTTTTCCGGCTGCCACGCGCAGCGCCGAGTCTTCGATGCCATGCGCCACCGAATTGCGCAGCAAATGCTCAAACACGGGTGCCATGCGATCAAGCACACCACGATCCATATCCAGTGAGCCCCCTTTGATGTCGAGCTTGACCTGCTTGTTGGCCTCCTTGGCGGCTTGGCGAACAACACCGTACAAACGGTCTGAAATCCCGTCAAACTCCACCATTCGAGTGCGTAGCAGGTCGCGCTGCAACTCCCGGGCTTGGCGGCCTTGGGCGATCAGATCATCCTCACTGCCCTCCACCGCCCGCTGCAAATTGCGCTGAACCGTCGCGACGTCATGCACGGACTCGGCCATCATGCGCGTGATTTCCTGCACCCGGGTAAAGCGGTCAAACTCCAGCGGATCAAACCCTTTCGCCGTGTCCTTGGCCTGTGCCAGTCGTGACTGCATCTGCGACTCCGACTGCACCTCGATGTCGCGCAGCTGGCTTCTCAAACGATCCAAATTGCCGGTCAGTTCACCCAAGGACCCACGCAACTGACCTAAGCGAGCCTCCATCCGGGAGCGCGTGATCATGACCTCGCCCGCTTGATTGACGAGACGGTCCAGTAGCTGTGACCGCACGCGCACCGTTTGCTGCGCGCCAGGGCGCGGCGCTGCCCGGGGGATAAATGCTGATCTATCGGGTGTTGCCGCTTTTGTCGCTTCGCTACCTGCAGGCATCGTCTCGCTGAGCGCGACAGGAGCTGTTTCCTCTTGAATCGCTAAACTGAGTTCGGGCAGACTCAGGGCCTGCTCAGGCGTCGAACGCAATTGGTCAAAGTTGGCCTGTATTGCATCAAAGCGAGCCAATAACGGCTCCAGTTGCGCCGTCGACAAGGATTCGGTGCCCATCTGCTCAATCGCGCTCTCCATGCGGTGGGTCATCTCACCCAATTGCATGGCGCCGGCCAAACGCCCGCTGCCTTTGACCGTATGCAAAACCCGCAACACTTCATTGCGAGCGCCCAGGTTGTCGGGGCGCGCCATCCATTGTCTCAACGCGCCGCCGAGTTGCGGCAGCAACTCAAGCGCCTCCTCCTCAAAAATAGGAAAGAGGTCAACGTCCAGCGCATCAAGTGCGTCAATATGCTCAACTTCGGCACCAGCAACGGCGGGGATGACCAGGGCAGCGACGTCAGGCGGCGGTTCGAGCGGCTCTGCCAAGTTCTGATCGGACAACACGGCATCGGCCAGAACATCTGGACCTGCAGGCACCGGTGTCAAACCAGCATCAGACAGATCAGTCTCGGCCACTACAAGGGGAACTGCTTCTGCTTCTGCTTCTGCTTCTGCTTCTCCGTCTGGCATAACATCGTCCGCGCTCTGATCAACGTCGAACGGCTCCAGAATCTGCGACTCATCCAGCATTTCATAGTAAAAGCTGTCAACAACACCCGCAGAAACGCCTGGGAACTCGATGTCCAGAATAGCCTTGAGTGCGTCGAGCAGGGCTTGGTCGGGCTCCTTGAGGAACCCGGCGGCAAATTGATGCAACAGGCGACGCATGTCTTCTGCCGCCGCAATAAATGCCTGGGCGTGCTCTGGAATGCCCTGAACATGAAGGCGCACATGCTGCAAGGCGTGTTCCAATGCCCGCGCCATCTCGGACAGGGCAAAAAAACCAACAGTTGCCGAACTGCCAGCCAACGAATGCGCCAGTGCCACCGTTGTCTCTGCCACCGGTCGATGCAACTCCAAAGCCCATTCGCTCAATTCCGTCAGCAAGCGGCGCGACAACTCGTCCGCCTCATTCAGATAGACGTTGTAAAGCGGGATACCAATGCGCAGCGACCCGATAACCTTGACCTGTTCTTCCAGATCCATATCCAAAAGACTGGCCTGATGCGGCTCTGGCTCAAAGTCGTCGACTTCACTCGCAAGCTCAGCAAGCTCGCCCGAGAACGTCTCCACCTGGTCCTGAGCGTTCAATCCAGCGTCGGCCTCGTCAGGTGATGGCGTCACATCAACGTCAACGCCAAAATCGAAGTCATCAAGCGCAAGCGGCTCGTCCGCGGCCCAGACAGCCTGCGATGGTCCCCCGGCGCCATCGACAGCCAGAGCGCGACTGACATCAAGAGACTGTGTCACGTCCAGGTCAATAATTTGTGTCGAGACAAAATCGACGTGTGGGGTCTCATCCGGCAATGCGCCCTGAACCTCTTCGCCCGGAAACACAAGTGCGACTTCAGTATTATCGAGGCGCAAACCATCGGCAGCCCTGCGAAACGCCTGCGCATTCCACTGGGCGTCTTCTCCTGCCGCAATGTCCTCAACCCATCGGTCGAAGCCATGCATGGCCCGGTTTGCCAGACTGACCAACTCAGGGCTGGCAGGCTTTTGCTCAGCCAGCCAGGTATTGAGCAACTGCTCCAAGGACCAGGCGGCTTCACCGAACTCATTGAAGCCCACCATGCGAGAACTGCCCTTGAGCGTATGAAAGGCGCGCCTCAATGTCGTCTGTTGTCCCATATCTGAGGGGTCGTCTGCCAACGCACGGATCGCCTCAAGCCCGGCCTGAACCACTTCACGCGCTTCTTCCAGGAAAATATCCTTCAATTCGGTTTCATCGTCGTCCTCTGGCGCTGCCACCACCGGACTGACCAGTTCTGGGGCCAAAACCACAACCGGCGCTGGTGCTTCGGCAAAAACCGCTGTCGGCTGGCCTGCAAAGGGAATCTCAACGACAGCCGGCACATCGTCGGCAACGTCATCAACGTCATCAACGTTCGGCACCGGCATGATCTCTGCGGTCCGGTCGGTCGTCTTTTCACGCCCCATGAGAGGCTTGAATTCACCCAACTCCTCGTCGTACACAAAAAGCTTCTTGGCCAGCGTGCGCTGGTAACTCAGCATGTCAATCAGAAACCCAAGTGCCCCCAGGCTGTTACCCAACTTCTCAAAAATGCCCGCTCGCGCGGCATCAGCGTCAACGTCGTCAACGAGAAATTTCTCGACGCTGTCGCGCATGCGCAGCGCGGCCAGCGCGGCCTGGTCAAGGCCCAACACCGAGAACACACCTCGCATTTGGGCCAACTGGCTGGGAACCTCATGCAATGGAACCTTGTCAAGGGGATTTCGAAAGAATGAATCCAGAGATTTCTCAACCCCCCCAAGCGTCGTTCGCAACTCGTCAACAACGCTACCCATGATCTGGCGATCGCTCACCCTGCGGTACAACTCCTCCATCCAGGCTTCAAGCGGCTCCGGTTGCCCGCCCGCGTTGACATGCTCCATCCGTGCCGCGAGACTGCTACTGCGTTCCCTCATCTGCGAGTCGGTCGGATCCAGGTCGTCATAGGCAGCTTCCAGGTATAAAACCACGGTAGCCACTTCCATGGCCAGCGCGGGCGCAGGCGCCTCACCTGATAGCGCCGTTTTCTCAATCGCCTGCATCAAGGCCCGCACCAGGTCGCCACTCTCGGGGTGCATTTTCAATACTGAATCGGTGACCAGACTGAATTGGTCAAGCGCCACCTTCAAGCGGTTGGTATCACCTCCGGCAAGCGCAGACCAGGTTTCAGTGACAGCCGCAATACGCTTGCGGGCCTGAACCAGTAGCGCCGGATCAAAACGCCCAAATTGGGGCCGTTCGTAATCGAATGATTTCGTCTGGGTCAGCCCATAGGCAGCGCGAACAGCGGCCAATACTGGCGCATCGGCCGCCCCCATCGGCACAGCTTGCGCACAAAAGAACAGCAAGTCCTGCACCAACCGCTCGGAGATGCCCGGCTCACCCCGGGCCAGGGTTCTGAACTGAAGGAGAATTCGCGAAGCGGCCAGTTTGCCGTAGACGTCAGCGGGACACAGGCCCAAAGAAACGGCTTCAAAATAAGCGGCAGAAATCTTCCAGAAGACTCGCGCTTCCAATTCAGTTTGAGCCGCAGCAAACCCCAGACTGATCCCGCACATGGATTGTGCCGCAGCAACATCGCCCGACTTGACGATTTCCAAAACCGCCCGATCGAGGCGAGGCCGAACCGATGAGTCGTAAGCCAGCGCTTGCGCGGCTTGCGGCAAGACCACATCAATCCAGCGCAACTCGAGTGGCCACAAATCCGCAGGATGAACGCGATCATTGCCCACCAATTCCAGAACATCGCGGTATTGCGGAAACAAGGCCACTGATGAAGCGCTTTTCCCCTTGAGTACACCTTCCAGATATTCGGTCAGCGCAAAACTGGCACGCTCCACCTTGTTGGCCGCCTCGTCACTGCAGAGCTCGGGGCGTTGCACGAACCGCTGCGCCAGCGCCTCCATGGATCGCAATATCTTGGCCGGTGCGGCCATGCCGACCATCTCCAGGGCACCAACTGCCTGATGCAGTTGCTGGCGGGCGATACGCAACTGACTTGCGTCCAGCGCAGCCAGATCAGAACCACGCGCCAGTTCGGCATCACGAACGAAACGACGGAGGGCTTTGGTCGCACCCGTCAATGATTTGCGCAGCTCGTCGAGCACCCAAGCCAAAGGCCCAAGGTCGTGGGTCGCCGGCTCATTGGCGCCAGTCGGGGCAGCGTTTACTTGCATGGGATCGTGTTCTCGTGGGGACAACAAGTTCAGATTGATGAGGGTCAGGCAATCTTGAACCGAGACACTGACTGGCGCAACTCCTCAGCCATTTTCGAGAGCTCCCGGACTTGAGTAGCCGTAGACCGCGTCCCCTCCCCCGTCTGTTCGGTAACCGCAAAAATATGCTGAATGTTGTCGGCCACCACGTTCGCCAGGTTTGCCTCGCGTGAGGTCGAATTGGAAATCTGTTCGATCAGATCGGCCAGACGCCTGGACACCTGGTCGATCTCAGTCAACGCCGTACCCGCGTTGTCCGAGAGCTTGGCGCCCTCCACCACCCCTTGCGTTGACCGCTCCATGGCACCCACCGCATCCTGGGTATCGGTCTGAATCGCCTTGACCAGTGCCGAAATCTGACGGGTTGCATCGGCCGACCGTTCGGCAAGTCGCTGCACTTCCTCGGCCACGACCGAGAAGCCTCGACCAGCTTCGCCAGCCGACGCCGCTTGAATGGCGGCGTTGAGCGCCAACACGTTGGTCTGTTCGGTAATGTCGGAGATCAGCTCTGTGATTTCACCAATTTCCTGGGACGATTCACCCAGCCGCTTGATACGTTTAGAGGTCTCCTGAATCTGGTCCCGAATCGAGTTCATACCACCAATGGTGTTCTGCACAGCCTTCAAACCCACTTCCGCGGCCAGCAGCGACTGTCTGGCCACCGAGGCAGACTCCTGCGCCTGCACAGACACATCATTGATCCGTGAAGCCATATCGACGACTGATCGACCCGTTTCCCGAATTTCATGCAATTGTTCATTTGAGGCTGCCAACAACTCCGTTGAAGTGGTGTCCACTTCAGCCGTGGTCTGCGCCACACGGGTCACTGTGCTTTGCACGTTACCCACCAAAGATCGCAATTCTTCCACCGTGTAATTCACCGAATCGGCAATGGCGCCCGTGATGTCCTCGGTCACAGTCGCTTCTTGGGTCAAATCGCCTTCGGCAACAGTCTGCAACTCGTTCATCAAACGCAAAATGGCCGCCTGGTTCGCATCGTTCACCCGCTTCGCCTCTTTCTCCTGCCGCTCGGCTTCCAGGCGCTGAGTTTCTGCCGCGACCTGGCGCGTGCGGCTGTCAAGCAACTGGACATAGGACAAGCCACCGGCGCAAAGCAGTGCCAACAAGACAGAACCCACGAGCAGCGACAAGGCACCAGCGCCAAGACCGGCGTGTGATGACAGTTTGCCCTGCAACTCTTCAAGACTTCGGCGCAGGGGCTCACTGTCCGAAATAATGGAGACCTGCGCTTCGCGAGCCGAAACAAGCCCCTGCAAATTACCCAGAATGGCGCCCGCCTGCACGCGAGTCTCCTCAAAAAGATCAATCAAGGCAACCAGCTGCTCACGTGTTTGTGGATCCTTCGTAGCGACCAAACGCAACTCTGGACTGCCGTCAAGCATGCCCTGGGCAATTTCCTTGAACGAGTTCAAGTCCTTGCCCAGCAGGAAAACCGCCTCTGGACTCACCCCTTCAGCCGTCAGGAACTCGTTTGAAGACTTGCCAATACGCTGCGTCAGCATCACCAACTGACCAGCCGCGGAAATCTCGGTCACGGCGGCGTTTTGTTGCAATTTGAGAGACGACACCGTCTCCGCAATTTCCAGCAAATCTGAAGATTGCCGATTAATCAGACGAAGCGCAGTACCGACCTGTGTCAAGATTTTTTGCTGCCCCAGCACGGTCGCCGCATTCTTTTCTGCCCGTTCCATCAGGGGCGTGATCTTTTCAAGCTCCGGCAAGTAATCTGCACTCAATGCGCTCAGGCCCAATTGCTCATCACCGGCCTTCAGGCCGCGCACGGATTTAGCCAAGACGCCCGAACTTTCCACCACGTCCGGGAATGCCTCGGCCACGCCCACCAGCGCCTGGGAAACCGACTTCGCCAGACGTTGTGACTGCATTAGCGACTGTCCCGTGGCCCCCAATTGCTGTGCCACCTTGTCCGCTTGGTTTAACGCAAACAAGGTCACAACAGCGAGCAAGACCAGCGCCAGGCCCAACAGGGTCGACAGGATGCGCTGATGCTGGAGGACCGTTTTTCGTCCTAGAACCGGAAGGGCTATCAGGCTGGCCGATTCTTCATCAGTCCGCTCGCCCGCATCGCCGGTGGACTGGCTTGGCGCAACCGGACTTCGCTGTCCGCTCTCTGCAGTCCGCGGCATTTGGTCCAAGTCTGTCGGATAGACAGTGGCGCCCGGCACGTCAATGCTCAAGCGGGAATCTTGCTCAGACTCGGGGTTCTTTTTGATAAACAGATTTTTCAGTTGATCAACGACGGACATAATGAAACCCTAGGTAAAGACTTAAGCGCTAATGCTGAGAAATTCGGGAAGTTGAGACAAAGCCTGCAGGTTGATCTCCTGCCAGTGCGCGCCATTGCGATCAGTAAACCGCGTGCCAAAAAAAACTGGAGACCCCTCGGGTGGCAACTCGGCCTCGGCAAACGCGTCACGCTTGCGAAGGCCGGCAAGGCCATCCACCACCAAGGCACAATTGAGTTCCAACGTGGCATTGACAGTGATAACACTGGACTCGGCGAGCGACTGTTCGGTTCTGACCCGAGTCGAACCATCGCTGATAAAGCTTGCCAAGTCCACAACGCCATAAAGACCACCGCGAAGATTGACAACACCCATGAACCATTGGCGGCAATAGGGAACAACCTGAACGTTGATCAGTGGAAATATCTCGCCGGATTGCGCCAGTGGAAAGAGGTAGTTGGACTCGCCCGCCTTGACTGCCAGCCACGCAACGGCTATGCCGCCTGAGCGAGCCGCCTGCAATCGACTGGCGAGGCGGGTCTGGAGTTCTCGAAGTGCTTCGCGATTAGCCATGCGATCCTGAGAATTTCAGCCCAATGCCTTGATTTTGGCCAACAACTCGGCTGCATCAACCGGTTTGGTGATGTAGTCACGCGCGCCTTGGCGCATGCCCCACACCCGATCCGTCTCCAGACTCTTACTGGTGCAAATGATGATCGGAATATCAGAATACTCAGGCGTACGGTTGATGGACCGTGTCAGCTGAAAGCCGTTTTGGCCCGGCATCACCACGTCCATCAGGATCAGATCGGGCTTGTCCTCCGCAAGGCGGCGCAACGCTTCATCAGCGCCCTCTGCCGTGCGCACCGACATACCGTTTTTCTGCAACAAATTGGTCATGAACATCAACTCAGTTTTTGAGTCGTCCACGATCAGCACTTTATGGATAGCCATTAATTCACTCCTTGCGTCTGTTTGCCAAACTGCTGCACAGCCTGCAACAATTGGTCTTTGGTAAAGGGTTTTGTTAAATAATCCTGCGCCCCGACCATGCGTCCGCGCGCTTTGTCAAAAACTCCGTCCTTGGACGACAGCATGACAATGGGCACCTCTGAGTACCTGGCGTTTCGCTTGATGATCGCACAGGTCTGGTAACCATCCAGCCTGGGCATCAGGATGTCGCAAAAAATAAGATGGGGCTGGTAATCATTGACTTTTGCCAGGGCATCAAAGCCATCCTCGGCAAGCATGACTTCATGCCCGCCCTGCTTCAAAAAAATCTCGGCACTGCGTCGAATGGTGTTGCTATCGTCAATCACCAAAACTTTGAAAGTCGATCCAGTCGTATTCACAAAACAATGCTCCTGAATTGGTGATAAATCATAGCGATGGTACACACTTCAATAACGGCGCCTAGATTTGCACCATTTCGAAATCTTCCTTGCGGGCACCACACTCAGGGCACGTCCAGTTGACGGGCACTGCACTCCATACTGTGCCGGGGGCAACGCCGTGGTCGGGATCCCCCACCTCTTCGTCATAGATCCATCCACAAATCAGACACATCCATGTTTTGGTCGATTTCACAGGTCAAAAAGCCTTCGAATAGAATGCAAGCATCGAAAAAAAGCGGCATCTGCAAACTTTTCGCCGCACGCCACGCTATGCGATATTTTGCCTGAAGAAACACACTGGCCCGCTCACACCAACCCCATGATTTCCCTAGTAGCCAAATGCTTGAATGAGTCATTTGCGAAGCTCCGCCTTACCGGTGCGTTGTCTTCAACTGCTTTTCTATACCCACTCTGAAACTCCTTCCCCATGACACTTAACACTGATAACAACCAAATTTTGTTCGAACGTGCCAAATGCGTGATACCTGGCGGCGTCAACTCACCGGTCAGGGCGTTCAAGGCAGTTGGCGGCACGCCACGCTTTGTCAAACGCGCTCATGGCTCCTATTTCTGGGATGCCAATGACCGACGCTACACCGATTTCATTGGCTCTTGGGGCCCCATGATTCTGGGACACGGGCACCCGGCGGTCGTAGAAGCGGTGCAGGCCGCTGTACTTGAAGGCTTTTCGTACGGCGCGCCAACTGAACGCGAAGTTGAGCTGGCCGAAGAAATTTTGCGCCTGGTTCCGTCCATGGACATGGTGCGCCTGGTGAGTTCCGGCACCGAGGCGGCCATGAGCACGATTCGACTGGCGCGCGGCGCCACCGGTCGCAGCAAGCTCATCAAGTTTGAAGGCTGCTACCACGGTCATGCTGATGCACTCTTGGTGAAGGCCGGCTCCGGTCTGGCCACTTTTGGCAACCCGACCAGCGCCGGCGTGCCACCTGAAGTGGTGCAACACACAGTGGTGCTGGAATACAACAACCTAGAGCAGCTGGAAGAAGCCTTTGCCCTCCAGGGCCGCGAAATTGCCTGCCTGATGATGGAGCCAATCTGCGGCAACATGAACTTTGTGCGCGCTAGCGTGCCGTTCGTGAAACGTTGCCGCGAGCTCTGCACCCAGTACGGCGCGCTGCTCGTTTTTGACGAGGTGATGACTGGATTTCGCGTCGCGCTGGGCGGCGCACAAAGCGTTTATGCCAAAGAAATCCCCGGCTTTGAACCCGACATGACGGTGATGGGCAAGGTGATTGGCGGTGGCATGCCGCTGGCCGCCTTTGGCGCAAAACGCGCTGTCATGGAACATTTGGCGCCCTTGGGCACGGTCTACCAGGCCGGCACACTGTCGGGCAACCCAGTGGCGACTGCGTGCGGCCTGGCCACCCTGCGCGAAATCAGCAAACCCGGGTTTTATGAAGAACTTGCGCGCACAACGCGTTCACTGACGGACGGCTTGAAAGCTGCAGCGTTCGCCGAAGGCGTGGCTTTTAGCGCCGACAGCGAAGGCGGCATGTTTGGTTTCTTTCTGCTGGATGCCTTGCCGCAAAATTATGTCCAAGTGATGAAATCCGACAGCGCTCGCTTCAATCAGCTGTTTCACGGACTATTGGATCGCGGTGTCTACATCGCACCGGCTTTGTATGAGGCCGGCTTCGTGAGTGCCGCGCACACCGACGAAGACATTGCTAGCACGGTGGCAGCAGCGCGCGACGTGTTCAAGTTGCTTGCAAAATAACGGGGTGAGAGTTTTGCGCAACAGGGCTCAACACCCAGACTGGAAGCCAACCGTCGGCTAGCCTGTCCTGGCCAAGACCCAAAAAAATAGCCCTGGCTCCAATGAGGAACCAGGGCATTTTTTCGCCTAATTTCTTCAAGTCACAAAAGACTGTCAAAAATATTAAATTTGGCGGAAACGGAGAGATTCGAACTCTCGAGGAGGCTCTACACCCCCTACTCCCTTAGCAGGGGAGCACCTTCGGCCACTCGGTCACGTTTCCTTGAAACAGGCGAGATTATCTCATGACTTGAAAGACTTTTTTAAGCAGGCGCCTGTTCCAGCTCAAATGCCTTGTGTAAGGCACGCACGGCCAGCTCCATGTACTTCTCGTCAATCACCACCGAGGTCTTGATCTCGGACGTGGAAATCATCTGAATGTTGATGCCTTCCTCACTCAGGACGCGAAACATCTTGCTGGCCACGCCGACGTGACTACGCATGCCAATGCCGACGATCGACACTTTGCAGATTTTGGTGTCGCCGACCACCTCTTGGGCCCCCAACTTCGGCAGCACTTCTTCTTTCAGCAAATCCACCGTCTTGGCATAGTCGCCCCGGTTGACGGTGAAGCTGAAGTCGGTCTTGCCATCTTTGCTGATGTTCTGAATGATCACATCGACTTCAATATTGGCATCGGCCACGGCGCCCAGAATCTGGTAGGCAATACCAGGCTTGTCAGGCACGCCCAGCACGGAAATCTTGGCCTCATCGCGGCTGAATGCGATGCCAGAGACAATAGCTTGTTCCATGTGTTCGTCTTCCTCAAAAGTGATCAAGGTGCCGGAGGCGGCTTCCTCATTGATGTCAATATCCCACGGCGTAAAGCTGCTCAACACACGCAGCTTCACTCTGTATTTACCGGCAAATTCGACCGACCGAATCTGCAGCACTTTGGAACCCATGGAGGCCATCTCCAGCATCTCCTCAAAGCTCACAGTCTTCAGGCGGCGCGCTTCAGGCACGACACGCGGGTCGGTGGTGTAGACACCGTCCACGTCGGTGTAGATCAGGCATTCATCGGCCTTCATGGCTGCAGCCACGGCCACGGCCGACGTGTCTGAGCCACCGCGCCCCAGCGTCGTGATGTTGCCCAGTTCATCCAGCCCTTGAAAGCCGGTGACGATGACCACCCGACCGGCTTCGAGATCAGCGCGCACCTTGGTGTCCTCAATCGACTCGATGCGGGCTTTGGTGTAAGCGCTGTTGGTGCGAATGGGCACTTGCCAGCCGGCATAGCTGACCGACTCCAGGCCTTCAGCTTGCAGCGCAATCGCCAGCAAGGCGCTGGAGGCCTGCTCGCCGGTCGCGGCCAGCATGTCAAGCTCGCGGCTGTAGGACTCGGTTTCTTTCGCCGGCGCCAGTTCTTTCGCCAGCGCCAGCAAACGATTGGTTTCACCGCTCATGGCGCTTGGTACGACGACCATCTGGTGGCCAGCGCGCGCCCATTTAGCGACGCGTTTGGCAACGTTGCGGATGCGATCAGTGGAGCCCATCGACGTGCCGCCGTATTTGTGAACGATTAATGCCATTGGTAATATTTATTAGAGCAAAACCGTGCGATTGTACCAATGCAGTACCGCACCGCTGCGCGCGCAGAAGCCGGTGCCAACCTTGATGTTGATCTGGTGCCCACGCGTGCGGCAGACCTCGATCTGGTCAAGCAATTGGGCCAACTGCGCCGTGCTGGGCACGGTGTGAAAAACGGTGTTGAGCCAATGGCGCAGCACATTGGCCTGGCGCGGGCGACTCAAGCCCTGCAGTTGCGCAATCGCTGGCGGGTTGCCGATTTTCACCAGGTCCTGCGCCGCCACATCAAGCAGCACCGCTTGCGCCTGCGCGGCATGGGCAGCGCTGCGGGCAAAGGTATCGCGAAATTGCGGAAAGGTGGCCTCCAACGCGGGCAGCAGTCGCGCACGGATGCGGTTGCGGGTGAACTGTTCATCGACATTGGTCGGGTCCTCAATCCAGGCCACACCACGAGCGACCAACCAGGGCCGGATTTCTGACGCCGCCACTCGCAGCAGCGGACGATGGTAGGTGAGTCCCGAGCGTTGCCAGCTCGCAGACATGGCACTTAAGCCGGGCAAGCCAGCACCCCGACTCAGGGCCAGCAGCAGCGTCTCAACCTGATCGTCCGCATGTTGCGCAATTGCTATATTTTTAATAGCTTCTTGCGCATATTCCACGAGGGCTAGAGCCTCAAATGCTTTATATCTTGCACGGCGGGCGGCGTCTTCCGGACTCTGCCCTGAGGCATGACGCGCGTCCACGCGTTTGACCACAAGCGGCAAGCCCAGCCGCGCGCAAACCGTCTGGCAATGCTGTTCGAAGTCATCGCCCGCCGCCTGTACGCCGTGGTGAATGTGGATAGCGTGCACCTGCCCCGGCCATTTTTCAGCGCAGGCCAGCAACAACGCACTCGAGTCGGCCCCGCCACTGAAGCCCACGGCCAGCGGCAACGCCGGCGCGAAAGCCGCCATGGCGTCAGCCAGGCTGACGGTCACACGGTCACCGCACTAAAGACACTGCAAACCCGCCCACGCTACTTGGCCGCCGCCTTGGTATCAATGAACCGGCCATAGCTTTGCAGGCGCTCGTAGCGCCGCTCCAACAATTCCTTGACCTTGAGGTCACTGACCTGGCGGAAGGCGTCATTCAAGGCGCGCTTGAGAAAAGCAGCCATCTGCTTGTAATCGCGGTGCGCGCCACCGACGGGCTCATTGACGATCTTGTCAATCACGCCCAGCGCCTTGAGCCGGTGCGCGGTAATGCCCAGCGCGTCGGCCGCCTCTTGGGCCTTGTCGGACGTTTTCCAAAGAATGGAGGCACAGCCTTCGGGGCTGATAACCGAATAAATCGAGTACTGCAGCATCAGCACCTGGTCGCCAATCGAAATCGCCAGGGCACCGCCCGAGCCCCCTTCGCCAATAATGGTCGTGATGATCGGCACTTCGAGCTGCGCCATCTCGAAGATGTTGCGGCCAATGGCCTCGGATTGACCCCGTTCTTCGGCATCAATGCCCGGGTAGGCACCGGGCGTGTCGACAAAGGTGAATACCGGCAAGTTGAATTTTTCTGCCGTCTTCATCAGGCGCAGCGCCTTGCGATAACCCTCCGGCTTGGTCATGCCAAAGTTGCGCAGACCGCGCTCTTTGGTGTCACGCCCTTTTTGTTGCCCCAGGACCATGCAGGGTGTGCCATTGAAACGCGCCAGGCCGCCGACAATGCTCTGGTCATCGGCAAAATGGCGGTCGCCGTGCAGCTCGACAAAATGGGTGAAGATGTCGTTGATGTAATCCAGCGTGTAGGGTCGCTCGGGGTGGCGGGCAATCTTGGTGATCTGCCACGGGGTCAAGTCACTGTAGATGTCCTTGGTGAGCTGCTGACTTTTCTTGGCGAGTTGACCAATTTCAGTCGAAATATCCACCGCCGACTCGGTCTGCACATAGCGCAGTTCTTCAATCTTGTTCTCGAGATCGGCAATCGGTTGCTCAAAATCGAGGAATGTTTTCTTGGCCACAAACTTTTCCTTTAAATAGTTGGGGACAGCGCTTGCTCGCTTGACGTAACGGTGGTCTGTCCCGCAAATTTCTTCATTTGTTGAGGACAGAGCAAGCTCACTGCGTGTAGCCCTGGTCTGTCCCGCATTTTTAATCAGTTGGGGACAGAGCTTGTTCGCTTCGCGTAACGGCGGTCTGTCCCGCAAATTCTCAGGTTTTCAATATTCCACCGGCAACGGATCCAGCGAGCGCCAAATATACCAAGTTGCCACGCTGCAATAAGGTGCCCAGGCGGCGGCTACTTCGCGGGCGTCACTGCGGCTGACCGTGTCACCAGAGAAATAGTTCTTGCTGATGCCATTGAGCAGCCCCACGTCGTCCAGCGGCAGCACATTGGGGCGCATCAGGTGGAAGATCAAGAACATCTCCGCCGTCCAGCGACCAATGCCACGGATGGCGATCAACTCGGCGATGATCGCCTCATCGTCCATGGTTTCCCAGGTCTCGACGTGCACCGCGCCACTGTCAAAATGCAGCGCCAGGTCCACCAGGTATTCCACCTTGCGCACACTCAAGCCCGCCGCGCGCATGTCATCGACCTTGAGCTTGAGCACGTTGGCCGCCGTGATCTGCTTGGGCAGCAGCGCAAAGCGATTCCAAACCGTCTGAGCCGCCTTGACCGAAATCTGTTGACCCACCACACTGCGCGCCAGCGTCACAAAAGCATCGCCCCGGCTTTGCAGACAAGCGTCGCCAAACAGCGGGATGAGTCGCTTCATCACCCGGTCTTTCTTCATCAGGTGCTTGCACGCGTCGCTCCAGTAAGCGGGAGACGCCCCCACTGACGCTACTTTATCAGGAGCTAACATCGCACTATCCACGGGGGCTAGAGGCCATAATGACCATTATAAAAATCATGCCACAACTTCCCAGACGGTGCCTGCGGCTGAATCTTTCAAAACAATACCCTGAGCCAACAACGCCTGGCGAATGCGATCAGCTTCGGCAAAGTCTTTGGCGGCCTTGGCCGCCGCGCGCTGCGCAATCAAGGTCGCAATGGACGCCTCGTCGAGCGTGGCGCCGGCCTGCAAGAAATCTTTCGGATTGCCTTGCAGCAAGCCCAAGCACGCGCCCAGCGCCTTCAGCAAGCCCGCCAGTTTCGGGGAGCGGGTCTTATTGACCTCGGTCGCCAGTTCAAACAGCACCGCCACCGCCTCGGGGGTGCCGAAGTCTTCATCCATCGCCGCCTTGAAGCGCGCGGCAAACGGCTCGCGCCAGTCAATGGCAAGCAGCGGTTCTAGCGCTACCAGATCAAGCGCCGTGTAGAGGCGTTTCAGAGAGTTACGGGCATCATCCAGGTGCGCGTCGCTGTGGTTCAGGGCGCTGCGGTAGTGGGCCCGAATGATGAAAAAGCGCGTGGTCTCGGCGTCGTAACGCGCCAAGATATCGCGAATCGTGAAGAAATTGCCCAGGCTCTTGGACATCTTCTCGTTATCACGCGTCACAAAGCCGTTGTGCATCCAGAGGCTCGCCAGTGGCTTGCCGGTGGCACCCTCGCTCTGCGCGATTTCATTCTCGTGGTGCGGAAATTGCAGGTCAGCGCCGCCACCGTGAATGTCCACGGTATCCCCGAGCATCTCGCTGCACATGGCCGAGCATTCGATGTGCCAGCCAGGGCGACCCTGGCCGTAAATGCTGTCCCATTTCGCATCCGGCGGTTCATTCGGTTTGGCTGTTTTCCAGAGAACAAAATCAAGCGGGTCCTCCTTGCCGTCCGCCACGGCCACCCGCTCACCGGCGCGCAACTCATCGAGTGACTTGCCGCTGAGCTTGCCGTAACCGGGGAACTTGCGCACCGCGTAATTGACGTCCCCATTGCCGGCTTGGTAGGCCAAGCCCTTTTGTTCGAGTCGACCAATCAAGCCCAACATTTGCGGCACAAAGTCGGTGGCGCGGGGCTCATGCGTGGGGCGCTCGATGCCCAGGGCATCCGCATCCTGATGCAGAGCGTTCACCATGCGATCGGTCAGGGCCCGGATGGTTTCGCCATTCTCCAAGGCACGCTTGATGATTTTGTCGTCGATATCGGTCACGTTGCGCACATAGGTCACCCGCAAGCCGCTGGCCTTGAGCCAGCGTTGCACCACGTCAAACGCGACCATGGCGCGCGCATGGCCCAGATGGCACAGGTCATAAACGGTCATGCCGCAAACGTACATGCGCACATGGCCGGGCTCCAGCGGTGACAAAGGCTCCAGGGCACGCGACAGCGTGTTGTAAATGCGCAAACTCATGGGTGTTCCAAACGACGGCGTCAGGGTAATCAACCGAAGGGCGGCCTCGGCAAAAACTGCAAATGGGCAAGTAAGCATGAGGGAGCTGAAAAACACCCCCTAAGCTACAATTCTTAGCAGTATATAGCCCGGTCGGCTGGCCAGCCGCGATTGGTGGGCGTTCACCCTGTAGGAATCAAAAAGCGCCATGAAGCTCGCCCGCACCCCCTTTTTCACCACCCTGCGCCTGTTGGCACTCGCGCTCGCCTGCACCACGTCCATCGCTTACGCCGACGACTATGGCGACGTCGGCCAGCTGTTGCACGCGGGCAAGCTGAGCGAGGCCATGGTCAAGGCAGACGGTTACCTTGCAGCCAAGCCCGCCGACCCGCAGATGCGCTTTCTCAAAGGGGTGATCCAGCGCAATCAGGGCAAGCAGGCCGAGGCCATTGCCACCTTCACCAAGCTCACTGAAGACTACCCCGAGTTGCCCGAGCCCTATAACAATCTGGCCGTGCTCTACGCGGGCCAAAACCAGTTTGACAAGGCACGGGCCGCGCTGGAAATGGCCATCCGCACCAACCCCAGCTACGCCACGGCGCATGAAAACTTGGGCGACATTTACGCACGTCTGGCCAGCCAGGCCTATAACAAGGCGCTGCAACTCGATGGCGCCAATCCGGCGGTACCGCCCAAGCTGGCCCTGATTCGGGAATTATTTGGCCCCAACAACAAGGGACAGCGCCCCGCCACCGCCGCGCTGGCTGCAGCCCCTGCGGCGGTCGCCAAACCATCAACACCAGCGCCCACCGCACCGCCTGCGGTTGCGCCAGCACCACCATCGGCCACGAGTGCCCCGGTTGCAGCGGCAAAGCCCGCCGCCAGCGACAGCGCAACGAAGGACGCCAAAGATGTGCAAGAGGCCGTGCAGGCTTGGGCCAGAGCCTGGGCAGCCAAGGACATGACGGCCTACCTGGGCGCTTATGGCAAAGAATTCGACCCGGCCGGCAAACAGTCGCGCAACGCCTGGGAAGCAGACCGCCGCAGCCGCATCGTCGGCAAGAACACCATCAGCGTCAAACTCGACCACGTCAACGTCACGGTCAATGGTGCCCAAGCCGTGGCCAAATTCCGCCAGGACTACCGCTCGGGGACGCTGGCGGTGTCGAGCCGCAAGACGCTCGAACTGGTCAAGACCGGTAACCGGTGGCTGATCGTCAAGGAAAGCACGGGAAACTGATGACCGCCCGCGGGTCACAGCGCGCTTGGCTGGCTTTACGGCTTTCATTCATCGCCTGATGTCATCATGAAGCGGTATTTTCTGATTCTCTTTTTCCCAGCCCTGGTCGGACTGGCGATGAGCGCTAACGCGGCCGCGCACAAGAAGCCCGTGGCCAAAGCCAAGCCTGGCGCGAGCGCCCGGCAACAAGCGGTCCCCAATGCCGATCTGGCAGAAGCGCGCCTGCTGACCATCTACCAACTCATGGCCAAGGCGCAGACCTCTGAAGCCATGACCAAGGCCGAGCAACTGGTCAAAGACCACCCGCACTTCCAATTGGCCCAACTGGTCTACGGCGACCTGCTGGCCGCACGCACGCGACCTGTCCGGATGGTCGGCGACGTGCCTGAACCCCTTCGCTCAACCGGCGCCCCGGTGCTGAGTGAACTCCGTGATGAGTCGCAGATGCGCTTGAAGGCATTGCGTGAGCGCCCGCCTGCGGGGGCGCTTCCCTCGCAATTCCTGGCGCTGTCCGCGCGCAACAAACACGCCATTGCCATCGATGCGTCGCGCTCGCGCCTGTACCTGCTGGAAAACCGACCCACCGGACTGACACTGATTGCCGACTATTACGTCTCTATCGGAAAGTCCGGACTGTCAAAAAACGCCGAGGGTGACCTGCGAACCCCCATGGGCGTCTACTTCATCACCAGCAACCTGGATCCCAAGTCGCTCAAAGACTTCTACGGCTCGGGTGCCCTGCCCATCAATTACCCCAACGTGCTCGACAGCGCCCGCGGCAAAACAGGCGGCGGCATTTGGCTGCATGGCACGCCACCCAGCCAGTTTTCACGCGCGCCTCTGGCCACCGACGGCTGCGTCGTGCTGGCCAACCCCGACTTGATGGCGCTGATCCGCACGGTTGAGGTCCGCACTACGCCAGTCGTGATCTCGCAGAGCCTGAAATGGGTCACGCCCAACACGGCCCGCTCTGAGAGCAAACCTTTTGAAGCCGCCTTGACCGCATGGCAAAACGCCAAGTCCAGCGGCAATATGAACCAGGTGCTCAGTTTCTACAGCCCCAGCTTCAACAGCAACGGCAAGACCTTGACGCAGTGGACGCCGTCGCTGCGCAGCGAATTGAACAAGGTCCAGGGACGCGCGATTCAACTCAAGGACCTGTCCATGCTGCGCTGGACCGACACCGCCGACACCATGGTGGTCACTTTTGGCGAAGTGGCCGATGGCACCCGCACGGGGCCGACCAAGCGGCAATACTGGGTGCGTCAAGGCAGCGATTGGAAAATATTTTACGAAGGAATTATTGGATGAAATTTATACGTTTTTCGGCTCTAGCCCCCGCATTTATTGGGGTAGCAGCTATCTTTTCAATAGCACCAGAAGCTTGGGCACAAGCGCCAGCCCAAGTGAAATTCGCCACATCAGCCGGCGACTTCGTCGTCGAGGTTTACCCCGACAAAGCACCCAAGACGGTGGCGAACTTCTTGCAGTACGTCCAGGACAAGCACTACGACGGCACCATCTTCCACCGCGTGATCCCCAACTTCATGATCCAGGGCGGTGGCTTTGACGCCAAATATGTGCAAAAACCGACCCGGGCGCCGGTGGCGCACGAAGGCCGGGAAGCTCTGGCCAAAGGCGGTCCAAGGAACGTCACGGGCACACTTGCGATGGCCAGGACCGGTGACCCGCAATCGGCAACGGCTCAGTTCTTCATCAACGTCAAAGACAACGCATTTCTGGACCCCAGCGAGCGCGATTTTGGCTACACCGTGTTCGGCAAAGTGACCAGCGGCATGGACGTGATCCAGAAAATCAAGGCTGTGCCCACCGGCCCGGCTGGCCCCTTTGGCTCGGACGCGCCGAAAACCCCGATTCTTATCAACTCCGCAACCCTGGTAAAGTAAATCATGAGCAACCCGCAAGTCGAACTCCACATCGCCAATTACGGCGTCATCACCCTTGAACTCGAGCAGGACAAGGCGCCAAAAACAGTGGCGAATTTTTTGAGCTATGTCAAAAAAGGCCATTACGACAACACGATTTTTCACCGTGTTATTCCCGGTTTCATGGTGCAAGGCGGGGGCATGGAGCCCGGCATGAAGGAAAAGAAGGGCGATGAACCCATCCCCAACGAGGCCGACAACGGTCTGAAGAATCTCAATTACACGGTGGCCATGGCGCGCACTGGTGATCCCCACTCAGCCACCGCGCAGTTTTTCATCAATGTAGCCGACAACGGCTTCCTGAACCACACCGCCATTTCAGCCCAAGGCTGGGGCTACGCCGTGTTTGGCAAGGTTATCTCGGGCAAGGAGGTGGTTGACAAAATCAAGACCGTCAAGACCGCGCGCAAAGGCTACCACGATGACGTGCCCGTGGATGACGTCGTGATCGAGAAGGCTGTGGCACTCTGACATGACGGCGGGCGGGCCCAGGAGCATGGCGCCAACGGTGGCGCCTCCCTGGCCGGTACTGCAAGCGCCTGCCCACTGGCGGCGCCTTGATTTCATTTCCGACCTGCACTTGCAGGCGAGCGAGCCTGCCACCTTCAACGCCTGGCAACGCTTCATGCAGACGACGCAGGCTGACGCCGTTTTTATCCTGGGCGATTTGTTCGAAGTGTGGGTCGGTGACGATGTGTTGGCAACGCCTGGCTTTGAAGCCGGCTGCACGCAGATTCTCAAGGCCGCCTCGCAAAGGCTGTCCATCTTCGTGATGCACGGCAACCGCGACTTCCTAATGGGGGCGGCCTTTGCCCAAGCCGGCGGGCTGACCTTGCTCAATGACCCCAGCGTGCTGAACTTTGCAGGACAACAATGGTTGCTGTCGCATGGCGATGCCTTGTGCCTGGGCGACACCGACTACCTGCAGTTTCGCGCCCAGGTGCGCAGTCCAGAGTGGCAAGAGGACTTTTTGAGCCTGCCGTTGGCGAAACGCCAGCAAATGGCGCAGGACATGCGCAGACAAAGCGAGACCCACAAACGCAGCGGGGTGCCGTATGCCGACCTTGATGAGCCAATGACCTGCCATTGGTTGAACCTGGCCCAGGCTAGCACACTGATTCATGGCCACACCCACAAGCCCGCGGACCACCAGATGACCGCCGGTCTGCGCCGCATCGTCCTGAGCGATTGGGACGCCACCGCGACGCCACCGCGTGCTGAAGTGTTGCGCCTGAGCGCGGCTGTTGCTGCTAAAGCCGAGGGCAGCACCATACAACGCCTGCGGGCAACTCGGGCAGAGTGAAGCCAAAAAGACAAAGGGGTTAGCAAGCGATAAAGCTGCTAACCCCCGTATTTATTGGTCGGTGTGAAAGGATTCGAACCTTCGACCCCTTGCACCCCATGCAAGTGCGCTACCAGGCTGCGCCACACACCGTTCAAGCGTGAGATTATAACCGTTAGCCAACCGCCGCTTCAGCGTGACGGGGACAGGAGTTCACGAATTTCAAATAACTCCTGGCGTACCAACAGCATCGGGTCTGAGACGCCATTGGACGGCAAATTCAGCTGGGTGTCCTCAAAGTCATTCAATTCGGCATCATTGAGCTCAATAACCTCGATGCCATCCAACGACATTTCACCATTGTTCTTTTTGTCACGTTCAGTCTGCAGGATTTCCTGCATTTTTTGGCGCGCGCCACTGATCGTGAACCCCTGGTCGTAGAGGAGATCCCGGATACGCCGGATCATCAGCACCTCATGGTGCTGATAGTAGCGACGGTTGCCGCGCCGCTTCATAGGTCGAAGCTGTGTGAACTCCTGCTCCCAATAGCGCAGCACATGCGGTTTGACGCCACACAAATCGCCCACCTCACCAATGGTGAAATAGCGTTTGGCAGGTATGGGAGGGAGGGAGTTCTCCATTTAGATCAATGCGTTCGGAGAATAATTTTGCAGATTACCCCAGTCTCCACGAGGTGTAAAGCAGCAAATAACTCTGGACGCCAAATAACCACAAGCCGACGCTATGGCGCCAAAGGTAGCAGATCTTGATCCTGAATTTGCTCTTTGAGTTTGTAGCCGGCATGAAAGGTCACGACCCGACGCGCCTGAATGGGGATGGTCTCACCGGTGCGTGGGTTACGCCCTGGGCGCGGCGCCTTGGTGCGAATCTGAAAGTTTCCAAAACCTGATATCTTGACGTCATCGCCCCGGACCAGGCTGTCAGCGATCAAGTCAAAAAAGGCGTCCACCATGTCTTTCGATTCGCGCTTGTTCAAGCCGATTTTCTCAAACAGCAATTCAGCCAGCTGCGCTTTAGTCAGCGCTGGCATCTCCAGGCTTTCAACCGACAGGTCCATGGTGTCTTCGCTTCTTGTTCGGGGTGAGGGTGATTCGTCAGGTTCGCTGACGCGCACCCAATTTACTCAGGAGCGAAGCAAGCACCGCTTGCGTCGCATGGTCGATCTGTTCTTCGGTCAGCGTGGCTTCTTCACTGTTGAGGGTCAAGCGTACTGCGTAACTTTTCTCCAAGCTGGACGCATCCAAATCTTGTGCACGTTTCGGTTGATAGATATCAAACAAAACGGCGTTGCGCAGCAGACCCGCCGTGGGTGCGGACCAAATGGCGTCCATCAAGGCAGCATGCGTCACCTTATCGGTCACCATCACCGCAATATCCCGGTCCACTGCCTGATGCTTGGCGACGCTGGTGAATGCCGGCACCTGTCGCTGCAGCAAGGCATCGAGATCGAGCTCGAACATGAGCGGGGCTTGCGCCAGATCGTAGGCTTGGCGCCACTTGGGATGCAACTCTCCGACGAAGCCAATCGCCACGCCGTCGAGCAAGACGCGGGCGCAGCGGCCCGGGTGCATCGCGGGATGCTCCGCTGGCTCAAAGACGGACTGGCGTGGCGCCAGCAAAGTCTCCACATCACCCTTGATGTCGAAGAAATCGACCGGCCGCTCTTTGTGCCCCCATTGCAAAGCATCAGCAGTGCCAGATACCAGACCTGCCACGCGCATGGGCTGATCGAACCCTTCGACCGTGGCATCGGTGTTCTTGACGGAGTCATCGCGCAAGAAAACGCGGCCAAGCTCAAAAACGCGCACTCGCTGGGCTTTGCGATCCAGGTTGAACTTCAAAACCTGCAACAGCGAGCCCAGCAGCGACGAGCGCATCACGCTCATCTGGCTGGCGATCGGGTTCAGCAGTTTGATCGGATTCGGGTTGGCGCAAAGCTCGTGCTCCCAACGCTCCTCAACAAAGCTGAAGTTGATGGTTTCCTGATAACCCAGCGCGGCGATGCTCCGGCGCAGGGCAAACGCACTGCGCTGCGTCTCCGGGCGAATCTTGGCGGTGATCGGTGCCAGGGGAGGTGTATTCGGCAGGTTGTTGTAGCCCACCATGCGCGCCACTTCTTCAATCAAGTCTTCTTCAATTTGAAGATCAAAGCGGTACGACGGCGGTGCCACGGTGATGATGCCCTCGGTCTGCGTGATGGCCAGCCCGAGGCGCTCAAGCGCGTCCGCGCATTGCGCCTGGCTCAAGGGCATGCCAATGACTTTGCAGGCGCGTGCCACGCGCAGGCTGACGGCGGGCACAACTGGCAGGTTGACCTGCTGGTCGTCAATCGGGCCACAAGTGGTGTCGGCCGTGCCACAGATGTCAACGATCAACTGCGTGATGCGATCGAGATGCTCCACCGTCTGGTCCGGGTCGACGCCGCGCTCAAAGCGGTGCCCGGCATCGGTCGAGAAGTTGAAGCGGCGTGAGCGCCCCGCGATGGCTTTCGGCCACCAAAAAGCAGCCTCCAGGTAGATATTTCGCGTGTCGTCCGACACCGCCGTCGCGTCCCCGCCCATGATGCCCGCGAGTGACTCGACTTCGAGCTCATCGGCAATCACGCCGACCTTGTCATCCACCGTGACGGTGCTGCCATTGAGCAGTTTGAGTTGTTCACCGGGCTTGCCCCAGCGCACGTCGAGCCCCCCGTGGATCTTGTCCAGATCAAAAATATGCGACGGGCGGCCCAGCTCGAACATCACGTAGTTGGAAATATCCACCAGCGCGGTGACGCTGCGCTGGCCGCAACGCGCCAGCCGCTCCACCATCCATGACGGCGTAGGGGCCTGGGGATTGACGCGACGCACGATGCGACCCGAGAAGCGCCCGCACAGATCAGGGGCACTCACCTTCACGGCCAATTTTTCGGCGCCGCTGGCTTTGACCGCCGGGAAACTGGGCGCCGTCAACGGTGCACCGGTCAGCGCCGCGACTTCACGCGCCACGCCGTAGACACTGAGGCAATGGGCCAGATTGGGCGTGAGCTTGAGCGTGAACAAGGTGTCATCCAGTTTCAAATGCTCGCGAATGTCCTGGCCCAAGGGGGCAGCGCTGCTGAGCTCCAGCAAGCCGCCATGGTCATTGGACAGCTTGAGCTCTTTGGCCGAACAAAGCATGCCGTAACTTTCAACGCCCCGCAACTTGCCTACCTTGATCAGAAAGGGCATGCCATCGTCACCAGGGGGCAGCGCCGCGCCGACCAAGGCAACCGGTACCTTGATGCCGACCCGTGCATTGGGCGCGCCACAGACGATGGTGAGGAATTCGGCCTGACCGACATCGACCTGGCAGACATGCAGCCGATCGGCGTTGGGATGCTGGGCCGCTTCCTTGATTTCACCCACCACAATTCGGTTGAAAGGCGGGGCAACGGGCTTGACTTCTTCCACTTCAAGACCTGCCATGGTGAGCGTCTGCGCAAGTTGCTCAGTGGACAGCGGCGGGTTGCAGAATTCGCGCAACCAGGATTCAGGGAATTGCATGATGACTCTTTAATCGGTTTCTTATGATTGGAATTGCGACAGAAAGCGGATATCCCCGTCAAAAAACAAGCGCAGGTCATTCACGCCATAGCGCAGCATCGCCAGCCGGTCCGGCCCCATGCCAAAAGCAAAGCCAATGTATTTTTCGGGCTCCAGGCCCATGTTGCGAATCACGTTGGGATGGACTTGGCCCGAACCGGCCACTTCGAGCCAGCGACCCGCCAGCGGTCCGTTTTGGAACTGGATGTCAATTTCGGCACTGGGCTCGGTGAACGGAAAGAAACTGGGACGAAAGCGCAACACCAGATCATCCGACTCGAAAAAGGTGCGACAAAAATCGGTAAAGACAAATTTAAGGTCTTTAAAACTGACGTTCTCACCAACCCACAGGCCTTCACACTGGTGGAACATGGGCGAATGCGTGGCATCGCTGTCGACGCGGTAGGTGCGTCCAGGAGCGATCACGCGAATCTCGGGCATATCGCCTGAAAACAAGCCTGGCGCTTGCCCGGCACCCGCCGCCGCGCGGTGGCGTTTGACGTGTTGCACCGCATAACGGATCTGCATCGGACTGGAGTGAGTGCGCAACAGGTTGGGGGCGCTGGCAGTACCGCCTTCGACATAAAAGGTGTCATGCATGGAACGCGCCGGGTGATCCTCCGGTGTATTCAGGGCGGTGAAATTGAACCAGTCCGACTCAATTTCCGGGCCTTGCGCGACATCAAAGCCCATAGAACCAAAGATCGCCTCAATGCGTTCCAGGGTCAGCGAGACCGGGTGCAGACTGCCCTGCCCGCATTGGCGCCCTGGCAGGCTCACGTCCAGTGCTTCGGCCTGAAGCTGCAGCTGCAATTCGGCATCGGCCAGCGCCTGGCGGCGGCCATTCAATGCCGCTTCAATGGCCTGCTTGGCAAGGTTGATGGCGGCGCCGCGGGACTTCTTCTCATCCACGGCGAGCGCAGCCATGCCCTTCATCATCTCCGTGATGCGGCCCGACTTGCCCAGAAATAGCGCCTTGGCGTTTTCCAGGTCTGCCGGGGTGCGGGCTTGCTCAAAGGCGGCTTTGGCGTTGTCAACGACGCTGTTCAACTCGTTCATAAATTCTCTTGAATTCTCTTGCGGTTCCGATGTCACTTGTGGACAAGCGGGTCTTCACTGAAACTTCGATTTCATTGAAAAAGGGCTAGTGCCTTTTAAAGCTCTAGCCCTTGTCATTATTGCATAGCATGCTACTAATTAAAGAGCATACCAGCGCGAACTCAAGCTGCCAGCTTGGCCTTGACTTGATCCACGATGCTGGCAAATGCGGCCATGTCGTGCACAGCGATATCGCTCAGGACCTTGCGGTCAATCTCGATATTCGCTTTCTTCAGGCCGTTGGCGAATTGGCTGTAGGTCATGCCGCACTGACGCGCAGCCGCATTGATACGGGCAATCCACAACTGACGGAAGACACGCTTTTTGGTACGGCGGTCACGGTAGGCATATTGCCCAGCCTTCATTACCGCTTCTTTGGCGACGCGGTA